>NZ_JBPEHJ010000001.1:0-44039 GCF_051201075.1 Niabella hirudinis
ATACGTAGATTTTGTGTGTGGTAACCTAAATCTACTTAAAAGGAGGCCCAAAAGCCTCCTTCTTTTATTTACACTTACTTTTTTCCCCGGACACCTGTGGTTTCAAGTTTCAGGTTAGATCCGCTTTTGGGCTTGATGGGCTTCGCTTTTCCTGCCTTCTACATTTAATATTTTGCATTCAATATTTTACATTCCCGAAGGGAGGCCTACATCATCATCTTCACAACCATTTCCTTTAACAGGGCTTCATCCGTTGCCCTTGCGGCATTAACTCCAATGCTTTTGAGGTTGTACTGGTGTAATAGCAGCAATACCTTTTCAACGCCCTCGTATCCATACATGCGGGATGCCTGGGAATAGCTTTTAAAAAAGAAACTGTTAACCCCAATCTGTTTTGCAATGGCATCTTCCGGACCCGATGCCCCAAAGATCATAAAGACCTTGCTGAAGAAAGCATAAAGAGAGGGCAGCACCAACTGGATGGGCGCCGCTTTGGGGTTATCGCCAAAATACCGGATCACCCGTATCGCTTTGGCCAGGTCTTTTGTTGCCACTGCAGTCTGCAGTTCAAAGATGTTAAAGTCTTTGCTGATTCCCACGAAATTTTCGACATCCTCCTCGGTAATGGCGGTCCGGCCTTTCAGATTGATCAGGATCTTCTGGATTTCATTGCCAATACGCGCCAGGTCATTCCCGATATGATCTACCAGCAACATGGTTGCTTTTGGCGAAATGGTGTATCCCAGTTTGGCAACATAGGTAGTTACCCATTCCGGTAAGGCATTGTCATAAAGCTTCTTTGTACTAAAAAACTCCGATCGTTCTTTTACCAGCTTTGCAAACTTTGTGCGGGAATCCAGCTTTTTTTCTTTGTAGGCAACAATAAAAACAGTAGAGCTCAGCGGCTGGTTAAAATAGGCTTCCAGCTTTTCCATCTCTTTTAGTTGCTGGGCTTCTTTAAGGATCACCACCTGCCGGTCTGAGAACATGGGATATTTCCTGCAGGCGTTTATAATATCTGCCCAGGCAGCATCCTTTCCATAAAAAATAGTCAGGTTAAAAGAAGCCTCGCTTTCGGTAAGTATATTAGTTTCGGCATAATCCACCAGCTGATCTATATAATAGTCTTCCTCTCCCTCCAGCCAATAAATTGGTTTGTAACTCTTTTTCTTCCAATCTCCGAGGATTTTTTCCACGCTCATAATGCGCAAGATAAGTTTTTTAACAATTCGTAAATATTATATAAATGCGTATATGTTTTAGCAAAAAAGTCGTTTGGCATAATTTGTGTTTACAATCATAATTGACACCTGATATATATTTATTTCTTTCATATATATTTGGTTATCTTATTCATACACTATAAAAACTATGTAAAATTTAGATGATTATGGCAAATACGAATTACCCTTCAGCTTCTTCTCAAACAACAGGTTCTTCCTCCGGCGCTCCTAACAGCAATAACACCGGCAGGAATGTTTTAATCGGATTATTGGTTGCAGCATTGCTGGGAACCTGGGGCTATATTTTATGGAGCAAGAATGCTCCCGGCGGCTCTGGTACCACCCAGCCGACCAACACGGAGGTAGCCACTGCAATGTCAGAATCGGATTCTCTGCGGCAGATGTTTAATCTTGCAGAAATGCGCCTGGATTCCATTACCGGGGCAAACAATAGTTTACAAGGTGAGAAGACGGCCCTTCAAAAAGAAATTGACGGTCGTAAATCGGAGATCACCCGCATCCTTAATGATAAAAAGGCAACGGCTGCAGATCTTCAGAGAGCCCGTCATTTAATTGGCGAATTAAATGGCCAGATTGGCCGCCTGGAAGCGCAGGTATCGCAACTGAAAGGCGAAAACATGGAGTTGACCGCAAAGAACACACACCTGACGGCGGAGAAAGACATCCTGAGTCAAAACCTTGACACAAGGAGTAAAGAAAATGACGAACTGGCCAGCACTGTAGATGTGGGCAGCACGTTATCAGCTTCCGGCATGTCTATAACCCCGCTGAAAGAAAAACGGAATGGCAAGGAAAAACAAACCAGCTTTGCCCGTAAGGTGGATATGTTAAAGGTTGCATTTAATGTAGAAAACAGGATTACCACTTCCGGCCCCGCTGATCTTTATGTAGTGGTTACAGACCCCAAAGGAACAGTTGTGCAAAACGTACAGCTATCTTCCGGCTCTATGACTACCCGCCAGGACGGCGACCGAAATTTTACTGCAAAAGTACCTGTAGAGTATGAGCAGGGAACACGCAAAGGAGTAGCGTTTCCGATCCGTAACCCCGATGGGTTCACACATGGTGATTATAAAATTGAAGTATATCACAACGGTTTCAAAATTGGTGAAGGGATCCGTAACCTTAGAAAAGGGATCTTTGGTTAATTATTACCCCACCCGCCAAGATCGTAAAAAGCTGTCCGGTTCCCGGGCAGCTTTTTGCATTAAAGATTATACCCCAGGCTGATATAATACAACCCGCCTACCATCGGGTTTCCAAAAGCACTGGAGTAGTATTTGTTCAGCAAATTGGATGCCCCCAGCTTGATACTTGTGTTGATCCGGCTCATTTTATAGGAAACCTGCCCATCCAGCGTGCCGTATGCCGGTACGGGCCCCGACCCGAAAGTGCCTTCCCAATTAACCTTGTCCTGCCAGCGGTACACCAGGTTAAATCCTGTATTCTTTACCACATTTTCATTAGCCAGACTTATATTAAACCGGTATTTGGGCGTATTGAAGAAAGAGATAAACCCTGCGGGCACATCCTCTAACAGGTCGCTCGAAAGATTTCCGCCAAATACATATCCGCCCCTAAAACGATACTCCAGTCCTAACCCCCAGCCATAGGAAGTTACGGCCACATCCGTATTGGTTACAAAAGAATAATTAGTAGAAGTAAAGGGACTGGCCAGATCCACAGCCGCCCTGGCCGGATCGCCGCTGCTTCCTCTTGCTACAGCCACCCGGGCAATAAAGTCCTTAAACGCGCTCCGGTATCCGTACACATCAATCAATAACTCTTTGGTCAGCAATCCCCGGTATCCCAGCTCAAAAGAGCTCATCCGTTCAGGTTTAACGGAGGTAAACTGTGCTGTTTTTAACAAAGCCGGGTTGGGCGTTCCTGCCGCTATAGAGCTGCGGTACGCAGCCACGCTTTCCGAGGTATAAACCGGGTTGGTATCAAAATGGAAATAATTTACAAAGCCCGGATCGCCGCCAATAAGCCGGCTGCCGGGCGTGTTCAGGTTAATCCACTGATCCTGGGTTGAAGGAAACCGGTAGGCCGTTTGGAAAGAAAGACGGATATTATTATCCCTTGCTACCCGTATTACCGCACTGGCCCTGGGCGTAAACCGCTCCTTATAACCATCCCGTTTATCAAAGCGTACCGAACCTGTAAGTTTGAGCACTTCGTTGAATAAACGCTTTTGTAACTGTACATAGCCGCCATATTCGTTTATTTTTATACGGCCGGTTGTATCCGCAAAAATGGTTCCGGCAGAATTGAGCGAATATACCCGGTAGGAAGCGCCCAGTATGGTTTCTACAAATTTTACCTGGTCCGAAAGGTTCAGCTGGCCTTCATAATAAAACAGGTCCGATTTATCGGCAAACCGGGCGCCGCCATCTTTAATGCTGGTGTTTTTTGCCCTTACCAGCGCGCTGTCATAGGCCGGTGTGCCGGGCAGGTACCTGCCGGCATCCGCAGCTGTTCTTGCCGCAGCGTGGGCCGCCTCCTCCGAAGCGCCCTGCAGCCGTGCGGCGGAATAGGTTCCGGAATACAATCCAAACCAATCGGCATCGGAGCGCCATTGGCGGTTCAGATACAGGGCTGCCGTTGTTGCCGTATATGAGTCACCGGAATTTTCCTGGGTGGTGTACGCCTTCAGGAACCAGTTTTTCCCTTTTATTTCTGCCTTATACTGCCCTATCTTAAAATTTAGCAGGGAATAACGATCGGCCCCGGTATATACCGTGGTACCAAGCCCCCAATACCCCAGCAGGGAGGCTTCAATATTATCGGTTATCTTATAATACAGTCCGCCCGATGTTTTAAAACTATATGCGCCATAGTTTACGAGATCTTTTTCATCATAACCCGTGCGGCTCACCAGCTGCCCGCCATAGTATCCTTGTGTAAGACCGTTTGCAAAAATATAGAGGGGGCCGGCAGCCTGGTTGCCGGCATAGTAAGAAAGGATTTCTGCCTGGGTGGGCGGGCGGCCATATTGAGCTGCCAATGCCGTCTGAACGGCTTCCAGTGTGGAGTTAGCCGGCCCAAAGATTGCGGCTTGCGCTATACCTGCCATGCTGGCGCTGGCTTCATCGCCAAAAACGTTTACCCCGTCATAATTAGGATCATTGAGTCGTGTGCCGTTGGGTTTTAAAGAGCTGATCACGTTATTCCGGTTCAGATCGCGGGTATCATTCGCTATCCAGTCCTGTGCTTTCATATACGAGGCCGATAATTTATAGGCAAACTTTTGCCCAAGCTGTTGTCCCCACCGGAGCGACCAGTCGTAAAACGGCCGGGCCTTGCTTTGGGGATCAGCCACGTGCATAACCCCCTGTTTGATGTTTACGCTGAGCCCCTGGTATTTGAACGGGCTTTTACTCGTCATTAGCAAGGTGCCGTTCATACCGCCCGAGCCATATAATGCCGAAGAGGCTCCCGACAGCAATTCGAGGTTATCCACATCCATCTCCGTCATCCCCACCACATTGCCCACGGAAAAGTTCAACGCGGGGGCCTGGTTGTCCATACCATCAACCAGCTGGTTAAACCGCAGGTTTCCGCTACCGTTAAACCCTCTTGTACTTACGGTTTTAAATGTCAGACTCGAAGTGGTCAGATCAACGCCTTTTATGCCTGATAAGGCATCGTAAAAATTGGGGGCAGCCATGCTCTTAATGGCCGCACTGTTGACCCGGTCGATGGTAACCGGCGATTCCAGCATACGCTCTGCCACCCGGCTCGCCGCCACCGCCACCTCCTGCCCCAGGTCGTTTCCGGGCGCCAGAGAAATGGCCACCGGGCCCGCTACAGTAACGGTAACTTCCTGTGTTGTGTAGCCAACGGAAGAAATAACCAGCGTAACCGGATAGCCGGCAACCTTTAGTTCAAAAAAGCCATTGGGTTTGGAATAGGTACCGGTGGAGGTGCCGGATACAAGCACCGAAGCAGCATTTACGGCTTCACCGGTCTCGCTGTTTTTAATGGTGCCGGACACTATTGGTGCTGTTTGGGCAAAACTCCCCGCTGCGCACAGGAAAAGCAGGGACACCGTAGTGAACAGGTAATTCGTAAGTCGCATAAAATTCGAGGTTTTAGAAATTCCAACTCTAAAATAACACTTGTTAGTTGAAAATAAAAATTTAATTTCCGCAGCCACGGGGCTGCCTGGAATTTTTTCTCACCAGCTGGTTGTTCATAACCAAAGGCGAAGTATTTTCGCAGCATGTCAAACTTTAGTTTTCCCGGTCAAACCGCTTTTTATAAGGGTAAAGTAAGAGATGTATATACCATTGATGATGACCGGCTGGTCATGATTGCCTCGGATCGTATTTCTGCTTTTGATGTAATCCTCCCCCGCCCCATCCCCTATAAAGGGCAGGTGCTGAACCAGATTGCAGCATTTATGCTGAATGCAACGCGCGACATCTGTAATAACTGGCTGCAGCAGGTACCCGCTCCCAATGCATCAATAGGCGTTAAATGCATCCCTTTTAAAATTGAAATGGTGGTACGGGGTCATTTAACCGGTCATGCCTGGCGCACGTACGCATCCGGAAAACGGGAGTTGTGCGGCGTAGCTTTGCCGGAAGGCATGCAGGAGAACGAGGCCTTTCCCACGCCCATCATCACCCCCAGCACCAAGGCCGATGAAGGGCATGATGAAGATATAAGCAAGGAAGCAATCATTGCCCAGGAACTGGCCACCGAAACAGAGTGGAGCGAACTGGAACGACTGGCCCTGGCGCTTTTTGCACGCGGCCAGGAACTGGCGGCCCGCCAGGGTCTTATCCTGGTAGACACCAAGTATGAATTTGGGAAAAAAGACGGGGCTATCATCCTCATGGATGAGATTCATACCCCCGACAGTTCCCGCTATTTTTATGCTGATGGTTTTAAAGAACGGCTTGCGGCCGGTGAAAGACAGCAGCAGCTTAGTAAGGAATTTGTGAGGGAATGGCTGATCGCCAACGATTTTATGGGCAAAGAGGGCCAAACCGTTCCGGAAATGAGCGATGAATGGATCGGCACCATTTCTGACCGGTACATTGAGCTGTACGAAAAAGTGATTGGCGCTCCCTTTAAACCCGAGCCGGTGAGTGATGAGGAACTTTACAACCGTATTGCAGCAGCTTTGGCATCATAACCGGATACCGTTTGCCACTGAAACGCAGAAACACAAATGCTTTTAATGCTATAGCCCGTTGTAGTTTATTTCGCGCGGAGACGCAACGGAGCAGAGACGCAGTGTTCCTTTCAACCCCTTCGTGTTTCTTTGAGCCTCCGGGTCTTTGTGGCCTTAATGATTTATTTCAGCCGGAGGCGCTTAACCGCAAGGTTCGCTAAGATTTTAAACCTTTGCGGTTCATGGCGCGCTTTGCGGTTGAGTTTTGCCGCCCGTTGTAGTTTATTTCGCGCGGAGGCGCAACGGCGCAGTGTCCCTTTCAACCTCTTCGTGTTTCTTCGGGTCTTTGTGGCCCCAATGATTTATTTGATTAAAACAGGATGGTTTCTTCGCCGGTATGGATCTCCAGCGCTTGTTTATCATTGGCTTCCACCCTTCCGATCACCCGGGCATCCACACCCAGCGCTGTGGCCACGCCAATAATAGCGTCTGCATCTTTTTCGCTGGTATAGATCTCCAGCCGGGTTCCCATATTAAATACCTGGTACATTTCCCGGGCGTCGGCACCGCTGGCTTTTTGAATGATATCAAAAATTACGGGAGGCGTAAACAGGTTGTCCTTTACAATCTTTACATCATCGGGCACATATTTCATACACTTGGTTTGGCCACCGCCGCTGCAATGGATCAACCCGTTAATAGCCTCAAAATGCTCCTCCAGCAATACTTTCAGCACCGGTGCAAAGGTACGGGTAGGGCTCAGCAGCAGTTTCCCGATCGTTGTTACGGCTCCATCCACCTCAATGGTATCAGTCATTCCATGGGGGCCAATGTATACCACTTCATCCGCCAGGCCCGGCTCAAAGGTTTCGGGATATTTTTTCCCGTATTCCTTCTTCAATACATCATGGCGGGCACTGGTAAGCCCATTGCTGGCCAGCCCGCTGTTATATTCCTGCTCATAGTTTGTTTTACCAAAAGAAGCCAATCCCACGATCACATTTCCTGGTTTTATTTTTTCGTTGGTAACCAGTTTTTTACGGGGCCAGCGCGCTGTCATGGTACCGTTTACGGCAATGGTGCGCACCACATCGCCCACATCGGCCGTCTCGCCTCCCATGTAGGTAATATTAATCCCAAACCCCCGCATGGTATCAAAAAAAGCCTGGCTTCCGTTAATGACTTCCGATAAAACTTCCGCCGGGATAACGGTTTTATTGCGATCGATGGTAGAGGAAAAAGCCAGCTGGTCATAGATTCCCACGCACAAGAGATCGTCCAGGTTCATCACGATGGCATCCTGGGCAATACCGCGCCAAACACTGGCATCGCCCGTTTCCTTCCAGTACAGGTAGGCCAGTATGCTCTTGGTACCGGCTCCATCGGCATGCATTACGTTTGCCCAGGCCGCATCCCCAACCAGTACATCGGGATAAATTTTACAAAATGCTTTTTCGTAAAGGCCTTTATCCAGTTTTTGGGTGGCGGCATGTACTTCTTCTTTTTGCGCAGAAACACCTCTTTTGGAATATAACGACATCAGTTGCTCTTATTTTGTTAAGGCCGCTAAGATAAGACAGGATTTGCTATTTGAGGTTTGAACTTTGGGCTTTGACCGCTAAATTTGTACTTTATGCAAATTCACAGGAATATTGAGGCATTGCCCGGGTTTAAGAATGCCGTTATCACCATTGGAACCTTTGACGGCGTACATGAAGGCCACCGGAAAGTGATCCGGCAGCTGACCGCCAGGGCCCGCGAGGTAAACGGCGAATCGGTGATCATCACTTTTCATCCCCACCCCCGCAAGGTGGTCAACTCTTCCATTCTCGGGCTCCGGCTGATCAATACTCTTGATGAGCGCATTGAGCTGCTGGAGGCGCTTGATGTGGACCACCTGGTCATTATCCCCTTTACCGAGGTGTTTGCCAACCAGCTGCCCGAAGATTATTTGTGCAATTTCCTTATTGAAAAATTCAAACCGCATACGATCATCATCGGTTATGACCACCGGTTTGGGCGCGATCGCATGGGCGACTATAAACTGCTGGAACAGCTTCAGCAAAAATACCAATATGCGCTGCAGGAAATACCCAAACATATTCTTGATAATATTTCCATCAGCTCCACCAAGATCCGCGAAGCCATCCTGAAGGGCGATACAACAACTACCAACCACCTGCTGGGCTACGATTTCTTTTTTGAAGGCGAAGTGGTCCATGGCGATAAGCTGGGTCGCGAGCTGGGTTATCCTACCGCCAACCTAAAAATCATGGATGAAGAAAAGATCATCCCGGGCAATGGTATTTATGCGGTGTATGCCGCCCTTGCAGACAATACCCGGCGTTTTAAGGGGATGATGAGTATTGGATTGCGCCCTACCGTAAATGGCACCAGGCGAACCGTAGAGGTCAATATCTTTGATTTTGATGCCACTATTTACGGGCAATCCCTGCGGGTATATGTAAAACAATTCCTCCGGGAAGAAGTTAAATTCGATTCCCTGGAGGCGATGGTAAAACAGATCGACCAGGACAAGATGGATAGCCTGGCGGTGCTATAGCCCAAGAGAGAAGTTCCAGGTTTAATGTTCAATGTTCCAGGTCAGATCGGGAAACCTTGAATGCCGAACGCATGTATCACGTTTAAAGTTTCAGCCTTTCCGGCCGTCCTCAACCACATTAAACCAATTGAAACCCCTTTTGAAAATTGGACACCAGGTGTGGAAACAGGACCCAACCACAAATCACAAACATCAAACGTCAGACTTAAACCTGAAACCCGAAACGCACCTCTGGTAAGCGCTGGTTTTATCAGAAGAAAATGCTGGCGCCAAACAGCGCACCAACGCCGTTTTCATGATACCTTACCTGCTGTCTCCGATTATCCTTTAACCGGTTATTTGCATATTGCAAACCCAGGTCCAGTGATACGTTCTTATTCACAAAAAAGGATACCCCGGCTTTTCCATTCAGGGTAAGCCCCTGCAGGTCCGCATCCCCGTCAAACACCCACAGATATCCCGCGCCAATACCCAATGTGGGCTTAACCAGGCCGGAAACCGGGATGAAATAGGTAACTGCAGGCAGCACACCTGCAGACCAGGAATGTAAATAACCGGGGGTAGTGCCCGCGGGTGTTAATGTACGATCATACTGAAAGCTGCCGCTGACACCAATGGCCAGATCGTTGGCAACAAAATAGGCAACTGAAGGGTTTGCGTTAAAGCTCCTCGCCTTCACTTCACCGGTTTTTACACTATCCGTAAGCGTTTTGGTGTTGACGGCCAGGAAACTCAGGTTGGTGTTTCCGGAAATGGCAAACCGTCCCTTTTCGGTTTGGGCACGGGCGGGCAAAAGAGCCGCGGCAAGCAGCACAGATAATAAGATCTTTTTCATGATTCAACTTTTTTTTAATGCCGGATAAAAATACATATCTACAAACCACCCGCAAAATATTGACGGGCGCTTCTTTGTTGGTAGCCGGCGTTTATCAGGCCGATGGAAAAAATGCCGCTAAAAAACATCGAAATCAAATCCGGCCCTCTTTGCAGAACGTTTGGCCACCTCCAGCACATAGGAGGCTTTATTGAATGGATGAACCGGAACCGGGGTAACGCGCTTCAGGTCTTCCAGGATCTGTTCCCGCTCCTGCCGGGTCAGTTTTTCGCAGGCCTCATACATACCGCCCTGCTCCTCTTCCAGTATATCATGCTGTTCCATAATATGACGGATCATTTCGATCACCTGCGGGGCGGGAAAACAAACCAGTAAGGATGTAAGGGCGCCATGATCCAATCGTAGTTTTGCCTGCAGGGGAAGCGGCGCTCCGCCGTTTGCTTGCTGGGCAGCTGCAAAAAGGATCTTTTCCTCCATCTTTATATGGGTCAGTAAGCCCACTCTGAACTCATGATACTTTTCCAGGTCAACATTGTTTGTATCCTTTATCGCCTCGGAAAAGATCTTTTCAATACGTCTGTGGTCTGCTGTAAAAAAATCGTAGAGCGGTGCCTGCTGCTTCATATTTCAGTTTCTTACTTTTACCACCCGCACTTTCCAGGTCTCAGGACCTTTCTCAAGATATTCCCACCGGAACGGCTCTTTACTTTCAGCCTCCATCTGATAATACAGGGGTTTGGGATCATGATCATTGATGAATTCAAAAGCTTCGCCCGGCCGGATGTCCGCAAAGGCCTTATAAAACAACTCATGTCTTTCTGCCGGGGGAAACGGCCGCAGATCAAATTCATTCACTACCGAAAAGCCCTCATCCCCCAACCCGCTATCATCCTGTTTGGTGATATGAACCACAAACACGCCCTCTTCTTTCTTTTTATAGATCCATTTGTGCCGGCCTTCAAACTTTTGAATGAAAATATGATGCACTTCAACCGGATCTTCGCTGGCGATCAGTTCCATAGTCGTGTTTTGTTCCATCATCCCATACCGGTGAAAAACAATTTGCTTCCACTCCTTCCTGTCGGCTTTTCTTAAATCAAGCAGGGTCGAAATACCCTCAAATTCCACGCTGCCGGACGCTTCCAGGCGGGTTACCTTCACTTTCCATTCCCTTCCGCCGCGGTTTAGGTAATCCCAACCTACCACATCCCCGTATATGGAACGGAGCTCGTAAAATAACGGCAACGGGTCATGGTCGTTTATAAAAATAAAGCTATCATCCACCGGCAGCTCCTTGAACAGCCGGATCAATAATTCGTGTCTTTTGATCGGGACCAAGACCCTTACATCCATGTCTCCGTCCGCGTTTTTCTCTATTGTCATTTTATAAAATTTATTATATAATATGCTGTAATCCGGGCCTAACCAATCAGGTGGGCCAACCCGTTGGAGACCGCATGACAAAGAAGCCGGACCTTTCTTTCCCGGAAGATCTTTTCCATCAGCTCCCTTGCGATCTTATATTCGTTGTGGATCGGACAGGGATGGGATGCCGAGCATTTGCTCAGTCCCAGCCCGCATTCCTTAAAGATCCCGGCGCCCTCTATTGCTTCCACAATATGAATAACGGGCTGTTCCTGTTGCGCTTCATTCAAATAAAACCCTCCGCCGGGCCCCTTGAGGCTATTGATTATTTTATTCCGGGCCAGCAGCTGCAATATTTTTCCAACAGTGTGTTCACTGGCATTAATATGATCGGATATTTCTCTGATATTGGCTTTTTCGTCTTCTTCGCTTTTGCCCGATAGATAGATGACCGCTTTGATCGCCGTTTTGCAAGTTAAGCTCAGCATATTGATTCTTTTAGTTTAATAAGTTTACCTTCCTAAAAACTCCCTTCCTTCAGGAGAAATCATGTTCCAATTCCAGGGTGGATCAAATGTCAGATTGAGGGTTATTTCCCAATCCGGAAATGCCCGGTTCAGTGAGCTGCGCGTATCTGCTGTAATTGCATCTCCCATGGGGCAAAACTGGGTGGTCAGGGTCATGAGGCATGTCAGGCCTTTGCCTGCTTCATCAAAATACAATTGGTAAACAAGTCCCAGATCCACAATATTCAACCCGATCTCAGGATCATATACATTGTACAGATCCTGTAATGCATACGTACATTTTTCATCATTATTTGTGTGAATGTTCATATCTGTTTTGATTTATGACCGGTGGTGATCAGTACATTATAAACATATAACAGGGCGGCAATCAGCAAAAGCAGGGCGCCTGCTTTTAAGGCAATCTGGCTAAGAAAAACCATGCCCGGGATAAAGACCATAAACCCTCCAAGATAACTATATAACATGATCTTGTAAACGGAATCATTGAAAAGGTCTTTAGGAGCTGGCGTCCGTCCTTTATGAGCTTTGCTGTGGTAAACCTTGTTCCAGACGATAAAAGGCATGGTCTTAAAAGTCATGCCCAGGATGATAGCCGTGATCCAGCCAAAGAAAATACAGAAACCATAGATCATCGCCATCCCCGGAAATTTCCCCTGGGGCAAAAGAGCCAGGGCGATGATCAGCGCTACGAACGGCAGCAGCATTTGGGCTACAGAAATCAGTGAGGTTTGCATTTGCTGGTCTACGCTCTTCCTGAGCCTGACCTTATAAGCCTTATAGCAATGCCTGCCAAAGAATACAACAGCGGTCAATCCGATACCAACCGGGATATAATACCATAATGCTGAAAGGCCCGCAAGATACAATATTGAAAAGCTGATCAGCGCACCATTCAGCAATACAAAAATCAACCACAACACCCTATCATTGGTATATTTGGAAATCAGGAACATGGGGATCAGTCTTGCCCCCACACCCATCACCATCATTACAAACCAGCCAACAATTCCCAGATGCGCATGGATCGATAAATAATCCACCGAATTGCGGGGGAAGATGGGTATGCTGAAATTCAGCACGAGCAACAATCCAAAAATTGTGGTTGCCAATAACCATAAAGTAGCGGCAATCACGTACCAGGCATGCACATTTCGCCGGCTGCTTTTAAAGGAACTGGTCAGGACATTGGCCAGGTAACAGATCAAACCAATATTAATAAGTACAGCACCCGTTTGCAGGGGCCAGCCTGTATTAAACAGGTAGAAACCATAGATCAAAAGAGGAATACCTGCTGCCGTAAAGCCAAAGGTCAGGTAAGCCAACCGGTCACTGGCCAGCTCACCCTCCACCAGCACCGGCAGCAGCTGATGGCTTGCTCCCAGGATAATCATCGTGCCCCATGCCAATGCCATAGTATGCGTAATAGCCAGTATATGCGGGTTGAAATAGTGTGCTTCAATAGCATCCGTGCTGCATAACAGCAGGATCGTACCAAAGAGAAACCCCAGGGAAGCATAGATATAAAATGGCAGCACCACTTTATAATTGGTTGTCTTCTGCAATCCGCCAACTGTTGGAGTTACCATAGCCAATCTATTTACTTTTAAATATTAACAGGTATACCTCACCCTCCTGAATCTCTTTTATCCGGTAATCGAACGCTCTTTCCTTCAATTCCGTAAGGAGGAATACCGGGATTCTTTTGTGATGAACATACAGGGCCTTCCCTTCGGGCAGGATTTCCAGGTTTTCCAGAATCGTCATCATTGGCGCAGGCATTTCCAAATGACGGACATCTATCGTCACCAGCTTATCTTCATATTGCTTCAGCAGGATCTCCCAATCTCCCGCTGTAGCAGGCGCTTCCACCCCCGCACTGGCCTCCTGTGCCGGAGCCTCCCCTGTAACTGTTTTGTAAAAATAGGTTTCGATCGTATCTGCATTGATGTAATGCACATAAGTCTGAAAGCCTTGTTTTTCTAATAATTTTATCAGCGGAACGGGTTCAAAATTGTTGGTAATCACCAAAACCTCTCCGGGGTTTAATGATTTCACCTTTTGCTGTATGGCTTTCAGCGGGTCATTTCCCTCAGCCAGCATGGCCCTTACATCAAAACTGATCTGCTGACCGGGTTGCAGATGCTGCAGGTATTCCGGCCGGGGTTTGTTTTCCGGTGCCGGATCATCCGGAGATGCCTGTAGCGAATGGTCCGTTTCAAAACCAAGGGGCGCCAGGGCCCTGAAAAAATCTTCGGGCTTGCAACCCCCGATTTTTGAGGCCATGGCGATTGTTGTTCTTCCCGCCATTAATGCCCTTAAAACGGGGTTTCTCAGTTTTTTAAAATCAGGACTGAGCCTCACAATGGTTTCCAATGCATCAGGATGCTGTTTCAGCAGTGCCGCGATTTTTGTTCGTTCATTGATCAACATAGTCATTCAACTAAATGTTACCGGTTGGTTCCTTGATCTCCGCATCTCTTTTACTGACCCGGATGTTCCACCACTGCGGGCCCTGCTGCAGATATTCCCAGGTAAAGATGTCGCCATGCATTGCCTGCAGCTGATAATAAACAGGTTTGGGATCATGGTTGTTATGTATGATAAACGCCTCCCCGGGGCTCAGCGTTTCAAACACTTTAAAGATCAGCGCATGTTTTTGCTGGGGTTCAACAGCTGGGATATTCAGGATGATGTCATCTTCACTTTCTGTTGGGATAATGGGCACCTGCCGGGTCACCTTAATATCCCACCACTCCGGCCCCTTTTGCAAATACTCCCAGGAAAAAATATTTCCGCGCATGTTCATCAGTTGATAATAAACCGGCATCGGATCGTGATTGTTATGAATGATCAAATGTTCCCCCTCCCTTAAAGTATTGAACACATCAAATATCGTTTGATGCCTCAACCGGGGTTCGAGCTCCTGAACATTAATGATGGTTGCTGTTTCCATGCGTATAAATTTTAAAAGATTCCTAATCCGGAACAAAGATAATACTAAAACTCAAATAAAAGCATTTAAGTACTTTTATTCTTTTATATCGATCCGGCGTTTTTTCCTATTATAAAATCGAGCGTTATCATATTGAGAACGGGCCGGTCATCAGGATGGGCAAGCGACAGGCTGCATGGTCAGTTTGATGCTGATCATTTATTGTTTAATAAGATATAGTTCTAGTGCTATCCTCCTCATCCCATCTTTTTTCTCAGCCATCTGCGAACCGGCTCATCATACCATTTCAAACAGGCATAGGCCAAAATAATACTACCCATCAGGATCAGCAAGGCATAGGGCCAGGCCTGTACGATGGTAACGCCTTTATGATTGCTGATCCAGGCTGTGTAAATATATACCCATGGAAAATGCACCAGGTATAGCGGATAAGAGATATCCCCCAGGAATTTACAGATCCTGCCTTCCGTGCGGGTATGTATTACGCCGCTGGCCCCCAGGTAAACAATAAGCGGAAAAATAAGGATGATACATACCGATTCATAAACCCCATTCATCCAAAGATGTTCAGCACCGCCAATGCGCGGCATGTACAAAACGAGGGCGACCAGGAGGCTGCACCACAAAACGGCATTCCGGATGCGGGCAGGTTTTGCGATCCGCGAAAGCAGCAAGCCTGCAAAAAAAGGATACATCGTCCGGGTAATACCCACACGTACCTGTTCCCCGTTTAGTGTCCATCCCCCGCTGACATCCCCGTTGGTAATAGCCAGATGAGCGAGTGCTATGGCTGCAATCAGCACCAAGATGCCCAACGCTGTTTTTGAGAACTTCCGGATGCCGATGGCGTAAAGGATATTGGCAATGTATTCGAAGAACAACGACCAGCCTACGCCGTTAAGCGGATGCATTTCTTCCCAGCCCCGGATATCCATCGACACGGGAACGGGCAGTACCGTATAACCGATCAGCATCACCAGCAGCATTTTCCAGATGGGAACGGTGTGGACAAGCGGCCAGATGGCAGAATCGGTGAAATAAAACCCGATGGCCCCAAGGGTCATCCCCAATACTACCATCGGTTGAAGCCGCTCGATCCGGCGCTTAAAAAAAGTACCGGTGCTCATTTTCTGCCAGCGGTCGTCATAAGCATAGCCGATCACAAAGCCGGACAACAGGAAGAAAAAGTCGACCGCCAGGTAGCCGTGATTGACCAGGATATCCAGGTGCCCGGTTCCCAGCGGCTCGGCCAGGTGAAAGGTTACTACAATAATGGCTGCAACACCACGTAACCCATCCAATATCGGGTAGTGTGGTTTTGAGGAAAGGCTATTATTATTCATAGGGCCGTAAAATTAGATAAATGTCTTATTAAATTCAACCTCCCGAACAGGGGTTGAAAAAGGAATGATATGTAGTTTAAGGGATTGAGCATTTAGTATTTTTATACCGGGTTATTCTGAGAAGCTGTTTAAAAATAGAATGATTAAAAACCATTAAGGCATTAAGAATAGTTTAGTAGCCGCAATTCTTAATGGTTTTTGAAGGCCTTAATGTCTGTTATACGGAATTTTAATTGTGAAAATTTAAACAGCATCTTACAATCCGGAACTATATTAAAATCCAAACCTCAGTCCTCCAGCTCCATCAGTTTTGTAAAAATGGCTTCGTAATTTTTTTCCAGCTGCTGATTTTCTTTGGCAGCGGATGCATAATCCTGCTCCGTTTTTACAAACCGTATCCTGTCCGAATAGATCTGCGGATCTGCCAGATCCTTTTCCAGCTGCGCCATCCGGGCTTTATTCTTATTCAATGCCTCTTCGGCTTGCTGAAACAATTTTTGCTGACGCTGGATTTCTTTTTTCAGTTCTTTATTAATAGGGGTGTTGACCACCGGCGGCGGGGCAGGTGCTTCCACGGCTGCCGGTTTTGCTTTTTGTGCAGCGGCCCCCTGTTTTTCGGCAGCACTGTTCTTGCGCATCCGCTCGTTCCAGGCAACCCATTCATCATAAGGACCCTTAAACTCCTTGATCTTCCCGTCTGCGATCTCCCATATTTTATTTGCGGCCTTGGATATAAAATGGCGGTCGTGGCTCACCAGGATCAGCGTACCTTCATACCGGTTCAGCGCACTGATCAGCAGATCCACACTGTGCATATCAAGGTGGTTGGTGGGCTCATCCAGCATCAGGAAATTGGCCTTGCTCACAATGGTTTTGGCCAGCGCCACCCGGGCTTTTTCGCCCCCGCTCAGGATCCGGATTTTTTTATCGGTATCATCTCCGCTGAATAAGAAACAGCCCAGCAACGCCCTGAGTTCCATATCTGTCATCTGGCTTCCGCAGCCCCGCATTTCGTCCAGTATCGTGTTATCAAGGGCCAGGGCCTCCAGCTGGTGCTGCGCGTAAAAACTCTCTTCTACATTATGCCCCCATTTGCGGTTCCCGGTATAGGGTTCGGCATCGGCGATGATCCGCAGGAGGGTCGATTTTCCTTTACCATTGGCGCCAATCAGCGCAATCTTATCGCCCCGCTCAATCTCCGCTTTGGCGTTGCTCAGGATCACATTATCGCCAAAGGCTTTTGAAAGATGATCCAGCTCTACCAATACCCGCCCGGGCACTTTGTCTACCCGGAAATTGATCCGCAGGTCGGGCCGTTCGATGGCAACGTCTTCAATACGTTCCAGCTTATCCAGTTTCTTCATAATGCTCTGGGCCATTGCGGCCTTGCTGGCCTTGGCCCTGAAACGCTCTACCAGCCGTTCATTCTGCCGGATATAGTCTTGCTGGTTCTCGTAGGCTTTTTGCTGCATCTCGATCCTTACGGCTTTTTCCTTTTCATAAAATTCATAATTGCCATTATACATATGAAGCTCCCGCTGATAAAGCTCTACGATCTTCGTTACCATGCGGTTCAGGAAAAACTTATCGTGACTAACAATCACTACCGCCCCCTGGTAATGCTGCAGGTATTTCTCCAGCCATTCGATGGATGGAAGATCGAGGTGGTTGGTAGGCTCATCCAGCAATAACAGATCCGGTTTGGCCAGGATCATTTTTGCCAGCAGTACGCGCATCCGCCATCCGCCGCTGAACTCCTTGTACGGACGGTTGAGATCGGAATTGGAAAATCCCAATCCCTGTAATACTTCCTCCGTTTTATGCTGAATATTGTAGCCACCAAGCAATTCCATTTCGTGCAGCTTGTCGGTATATTCGAGCAATGTTTTCTCATCGCCGGTTTGCTCCAGTTCCTTTCCCAGGGCTTCTATTTCTTTTTCGAGCCGGATCACCTTCTCAAAAGCGCTCATCGCCACTTCAAGGATAGAATCGTTGGTATCAAAGCTCAGCAGGTCCTGGTGCAGGTAGCCGATCGTTGTTTCGCGGCCCCGCTCCACCGTGCCCTCCGAAGGGCTGTACTGGTTTACAAATAGTTTTAACAGGGTAGATTTACCGGTACCATTATAGCCAATAAGCCCAATGCGTTCATTGGGTTGTATATGCCAGGTGGCATCTTCTACAATCACTCTTGCGCCAAATTCAAACGTAACATTCTGTAAGCCGATTAACATATCTTCTGCTGATTTTATCCTTCAGTTTAAATAATTGATTGTTTATCAGTATTTTTGTTTTCCTGAAACCTGCAAATTTAGTTAATACAAACGAGTAAATAACATTATAGGTCCGGTATGAAAAAGCTTTTAGTAGTCGTTGTGGTAGTGATCGCTGCCTTCCTGGTTTACAAGTTGATAAAAAAAGATAAACCGCCCCGGGAAAAGCCCGCGCCTATTGCGGTTAGCAAGCACAGTGATGTATTCAATCATTCGGTGGATGCGGTGCTGGCCAGCTATTATGTGCTGGCCGATGGATTTGTAAACTGGGATACTTCAGCCGTAAGTAAAGCGGCACTTACCCTTCAGACAGCCCTTGCAGATTTTAAAGTGGAGGAGCTCAAACAGGACAGCGCCATTTATCAAACAGCCGGGTACCCGCTGGAAATGGCAAAAACCAATACCGGCATTATTGTAAACGCGCAGGACTGGACAGAAAAAAGACATGCATTGAATGATCTTTCGGATGCGTTGCGCATGCTGCTGCTGACAGTAAAATATGATCAGGCATTGGTATACTGGCAGGAATGCCCCATGGCTTTTGGCGAAGGACAATCGGCCAACTGGCTGAGCGGGAAGAATGAAATTGTTAATCCCTATCTCGGAACCAAAGACCCGAAATATGGGCAAACGATGTTGAATTGCGGTGAAAATAAAATGATCATCGATTTTACCAAGCCTGATTCCGTGCAGGCAAAATAAATCACTTATATTTGCAGCCCGGATAAAAAAAGCGATCCTGTTCCGGCCCGCAGCGCTTCCGGCAGCGGCGGTAAGGATGGCAAAAAATGACTCCTTAGCTCAGTTGGTAGAGCTACTGACTCTTAATCAGTAGGCCCAGGGTTCGAGTCCCTGAGGGGTCACAAAAAAATAAAAAGCCTTCAAGTTCGATGAACTTGAAGGCTTTTTTGTGTTCGATCAATAAATTATTATCTCTTAATTGGTAGATAGAATGTCCATTAGTCTGTAATTGACAAAGTATGTTGTCCGGCCCATTTTCTGTGGTTTTAAAATGTCTGCTTCCACCAGTTTTTTCAGCCAGGTTGATGCCGTTTGGCGATGAGCTATGTCCTTGTTTTCCAAAAGTTCAATCTTTAAATATGGCAATGCAAACATTAACTGTAACAAGTCATAGTTGAACGAGGAGCCCAACGCCTGCTTCATATTTTTCTCAATATCTTCTTTCAGGGAAAGTGTATTTCGTATTTTTTTCGTACTTAACTGTGCCGTCTCGATAATGGCAGTAAGCATATACATTACCCAATCATGCCAGTTATTTTCTTCCGTTACACCACGTAATGACCGGTAGTATTCTGTTTTGTATTTTACAATATAAGAACTTAGATATAACACTGGTTGGGTCAAAAGTTGTTGTTGCACCAGGTATAAAGCATTTATAATACGCCCGGTTCTTCCATTGCCATCAGCAAATGGATGAATGGCTTCAAATTGATAATGGATAAAAGCCATTTTGATCAACGGATCTAATGGCGAGGCCTCGGGGTCATTAATGAATCTTTCTAATGATGTTAATTTCTCTCTCAGCACATCTTCGCAACATGGCGGACTATAAATTATTTCGCCATTAATTGCATTTTTTAATGCGGTTCCGGGAACATTCCTGATCCCGGAATTATTTTGCTTAATGGTCTGAACAATTTCAATCATTGTATTGGTCAGCAATAAATTTTTTTGCGCCTGCATTTTTTTCAACCCTATATAGAGGGCTTCACGGTAAATCAACACTTCTTTTGCAGCATGGCTGGCAGTCCCTTCTTCAGCTGCAGCTTTGTATAGTTCGTCCTGTGTTGTTACGATGTTTTCGATAGCAGAACTGTCCTTACTTTCCTGCAAGACTATTGTATTGATCAGCAACTGTGGATCGGGTAAGGAAGCACAAAGGCCATTTAGTTCTCCTAAATACCTGGATGCTTTCGCCAAGTGCCTGAATATGTCCTGAGACTCTTGAAAATCAATAGGAGGTAAATCTGGCAATTTATTAAAGGGTTCATTTTTATTGAAGGCCATGATGCTGAAATTTTGTTTAATTTCCACTATTATCTTTTGTTCATGTTGTCGTATTCAACTCAAATAAAGCTAAATGGTGAAATTATTGATAATTTTCGACATTATTTTATACTCATGTCGAATTGATCAACATTAAATGAGATAGATGTCGAAAAAACATAGCTATTTTGGCTTCATCCGGTTTAGTAATCGCAAATCTTCCAGTAAAGAGTTCGAGTACCAAAAGGATTGAAAGCTGAGCGAATAATATAAGATAGGAAATAGAAGCCAATTGTACGCAGATAAAATCAGATATAGTTTTTATTGCATTTTAAGCAATAGAAAACCGCCAATGCTCCCTATAAGTATAATAGCCAATCTGCCCTAATTTCCTGGCAATGCTGTCAACACCTTGTTCTGTATGTTTTGTCTGCATAGTAAGGGCTAAAATTGAACGATTAAAAATACAACATAGCGGATTGCTCCTTTTTAGAGCCTTGTAGCAATTGACTGAGCAGCGACAACAGCGCCTTCCATATAGCCCGAATATTCGGTTGCCGTTTCCGTTGCGGCAAAGAATAATTTACCGTTCAAATAACTTTCTTGTAATAATGGATGCCCATTATTTTGATGCGGGCGGTGGATAACCTGACTGCCATCCAGTATAAACTCGTCCGTCCGGATCTTGTCAAAATACGCTGTTGGTTTTAATGCCTTTTCTCCCATTAATTCAGTCAACTGACGAAGTACAAACTCCTTTCTTACGTCCGGTGTATAGGATGCAGCAGCACCATTTAGAAACCCCGTAAAGCCAAACTTATTTTTTTCAAAATTGGTATGATCATACACCTCAGTTACTATCCCTGCATGGCTATACAACATTCCCGAATAACCTTCGTTACGCCAAAATGGAGTATCGTATTCGAGCGTAAACTTTATGGCGCCTCCCATCCATGTTTGTACGTTTGGCAAAACGGCATTAATACCATCGGGCAGCTTAGGCGTAAAAGCAATCTGTCTGGCCACCAGTTGAGGCGGAATACAGACAATAACTTTATCGGCTTCCCTTGCTTTGCCTCCGGTTGTTTCCAAAACAATACCGTTTGTCTCTTCCTTTACAGCAGTGACCCTTGTGTTCAGAAACACTGTGTCCTGTGGTAGTTTTTGAAACAGCGTGTCAATCAGCATTTGTGTTCCTCCAACCACTCTATATGACGGCATTTCAGCTTCGGGAACAAAAAATTTTTGCGGTGGCTCAAACGATTTTGTCTGAAACAACGATATTCCTTTTGAAAACTGTGGATATTTCCTTAGCCCCAACTCTTCAATTAAAGCCAGCAGATTGGGGTGCATATCTGAGAACCAGGTTGCGCCCAACTCCAAAGGTGTTTCGATAACGCCCTTAATCGTGTGTATTCTGCCTCCCAATCTTGGCGAGGCTTCCAGTATGGTGGTTTTGATATTCTCTTTTAATAATAAATAAGCTAAAGTAAGCCCGCTCAATCCACCTCCTATTATCACAATCCTTTCATTTACTCTCATCCTAATAATACTGATATTGATTTTAAGGCACGAAATTCTCTCTTTACACCCTTGTTTTTGATGGACGAATGAGAGAATTTATGGTACTTATGCGCAGAAGATGGTTGATGCACCTGTTAACACTGCCAACCTCCGCCTTGAACTTTGTAAATTAGCAGGCTAGTAAATTAGTGATAATGGACAGCTATGGCAAAAAAGAAAAACAGTGAAATAAACGAGTATCATTTGAACAGGAATCAGCCGGACAGGCCGCAATTGGCAGTTATTGATTTAAAGAGCCACCTTAAAACAAATCAATGCCGGGTAAGCCAACCACACATGCACAGTTTTTACCAGATAATATGGTTTAAGAAAGGAAAAGGAACACATTTTATTGATTTCAAGACATACGATGTATTTGATAACGCTATTTTCTTTGTAGCCAAAAATCAGGTGCATTATTTTGATAATAACACTAACTACGAAGGGGTTCTAATTCATTTTAACGAACTTTTTTTGCTGCAAGACCAAAGTCCGAACGAATTTTTCCTGAATTGCAACCTGTTCAACAATCCTTACCAGCAACCATCCTGTTGTGTTGGTACAGGCATTGATGGTATACTGAACGAATATATTGCACAGATAAAAGACGAGCTGAACAATGATGAGATGTTCGGTAAAGAAATGTTGTTAAGGAACTTGCTTAAATCATTTCTGATACAGATACAACGCAGGAAATGTGAGTTTGAAAAATCTTTCAACCAGCTACCGCAATTGATGAATGAAAAAAGGCTTCAATTGATTAAATTTATTACCCTCATCAATGAAAATTATAACAAAGGTCTTACCATATCAGAATACGCCCGCCAACTTAATATGTCTTCAAGGAGTTTGTCGGAACTAACCCATCAGCTATTGAACAAAACACCATCGCAGATGATACAGGAACGTATCATTTTGGAGGCACAGCGATTGTTGTTGTATTCCGAACTGAACATTAACCAGGTGGGCTATCGCTTAGGGTTTGATGATGCTTCTTATTTTGTGAAGTATTTTAAAAAATATACCAATCTTTCTCCGTCCGAGTTCCGAAAATCCGTTTCTTAAAGACAAAAAGAATATTGAATTAACCTTGTTTGCGAGAAACATAGAGGGTTTGGCAGAAAAAACTCCTAATGCCAACATCATCAAAGGCGATGTACTGCGCAAGCCCCATCTTTACAATGCTGCCAAAGGCAGGGTATTGTTTATGCCAATCTTTCCGGTCCGGTTGATAAAATGGCAGGCCTGGGAGGCAGCAGACGCCTTCAGCTGCATTTAAAATTAAGAAATAAAAAATATACGGTGAATCTATTTATATCGGAATTAACTTATATTCGTTGTAATTAAATTTCTTCACTAAAACCCGAATCAAATGAAAAAAGTTCTGGCCATGATTGCCATTGCTGCGTTTGCTTTTGCGCTGCCATCCTGTAAAGGAAAAAGCGATGCAGACATTAAAACAGAAGTAGATGCGAAGTTAGCTACCAACCCTGATTTTGCACAACTCACTTCTGATGTTAAGGATGGAGCTGTTACGATTTCCGGTAACGTCAAAGATGATGCTACTAAAACAGCGGTAGACCCTGCCGTGAAAGAGGTAAAAGGTGTAAAATCTGTTGTAAATAATTCAACCGTTCCACCTCCTCCCCCGCCTCCAACCATCAATCCTGACGACCTGTTAAACACAGCCATTAAGGATGCGATCAAGGATCATCCCGGTGTAAAGGCTGAGGTAAAAGAGGGCGTTGTAACACTCACCGGCGACATTAAAAAGGCAGACCTGGCCACATTAATGCAGAAAGTAAACGCAATTCATCCCAAAAAAGTGGAACAAAAATTAACCGTAAAATAAAAGGAGGACCCCATTATGGCACTGGAAGAAAAATACAAAGCATTAATTGATGCGGCTAATACCGCAGGAGTTGCCAACCTCGCAGTAAGAGAACAGGATGGCGTTTTATATATTGATGGCGATGCCCCCAGCGGCGCTGTAAAAGATCAGCTCTGGAGCGTCTATGATCAAATTGATCCCAATTATACCAGCGGGGACCTGATCTTAAACGTCAACGCCAAAGCCGAAGCGGGCTCCAAAGTACGGGTAGCCACCCAGGAAACGGCGCTGAACATCCGCAAAGGACCGGGTACCGATCAGCCGATCGTAGGCAAGGCCCAGAAGGATGAAATCATTACATTGATCAGCCAGGCAAACGACCAATGGTCGTCTGTTCGTACGGACGATGGTACCGAAGGGTATGCCTACTCTCAATACCTGGAACCCGTAGCATAAGCCCGGCGTTCCAGATCTTCTTAAACCGTTCCCTAACCGGAACGGTTTTTTTATGCAGCAATCATTCCCGCAGATTTCGCAAATACAAAATAGAAAAATCAATGAAGATCAGCGGGAAAAATATGTCCAATGATCTACCCCAGAAAATCAAAAAGAATCTGTGTAAATCCGTGTCATCTGTGAGCAAAAAGCTGTATTGAACACAACACAAGTCCCCCCAAAAACATCGGCAAAATCAACGCTAAAATCTGCGCAAATCCGCGGGAACACAAGCGCATACATTATGAAAAATGTCCCCTAACCTCCCCCACTAAAAAGATACTGCCGCAAACCAGGATCAGATCATCGGTATGCGCCTGAGCCATGGCAGCATTCAACCCAACATTGACATTCGGCCAGATAGTACCGGTTAGTTGAAATACGGCGGCCTTTGCTGCCAGCTCCCCCGCGGGCAGGGCCCTTGGCAAATTTGCCTGGGTAAAGTAATACATTGCTGTAGCGGGCAATAGCGATAATACCTTATCCACGTCCTTATCCTTCACCATTCCCAGTACCAGGTGCAGCTTCCGGTAAGGAGTCAGTTCCAGCTGGCTCAGCACCTGCCGCATCCCATCCTCATTGTGGGCTACATCCAAAACAATGCGCGGGTTCCGGTGTATGGTTTCCCAGCGGCCATGAAGGCCAGTTAATCTTTTTGTATGGGCAATCCCCTTTGATATGGAAGACTCATCAAGCGCAATACCGCATTGCCGCAGCTGCCGGCAGGATTCCAGCACCGTCAGCAGGTTCTTTACCTGGTAGGCGCCGGCAAGTTCGGGCTGATAACGGTAATGGTCCACTGCTGTATTTTTCGACACTTCTGCCACCAGCATTTCATCCTGGTAGTACCAGCCTTCCAGATGAAATTCCTGGTCGGCAAAATAGATCGGAGCATTTTGCTCCCGGGCTTTATCAATAAATACTGGCGCCGTAGCCGCCTGCGTTTCCCCGATCACTACAGGAATTCCTTTTTTAATGATACCTGCTTTTTCTGCAGCGATCTTTGGCAACGTATCTCCCAGCAATTGTACATGATCCAGGCCAATATTGGTAATCACGGAAAGCAGGGGATATATGATATTCGTGCTGTCGAGCCGTCCGCCTAACCCCGTCTCAATCACAGCAATATCGACAGCGTGCGTTGCAAAATGATCAAAGGCCAGCGCCA
This sequence comes from Niabella hirudinis, assembly GCF_051201075.1. Lineage (NCBI taxonomy): Bacteria > Pseudomonadati > Bacteroidota > Chitinophagia > Chitinophagales > Chitinophagaceae > Niabella > Niabella hirudinis. Next base: position 25,293 of record NZ_JBPEHJ010000001.1, read on the forward strand.
CGGTAATTTCAAAAAAGCTGGGTTGCAGCTGCTCTGTAACCGGTCGTATTTTTTCGATGAAATCAACAACGGCCTGTTCGCTGATCATCTGCCCATTGATCTTTACCCGCTCGCGAAAGTCGGTAAGATGCGGAGAAGTATACAAACCCGTTTTATATCCCTGAACCTGCAATGCGGAGGCCAGCATGTGACTTACGGACCCCTTACCGTTTGTACCCGCAATGTGAACAAACCGGGTTTTAGTATGAGGGTCTCCTAAAACTTTACAGAGGGCATAAATATTATCAAAACCGCTTTTGATGGCCGATGCCCCCACCCGGCTAAACATCGGGAGCTGTTCATATATAAAATCGAGGGTCTGCTGGTATGTCATTGTTTTTAAAAACACAAAGATAAGAAGCGCATGTACTTGACCATGACTGTTTGCCATTTCACCTTATTTGGAAAATTTGCTGCTGATATTTGTCGGATAAATGAAGTCTTTTACCTATTTTCGCAATCCTTCAGCGGGATACCCTCAAAGGGGTTACTGCTAAGTGTAACAGTTCTTTATATCAAAAGGCAACATCCGTTCCCTTTTATATTGCCCGGGTGGCGAAATTGGTAGACGCACCACCTTGAGGTGGTGGCGCTGGTAACTCGGCGTGCTGGTTCGAATCCAGTCTCGGGCACATTTCAAAGGTTGTAAGTAATTGACTTACAACCTTTTTTGTTTTTTCTTGTGTCCAAAAAGTGCCGCTTGTTTCCACCATTTACGACACATAAATGACACACGGGATTTTCCGGATTCTAACCGGCACGCACAGTGCCATCCGGAGACTACAAGACAGCCGCCTTTGCACATGAACTGCTGCATTGATAACGGTAATTATGCTACCTATTGTTGTGACAGTTGTGGGAGTTATGAGCATTTATTTAACCTGGATTCTCTTACCTGCCGGGGACTATTATGCCTCCGGCTTAAACTAAATAGATGAAGCATTGTTTTCCATTTTTCTTGCTGCCGCTCCTCTTCTTGTTGCCCTACAGAGGGAGTTGTGAATCCAATACTGCGATATTGCCATTTGCTGGTAATAAAAATTCAGAAGTGGTGTTCTTCTTCAATGTTGCCAAGGGAAAAGTACAAAGATTTTATTTCTTCGACGAGTTCGGCTCCATGCGGCAATTTATTTTAGACAATAAAAATAAGTCGAAAGATACAGTTATACAGAAAAAGGTAAGTACAAATGGACTTTTAGAGGTATACTATACTTATAAGGAGAAAGTGCCTTTTTTGTTTGAGGCTGGTGATACCATATTGATATCCGGAGGAGATTCGATACTGTCCGTCAGCTCTCAGGTGAGATCCAATGTTGCAAATTCCTTTTTTCTTCAGCTCAGAAAATCTGGTGGATCCATTTTTGAATATGAAGGCCAGATGTTAACGATAAAGATCAAAGACAGGCTTCCCTACTTAGATAGTTTGTACAGAAATTCGATGTATTTTTTGACCCTGCACAAGGATTCTATGTCAGAAAGTATCTACAAGGGATATTTCTACATGATCCTGTATGAATACTTGCAGCGTAAACTGGTTAGATTGAGCGTTGACAATGATCCTGCTTTGCCCGGTTTGATGGATAGTGTTACTGGTCTTATAAGATCAGAAGAATGCGCCTTTTTAAATGGGTATCGTTTTTTAATTGATACTTATGGAATGAATAAATGGGGAAGGGATTTCAAAAGTCCAACGTATCATACAGCGAGGTACGATAGCATTGCGTCTTTTTTTAGTGGGTATACCAAAAATCGAGCCTTGTTTTTCGCTTTGATAGGAATTAAAAACCGCGTTCCCGAATATTTCGCTGCATACCGAAAAAAATTTTATGCAGATTGCAGTGATAGCGCGCTCAGGAATTATATCCGCGAAAATTTTGAAACGAAAGTTGTAGGTACAAAGCTTTTGAACCAATCCGATATGGATTTCATCTGGGAGGATGTTTTGAAAAAGAATAATGGCAAGGTGGTTTATATTGACTTTTGGGCAAGCTGGTGCCTACCCTGCAGGGCGGAAATGTCCAATGCAAAAAGCCTGATCAATGAATTTCAATCTAAACCGTTTACTTATGTTTTTATTTCGACTGATCGTACAAAGACTAATTGGATAAACGCCATTAAAGACGATGGCATTACGGGGGTTGCGGAAAATTACATCATTACAAATTTTGCCGGATCGGCTTTGGAAAAGCAATTTGAAATATTCAGTCTTCCACGTTATCTCTTAATTGATGCGGAAGGGAAAATAGTGGATCCCAATGCGCCTCCTCCCCACAATACGAATCTTCGAAGAAAAATTGAAGATTTGATAAATCAGTAGCCTTTCAAAGTTTTTCTTAATCCGCTTTATTCTATGCAACTGCCTGGTTATAGCTGACTTTCTTAAATATAGTATTGCCCGGGCTAAGGAGAAAAACCGTGATGTGCTTTTGAAAGGAGTGAACTGGTTTCAGGATGCTATTTTTTTTGAGGATTCCTTATTTCAGGTTCCTATGTTCTCAGGCACCCCTCTGCCGGACCAGGTAGCACTCTGCAACCCGGTACGGAAATGCCGCTATGAAGCAGCAAAAAAATAAATGACCAGCAAGGTTACTTTTTTTGCAGACTCATTTACGGGTACATGCGGTAGGTTACCGTCAAAATACAGGGAGTCGCCGGTACTTAGCTTTAGCACATTTTTTTCGAGGTGATAGCTGATCGGGCCGTTCAGGATATAAACAAATTCGAATGCATCGGTAGTCACCTGTTTTCGTTTAGCCCCGGGCTCCAGCTCTAAAACGGATATCTGGAACGATCCGCTGCTCATTCCCTGTTCCAGAACGGAAAAATAATTAAATCCCGTTGCTTTCTCCTCCTTTACATAGGGCTTATAGGTGTTTTTGGGGATAAAGATATAGCCCGGAAAATCATCTGCCGCCGATAATTCTAAAAAAAATTCGTTGATCGGCACCTGCAGCTGGCCAACAATGGCAAATAAGGTAGGAATAGTGGGGATCATCCGCCCGTTTTCTATTTTCGAGAGCAATGCAGCTCCGATATTGGCCCGCGCCGCAAGATCAATAAGCTTTAATCTTTTTTCCTTGCGGTAATTCCTTATAGCTTCTCCGATCTTATGGTAAGACAGGTTACCGGCCTGCATTACGGTTTTTGCCTTTGTCATACCAGACGAAAATAATTCTTTTCAGTTTAATATCCATACGGCCGGCATCGGCGGCGCCCGGCATACATACAGATAGCCGCTGCGCATCACCGCCCGGCGGTTAACCGGAAAAAAGCAGCAGGCGGCAAGGCAAAATAAAAACGCAACCTTGCCTGAAAAATTATTTTTTTCTTAATAAGAAAAAATATATCCTTAAAGGAAATTTTGTGTACTTTTATATTCTTGTCAGGAAAAAAAACTTTTTAAGCAATGCCCATGGCGAACTTAATGGTATTTAACGGTCCCGGTCTGCCACTGGAACAACGATCACTGCCGCTCCCGCTCCTGAAGCCGGGCGAAGTGCTTATCAAAAACAAATTCACTACCATTTGCGGCAGCGACCTGCATACCTATTGCGGAAAGCGCACCGAACCCTGTCCCAGCATACTTGGCCATGAGATCGTTGGTGAAATAGTTGCGATAGATGCCCGGCATTGCGGATCGGATCAGCAAGGCCATCCATTGAAGACCGGCGACAGGGTCACCTGGTCCATTTTTTCAAGCAATCCGGAGTCCTATTACGCACAACAGGGTATGCCCCAGAAAGGCGAAGCGCTTTTTAAATATGGCCATGCCTTAGTAAAGGAAGCCGATGCGTTTCACGGCGGGTTATCGGAATATTGTGTGCTAAAACCCGGCACTTCAATCCTGAAGATCCCTGATTCCCTGCCGGTTCCTATTGCTGCCACGATCAACTGTGCCATTGCCACGGTGGCCGGGGCCTTGCGTGTAGGCGGTGAGCTGAAAAATAAAAATGTATTGATCCTGGGCATGGGCCTGCTGGGACTCACCTGCGCAGCTATGTGTAAAGACGCCGGTGCTGCCTGGGTAGGCACCGCCGATATTGAACCGGCCCGGCTGGATGAGTCAAAACATTTTGGCGCATCGGACACTTTTTTATTAACAGCAGATCATGCAGCCATCACGCATACAATAAAAGAAAAATTTGCCCGTTCCGGCGTTGATATCGTATTTGATATGAGCGGGTCCCCGGAAGCGATGGAAGCCGGGCTGGACCTGCTGGCCGTTGGCGGTATTGCGGTATGGATCGGCGCCGTATTTAAAACAAGAAGCGTGCAGGTCGATGCCGAAAAGATTATCCGCGGGCTGATCACCATTAAGGGGTTGCATAATTATAATTACGATGACTTTGCCTATGCGCTGGATTTTATCAGCCGCAACTGGAACCAGTATGCTTTTGATAAGGTGGTAGCCAAAACATTTAGCCTTGCAGAAGCCAATGAAGCGTTTGAATATGCGTTACAACACAAACCATTACGGGTAGGTATCCGTATGTAAACCTGAGCGCAGGATCAACACGAACAAACAAATCGGCATGAAAAAAAATCGGTCGGACCAACCCTTTCCCGGAAAAACGGTTTCCTCCTCCTCGCCTCCCACCCCTGCGGCCAAAGGTACCTCCTTCCGCAAACAGCAATGGAAGATGCTGCTTGCCTGTATGTTCTGCTACATGTTCTTTTATACGGGGCGGCATAATTTTGGCTGGGCCGCAAAAGCCCTGGCTGCCGATCTCGGGGTTCGTTTCTCTGCCATTGGTCTTATCAGCTCATCGATGCTTATTGGCTATGCTATCGGGCAGCTGGTCAATGGCAACCTGGCCGACCGGTTCAGCCCGCGTAAGATGGTTTTTATGGGGGCCCTGTTCTCCGTGACCTGTAATTTTGCGATCAGTTTTTCGCACAGCTACACACAGATCCTGATCCTGTGGATGCTCAACGGTTATTTTCAATCGCTGGCCTGGGCGCCCGGGAGCCGTATTATTTCCAACTGGTGGGGGCCGAAGGAGCGGGGAAAAGCATTTGGCTTTTATACGATGGCAGCGGGCAGCTCATCGGTTGTCACCTTTCTGATTTCTATACTTATTGTGCAGCAAAATACAACCTGGCAGTATTTGTTTCGTTTGCCGGTATTGTTCTTATTGGTTGCCGTTATTATTTTTTACCTGGTTGTACGCAATAAACCATCAGATACCGGGTTTAACAACCTGTCCGGCGATACACTGAAGGCAGCGGAAACCCATTGGACAGAACGATATAAGGCCGTTTTTGGCAATCGCCGTTTTATGATCGCATCCCTTGCGCTGGGCTTTGAAAATATGGCGCGGTACGGGCTGATCGTATGGGTGCCGGTGCACTATCTTGGCGGCAACTGGAAAGATAGCCCGCCGTACCTGTGGGTTACCGTACTGATGCCATTGGGCATGGCCCTGGGCGCCTTTTCATTTGGTACCATTTCCGATAAATTCTTTAACCGCAACCGGCCGGCATCCATACGCACGGGCATGCTCATCAGTGCGCTGCTGGCGCTGCTGATCTTTGCAGTTCCGGTCCATAACCTGGTTCTCAGCAGTGTGCTTATGTTTGCCGCCGGCTTTTTCGTATATGGGCCACAGGCCAATTTCTGGCCCATGAGCCCTGATCTGCTGGGAGAAAAATATGTGGGAACCGGTGTGGGTATTATGAATATGTTCGCTTATATTTTTGCAGCCCTGGGCGAACCATTGCTGGGATGGATCATTGATAAAACCGGCAACAGCGCCAATGTCTTTATTGCCATTATGATCATCTGCCTCATCTGTGCCGGAATCATATCACTGGTACATTACAGGACAAAAGAAGCAACCGGAGCACATTAAAAGCGCCGTTCATTTTGAGTCAACAAACCTATTTATGATTAAAATAAAAACGATGAACATTTCAAAACTTCTTTTATCTGCAGCAGTCCTGCTGATCGCCCTTGCCGGACCGGCGCAAAAACGGGTAGTCCTGATCGGGCTGGACGGCTTTAGTGCAGAGGGCTACAACAGCATCAGGCATCCGAATATTGACAAACTGGTATCCGAAGGTGTGTTATCGACCACCACAAGACCGGTAATGCCCTCCGTTACACTGCCCAACTGGACCAGTCATCTTACCGGCTCCGGGCCGGAAGAACATGGCGTTACCGGTAACGACTGGACAGTGACCAGGCATCCGCTGGAAGCCATTGATAAAGATGCGGCGGGCTACTATCCCTCGATCTTTAAAGTACTGAAAGAAAAAGTTCCGGGCGTAAAAACCGCTTTCTATTACAACTGGGCCGAGCTCATCAACTCCATGAACAAGCAATATATGGACGAGGTATCCTTCCAGTACAACGACCGGTACGACAGCAATTATGCAAAAGCCTTTGATTTTATTGCCGCCAATAAAAACAAGCCCTCCCTTACTTTTTTATACAGCGTGCATACAGACCATGCCGGTCATGGTTATGGCTGGATGTCGCCACAATACATATCCGCTGTTGAAGCGGCAGACAGCGCCATTGGCGCATTCCTGGACCGGCTAAAAGCTGCCAACCTGTATAAGGACACCTACTTTTTTCTGATCACCGATCACGGTGGCAAAGCAAAAGGGCACGGAGGCACTTCCATGCAGGAAATGCAGGTGCCCTGGGCGGTTACAGGCCCCCGTATTAAAAAAACCGGGTTGAGCCGGCTGTATAACAGTAATAAGAACACATCGCTGGTGATCGCAAAGATCTTTGGCCTGAGACAAAAGGACCTGCCCAAAAGCTGGACGGGTACCCTGCCGGAAGGAATTTTTAAATAGTCCGGAACCTGGCGCAAAGCGCCCGGGTCTTTCAGCAACCGGCAACGCAGGATTTTATAAAAACAACGATTCAATAAACAGTAAAAACATACAGATACGATGAGTACCATTTCCACACAATCCTTTACCGCTAACGGCATTACCTATAACCCACCCCCAAAACCCGTTGTAGTGATCTGCATGGACGGCTCGGCGGACGAATATTACAATGCGGCCATTGCAAGGGACCGCATGCCCAATCTAAAAAAAATGAGCGTTCAGGGGTACAGGGGTTCTGTAAGAGGCGCCCTGCCCTCTTTTACCAACGTAAACAATACTTCCATTGTAACCGGGGTACCCCCATCGGTACATGGTATCTGCGGCAATTTTTTCTATGATGAAACAAAGGATGAAGAAGTTATGATGAACTCCTCCTCCTATCTGCGGGCAGAAACCCTGCTTGCGGCGGCTGCCCGTGCCGGCCGCAGGCTGGCGGTGGTTACGGCCAAAGAAAAGCTGCGGGATATTCTTTCCTGCAAAATGAAGGGCATTGCCATCTCCGCTGAAAAAGCCAGCCAGGCAACGGCAGCCACCCATGGAATCGATCATGCAGAAGTGGTAGTAGGTCATAAAACACCGCCGATATACAGTGCGGATGCCAGCCTGTTCGTACTGCGCGCCGGCGTTGCTTTTTTGCAAAAGGGCCTGGCCGATTTTCTTTATCTGTCGTTGACCGATTACATGCAGCACACCTACGCACCCGAGGCCGAAGAATCCCTGGCGTTTTATGAAGCAATCGATACGGAGCTTGGCCATTTGCTGGCAACCGGCGCTATAATTGGCGCTACGCCCGATCATGGCATGAATGCCAAGATAAAAGAAGACGGAACGCCCAACGTGCTATTTGTGGAAGCGATACTGGAGCAACAGTTCGGCAGTGGTTTCCGCGTGATCTGCCCCATTACCGATCCCTATGTAAAGCACCACGGGGCGCTCGGCTCCTATGTGGTGGTGCACATAAACGATAAGAACAAAATCCCGGAAGTGCAAAAATGGCTGAGCCGGCAGCCCGGCATTACGGAAGTGTACGACCGGCAAACCGCCGCAACCTTACTGGAACAACCCGCAGACCGTATCGGCGACCTGGTGGTACTTTCCGGCAAAGACGTTGTAGTAGGACGCAGACCACAGTACCATGACCTCTCCGCACTGGATGGTACGTTGCGTTCGCATGGAGGACGGTATGAGGAAATGGTATCCATGATCCTGTCACACCCGTTAAACCAGGCTTATGCGGTAAAAGCCGCCCGCGACCCACGTAATTTCAACATCTTTGATTTTGTGGTAAACGGGACGGTAGCTCAATAAGAATAAAAAACAATGCAAACACAACCCATAAGAGCAACCAGCTATATAGCCGGAGAACCGGTACAAAACAATCGCCTGCTGGAAGTAAAAAGCCCCTACGACGGGCGCCTGGTTGGAACCGTAACAACCGCAGGTGCCGCCGATGTGGAAAAAGCAATAACCCGGGCCCTGGCAACAGGAACTAAATTAACGCGCTACGAACGGTACCAGATCCTTGAAAAAACGCGGCAGTTGCTGAGCGAACACCGCAAAGAAATAGCAGACCTCATCAGCGCAGAATCGGGGCTGGCCATACGCGAAGCCGTTTATGAAACAGGACGCGCGCATGATGTGCTCATGTTTGCCGCCATTGAATGCCTGAAGGATGACGGGCAAATCTTTTCCTGCGACATATCGCCCGCCGGAAAAGCAAGAAAAATATTTACACTACGGGAGCCCTTAAACCTGGGCGTTGCCATCACTCCTTTTAATCATCCGCTTAACCAGGTAGCCCATAAGATAGCCCCGGCTATTGCAGCCGGCTGTCCGGTTATTTTAAAACCATCGGAAAAAACTCCGCTTACGGCAATCCGCCTCACGGAGCTCCTCTACGAAGCGGGGTTGCCCAAAAATATGCTGAGTGTGCTTTTGGGGCCAACCAATGAAGTGGCCGAGCCACTGGTAAAAGATCACCGGGTAGACATTGTCTCTTTCACCGGAAGCGTGCCGGTGGGCAAGCACATTGCCGCCGCCGCCGGTTATAAAAAAGTAATACTGGAGTTGGGCGGTAATGACCCGGTTATTATCATGGAAGATGCCGATCTTGACAAAGCCGTGCTGCTGGCAGCCGAGGGCGCTTTCCGCAACAGCGGGCAACGCTGCACCGCCGTAAAACGGATACTGATCCATCAAAAAATAAAAGACGCCTTTGTAGAAAAGTTTGTCAAAAAAGCCGGGGAATATACCTGTGGTGATCCGGCGGACCCCGAAACCCTTGTAGGAACCGTAATTGATGAAGCCGCAGCCATCTGCCTGGAAAACATGGTCAATAAAGCTGTAGCTCAGGGCGCCCGGGTGTTGCTCGGCGGCAGGCGCCGTGGCGCACTTATGGAGCCTACGGTAATCGATGATGTACCGCGCCATGCAGACATCGTTGTGCACGAGGCCTTTGGTCCCCTGGCCCCGATCCTTACATTTAAGGATATAGATGATGCGATCGCCCTGAGCAATTCCACGGCTTACGGCCTTTCCAGCGGTATTGTAACCAATAATATGGATGATGCGCTCCGCTTTGTAAAAGAGCTAAAAGTAGGCACGGTAAACATCAACGAAGTACCGGGTTACCGGATCGAGAGCTCGCCGTTTGGGGGTATTAAAGATTCCGGCCTGGGAATAAAAGAAGGCGTCATTGAAGCGATTAAATGCTTCACTTTTGTAAAAACCTTCTCACTGCCGTGGTGATGCCATGCCCGGAAAAGATGGCCGGGAGTTTTTGACTGTAATTGAGCCGGCAGCAACTATGCTTATTGCCCGGTGGATATGTGCCTGAAAATGGACGGAACCCGGCAGCGGCCGATGGCGCTGACTCCCTGAATGTATTGGGAAGGACCCTGGATCCCCGCTTTAAGCAAACCGTTTGGGCCCCGGACCGCAGGCCTTTTAACCAGATCCCGGGTCGCGGAGGAGACGGTGTTCCCTTCAGGTATCCCCTGGTAGCACCGGCCGGCTCTTATACCGAAGGCATTACCGCTACAGGTTACCGTAATTTTAAAGGAGCTGTTTTAGCGCAGGGAGCAATGTAGACCGGTTCGCAGGCGGCAGCATAAACCCCTGGTTTAAAACAGCCGATTTCAAACCGGGAGGCCGGGGCTTATCACCGGTGCGGTACTTTTCAAATACACAGAGGCAACCAGCCAGATGGGATATAATGAGCCCGTTACCGGCTATCAAAACACGACCGTTACAATTACCTCCAATGTGGTGGACCGCAGCAATGCCACCATTACTATTGTGGCCTCAAAAGTCTTTCATTTGTCATGCCGTCCCGATGGCGATCCTATCGTGTCAGGTTAAGGGGATGTAAGCATGCCGGCAAATCTGCGCTATTAAAGGCTTTGAGGGGCATAGCCCCGGATAGATTTTAGAACGGGAAGGTCGTGCTTCAGCGCGACGTTAGCAGCCAAAAGACAGATGTGAGTGCCATAGGCACGGCAGATGTTTCGGGCTGACGGCTCTCAACCCTTCGTCCGGATGGTAGGAGGGGTTAAAACCCGCTCTTACACTATTCATCACCGCTATGCGGCGGGTACAGTTTGCCTGCTAACCTGACGCGTATGCGATCGGGATTGTTTCGGCATCTGAAGATGATGGTTCGTTGATAGATGCTGAACCGAGAATAGATCCCGGGTCAAGCCCGGGATGACATCTTCGGTCCCGGGATGACATCTTCGGCCCCGGGATGACATCATCGGCCCGGGGATGACATCATCAGAACAACATCATGCGGTAAAGCGACTTTTGAGACAACCCCTTCCTTCATTAAGCAAATGTATACGGGAAGAAACGGCATCCCCATTCCGTCCATCTACTACCGGAAAGGAACGGAGAATGGCTCCAAAATGCCAAAACTAATGGACTACTTGTATTATCCTGCGGCGGTAGCAGGAATGATTGTTTGCAAAATCATTCCTGCTAAATGAAGGGCAATCAGTCGAACCTGATGAAACAGGCAGCACCTCCTGAATCAATTCCATTTTAAGCGATCTGCTCCCGGGACCGGTCCCTTTATTTTTTTTCAACGATTGCAAGCTGTTTCTCATCAGGCATAAGTTAAAAATCATAAAATTTAATAATTTTTCACCATTTTATTAATAGCTTTGTGCCGTTGAAATATTTAATGCGCAATATTAGTCTGTTACTGTTATTTGGATTGGGATTGTTTGCCATCCCAAAGGAAAGTTATTCCTGTTCAAAAAGTAAAGCGATAAAAACAGCGCATCCTACCTGCGAAAAAAAACAAGTTCAGACAACGGAAAAGAAAAGCTGTTGCAAAACAGAAACCTGTAAGAAAAACGTAAATCATGAGGGGCATAATTGTAATGGCGGCTGCAATCACAGTTCCTGTCAATGCAGTACCTCTACTACATCGGTAAGTCTGCCTTTTTCTGTTGAATTAAGCGCAAAAGATCTTTTTGCAAGTTCCGAAAAGAAGAAATTCTCCTTTATGAAAGCCTGCTACTCTTCGGGCTTTTTGTCCATTTGGCTACCGCCTAAAATAAGCTGAAACGAGGGCTGTACAGCCATAGATATATCTTGCCGGGAGCAATTTACTGCATCCGGGGTCTCCTATTTTCCGTAATTCTTTAAAAAAAATATAATGAAATCAATGTTAATAATGTTGATGGTAATCGCTGTATTACTGTCGGGAACAACCAGCTTCGCACAAATCAGCAATCCAAAAACAGAAACCGTAAAGATCTACGGTAATTGCGATATGTGTAAAACCAATATTGAAAAAGCAGGGAATGTAAAAAAAGTAGCCGGCGTGGTATGGAACAAGGACACAAAAATGGCTACCCTTACCTATGATAGCGGGAAAACAAACCCTGACGAAATTTTGAAACGTATTGCCCTGGCCGGCTACGATAGTGATAGATTTCTCGCTCCGGATGACGTATATGCAAAGCTGCCCGGATGTTGCCGCTATGACAGAACAGCAAAGCCAGTTGCCAAAAATAAGGAGGCCGGAATGGATATGAAAGACGGTCACGGCAATCAAACCCATAGCGAAAAGGCCCCATCGGCCACTTCACAAAATGCGTCACAGTTAAAGGCGGTATTTGATGGTTATTTCGCTTTAAAAGACGCGCTGGTAAAAGCTGAGGGTGCCGCAGCGTCCCTAAAGGCTGCTGAACTGGCTGCAGCTGTTAAGGCGGTGGATATGAATAAACTCTCCGCAGAAGAACATACTGCCTGGATGAAAGTACTTAATAGCCTGACGGCTAATGCAGAAAGTATTTCAAAATCAAAGGATGTCAGCAGGCAAAGAGGCGCTTTTGCAACACTTTCCGGTAATATCTATGAATTGGCCAGGGTGTCGAAACGGGATGGGCCTGTTTATTACCAGCATTGCCCCATGTACAATAACGGTAAGGGCGCAAACTGGCTAAGTAAAGAGAATATAATTAAGAATCCATACTATGGTTCGCAAATGCTGACCTGTGGCAGCACTGTTGAAACCCTGAATTAAGAGGGGTGTTTAAATCAAAAACAGTGCAGACTATGACAAAATATACCTGCCCCATGCCCCCGCAGGTGCTAAAGGACGAACCGGGCAAATGTCCGCTTTGCGGTATGGCATTGGTTCCCTTGAGTAATTCATCAGCCGCTCATGAACATAATGCCGCCCGTGAGCATCCTGGTGATACAAGTCTTTTAAAAATCAACAAAAAATAAAAATGAAAAATATTATATTATCAATCGTAACTGTTGTCATGATCATTACAGCAATATCCTGCAATCAGTTGTCCGGTAAAAATAGTGAACAACCTGCAAACGATACACCGACTGTTCCCGAATTACCGGCGGCTTCTCAACTAAAGAAAAACGATACCGTTGCGGCAGTTTCCGGAGATCCATTAAACAGTAAGGATGTAAAACCGACAGTACAAGAAGAGACAAAAGGCCTTTTGATTGCTCCGATAGTAAGCGACTATCTGACATTGAAAAATGCATTGGTGGCAGATAACGGTAAATCGGCCGCAGATGCGGGTAAAAAATTATTGGCAACGCTCAAAGCTGTTGATATGAAACGCATACCCGCCGATAAACATAAGGAATACATGGATATCGCAGACGATGCTATGGAAAACGCGGAACATATTGGCGATAATGCCGGAAAAATTGAGCACCAGAGAGAGCACCTGGCTTCATTAAGTAAAGATATAAATGATCTTATAGCGATGTTTGGCGCCCCACAAAAATTATATCAGGACAAATGCCCCATGTTTAATGATGGCAGGGGGGCAATCTGGATCAGTGAAACAAAGGAGATAAAGAATCCTTATTACGGCAGCAAGATGATCACCTGCGGCTCTGTAAAAAAAGAATATAAGGATGAAAAAAAAGATTAGGATAGGATTCCTGGTTTTATTGTTCCTTTTTATCGCTATTCAGTTTTATCGGCCGGCAAGGAATGTTAGTAAAGGACAGGCTGAGGCCCCGGATATCGCAAAATCCTTTAATGTGCCTGCTGACGTCAAAGCCATACTACAAAGCTCCTGCTATGACTGCCATAGTAATCATACCAATTACGTATGGTACGACTATATTCAGCCTGCAGGAATGATTGTGGAGAATCACATTCGAAACGGTAAAAATGTGCTTAATTTTAATGACTGGGGAAACTATTCCAACCGAAAAAAGAGCCGGTTATTAAATTCAATGAAAAAGCAAATAGAAACAAAGGAGATGCCGCTTCCTTCATACACAATGTTTCATAGAAAAGCAGGGCTTGATCAGAACGAATTTCAAACAATAATTTCATGGTTAAACCGACAGATCGATAACAATGACTAAAAGAATTTTAAAATGGATATACAGAACATTTTTTCAAAAAAGTTGCTGCCGTTAACAGCTTTAATAATGGCGTCGTCAGCTGTAATGGCACAAAAGGTAGTGCGTTATGATTTATATGTAAAGGATAGTATTGTAAACTACGCCGGAAAATCCAAAAGGGCCATCGCCGTAAACGGGCAAATCCCAATGCCTACCCTTACATTTACAGAGGGGGATACAGCAGAAATAGTGGTGCATAATCAACTGAAAGAGGGAACCTCCCTGCATTGGCATGGTGTATTCCTGCCCAATAAGGAAGACGGGGTGCCTTATCTGACTCAAAAGCCAATAAAACCGGGAGCGGTCTATACGTACCGGTTCCCCATCATTCAAAACGGTACCCACTGGTACCACTCGCATTCGGGCTTGCAGGAGCAGATTGGCATGTATGGCAGCTTTGTCATGAAAAAGCGCACCGGTGACAAGACTTTTAGAAAGGGTATTGACGATTTGCCCGCCGTACCCATTATTTTAAGTGAATGGACCAACCTCAATCCGGACAACATAAATAGAATGTTGCACAATGCGAATGATTGGTCCGCTATTAAAAAAAATGCTACACAGTCCTATACGGAAGCAATAAAAGAGGGCAAACTGAGAACCAAGCTCACGAATGAGTGGAAGAGGATGCTGGCAATGGATGTAAGCGATGTATATTATGACAGGATCCTGATCAACGGTCATCCTGCTTCGGACCTCCATTCAGTTGAGGGCAAGGTTTTAGGGGCAGGCGATAAAGTGAGACTTCGGATCTCCAACGGCGGGGCGTCCTCCTATTTCTGGCTCCGGTATGCGGGTGGCAAAATGACGGTCGTTGCCAATGATGGCAATGATGTTGAACCGGTGGATGTGGACCGGCTGATCATAGCTGTTTCAGAAACGTACGATGTTGTTGTTACCATTCCAGACGATGGCGTTGCCTACGAGTTTTTGGCTACTACCGAAGACCGTACCCAATCTGCAAGTTATTTTGTGGGCAATGGGATCAAACAACTGATATCCCCGCTTCCCCGGTTAAAGTACTTTGAAGGGATGAAGATGATGAATGACATGATGAAGATGAACGGCGACCTGGATGATATGGGAATGAAAATGAGCCTGAACCAGATGGATATGAACGTGGTCATGTACCCGGAGATAACGGGTGATGGACTTAAAAAAAAGGATCACAGTCAGCATAACATGAACATGGATAGTGACCCCAACCGATATAACGCAAATGCTCTGGGAGATATTACTACGTTGAACTATGCGATGCTGCAATCGCCTCACAACACTACACTTCCAAAAGATGCCCCGGTTAAAGAGCTGAAGTTTACGCTTACAGGAAATATGAACCGTTATGTATGGAGCATGGATAATAAAATACTGTCAGAAACAGATAAAATACCGGTGAAGAAGGGCGAAATCCTGCGCGTTACAATTCATAATAATTCGATGATGCGCCACCCGATGCACCTGCATGGCTTTGATTTCAGGGTGATTAACGGCAAGGGCGAAAAGTCGCCTCTTAAGAACGTGCTGGATATTATGCCGATGGAAACGGACACCATTGAGTTTTTGGCAAATGAAGAAGGCGACTGGTTTTTTCACTGCCATATCCTGTACCACATGATGTCAGGTATGAACCGGGTATTTGCCGTAGGTGATTACAAGAACCCGTATTTGCCAGACAAAAAACAGGCGTATAAAGCCTTACAAAGAGAAAGCAATATGGCGCATTTTATGATACAGAATGATTTTGCTACAAATGGGAATGATGGAGGGGCAATGTTACAAAATGCCCGATGGTCTTTGGGAACGGAATGGCGTTTGGGCTACAACAGTATGCATGGTTATGAAGCAGAAACCCATTTGGGAAGATACATAGGTAAAATGCAGTGGTTTATGCCGTTTATCGGTTTTGACTGGCGGTATCGCAAAATGGGAATGGATGAACATGAAAAGAATCTGTTTGGGCAAAAGAACGAAAAGGATACCCGGCGCCAAATAAGTCTGGGTTTTATGTATACACTGCCCATGCTCGTCAATTTTCAGGCGGAGGTTTATCATGATGGTATTGTACGGTTACAACTGATGCGGGAAGACATTCCCGTCTCAAAAAGGTTGCGGGCGGGTTTTATGGTTAATACTGATCTGGAGTATATGGCAGACCTGCAATACATCATTACAAGAAATATTGGTGTGCGTGCTCATTATGACAGTGATATGGGATTTGGAGCCGGGCTCTCCGTCAGTTATTAGGATTGCCCAGGATTCAGCCGACAGGTAAAAGAGATTTCTGACGGGGAGTCTGACAAATATAATTCAAACCGGGCATCCTTATCAACCATCGCCACACCCTTATTTCATCAGCGGCCCTATTTATACTTGTGAGAATAATGACCCGGTTTTTATTTTTTTAGTATTGTAACCGATCAATAGGCGGCAAAAAGCTGAATGGCCGGCGGTCCGGCTGAATGTGTAATCTTCAGCCGGAATCGCCTGCTGCCCGGGCGGGATGTTAACCGGTAAATGAATTTATGTCCTATGGCGCTTCCGGAAAACAGGGTCTGCCATTTATGATTCCGGAAAGTTTGTATTTCAAAGGCCCTCACACGTTGTCCTTTTGCAAGCTCCTCCTCCATGACCAAATACGCGGGCGTTTTACCATCAGGTATATCCAGGTATACTATTTGCTGATCCTTTTTTTGGGCGATCGCCAGGGGGGTCCCGAAAAGTTCTTTTATTTTTTTACCAAAAGCGGTTAGCGTATCCACATCCTGATGATCCAGCAGCCCCGCGGGGTTTGGCGTAAGCCCCAGTATCAACGTGGAATTGTGCCCCACCGAATTGCAATACATAGCTACCAGTTCCTGTACCGGATAGATATGAGCTGTATCGCCGGGCTCCCAGAACCATTCGTGGCGGCCGTTGTAGCCCCGAAGCGGCGCATCCGACATTGCCGGCATATAATAGTTGCCGTGCTCATCTCCTTCTTTTAATAACCGTTTATTATTGCTGAAAACGCTGTCCGTATTTTTTGCATGCGAAAAAGGGAACGGATAGGTAGACCAGCAGGGATAGGGCACCGTACCGGATTCGGAGCCGCCCCATCTGAAATCAGCGCGTTGTGCATTATGATAAAACAAGCATCCCGGCTGATTCTTTTCCACAATGGGCAATACATCGGCGCCATAGGTTTTGGGGTCGGATGCGCCGCCATCGAACCAGATCATAAAAAGATCGCCGTAGCGGGTGGTTAGCTCCTCCACCATCCCCTCGCACATCCGTTTATAGGCCGCCTGCCGGTTTTTTGCAAAAAGGTCGTCTCCCGCCACTTTAAAGTCGTGTATTCCCAAAAATGCATTCCACCGGATGCCTACATAAATGCCCGGTTTTAAGCCATACCGGCGGCAGGAATTTACAAAATCACGTACCAGGTCGCCCTTGCCGTTTCTCCATTTTAAGGCCTTAAGGCAATAAGGATTTACATCGCTTTGATAAAGGGCAAATCCCGTTTCATGGGTTGCCGTTAATATGGCAAACGTGGCGCCGGCGGCCTTGGCGGAGGCCACCCATTGATCGGTATTCAACCGGGAAGGAGCAAAAATATTATAGTCCTTAACCGGAACAATCCGGTTATTGGTCTGGTTGTATTTTTCGCCATCAAATACATGCAGGTCATAGTGAAACACAACCCCAAATTCGGCCTGCTGCCAGGCCATCTGCGCTGTTGTGGGCAGAGGAACCTGTGCATTGCCTGCAAAAAAACACAGGAACAAAAGCATGCCTTTCAGAAATCTGATTATATTCATCTGCCAGGGATTATTCTTTCTACTTTTTCATCGTTTAAAACTTATTAGTGTATTCAATATCATTAAATCAGCTAATTACTAATCCATTGGCAGATTAAAAAACTGCTTTACAATTAGCGGCACATCAAATAAATGGTTCCTGTTTTTTAAGTTGTTTAAAACTCCTTCCTCATTTTCGACATCATTCATCTCTCTTATAACTTGATCTTGAATGTATTTTGACAAGTACATTGTACGATCATCGTTATTCATTGTATGATCCAAATCCAATAAATTCTTAATAAAAGACTCCTCATTACGGTTGTCATTACTAGATCCAAGCCGGTTGACAATATGAAACCATTTCTCAGTGCCTATTTTTTTAATAATATATCCAAAATTAATATAGAATTGATTGCCGTAAAACGCCTTTTGGAGAAAAACTTTCTTAATCAGTTCCGGCTCCTCCTTAAACCATCTTTTCCCCTTCTTTTTGAATCCTTGTGGGGTCAATTCTCTATCCAAAATGAACTCAATAATGTTTCCCTCCATTTTAAATGATTATCTTCACAAATCTAATATGTATCTAAATAAATCTGGAAATTTTCACCAAATTGAATGTTTGTCACCTGCTTTCTTCTGATTCCAGCTCACTACAAACATCATTGCTCTTGGCTAATGATACTACTGCATCGCTCATTCGGGCCTACACCCTACAGCTGATGAACATGCCTGGCACAACAATAAAGGAGTTCGCACAAAGCAGCGTTGTGAATTGCTTTCAACTTTCGGATTAACTTTGGTCTTTGACAACAGGAGAAGCTGCAAGGCCCAGTTACGTGGAGTTGTGAATTGCTTTCAACTTTCGGATTAACTTTGATCTTTGACAACTCGCCCAGAAATCGGTCGCTGAGTCTACCAGTTGTGAATTGCTTTCAACTTTCGGATTAACTTTGATCTTTGACAACTCCAGCAGGATAAATTGCCGGAAAATGTTGGTTGTGAATTGCTTTCAACTTTCGGATTAACTTTGATCTTTGACAACAAAGAACATCTGATCAAACAGGTAATTGAGTTGTGAATTGCTTTCAACTTTCGGATTAACTTTGATCTTTGACAACAACATTCTGTGTTTTGGTGCCGTTGCTAATGTTGTGAATTGCTTTCAACTTTCGGATTAACT
>NZ_JBPEHJ010000001.1:44137-110787 GCF_051201075.1 Niabella hirudinis
CTTTGATCTTTGACAACATATGGTCGCACATCTCTCGTTCATTATTAGTTGTGAATTGCTTTCAACTTTCGGATTAACTTTGATCTTTGACAACATATGGTCGCACATCTCTCGTTCATTATTAGTTGTGAATTGCTTTCAACTTTCGGATTAACTTTGATCTTTGACAACAAGATCCTACACCGCTGTTTTTAAGGTCCTGTTGTGAATTGCTTTCAACTTTCGGATTAACTTTGATCTTTGACAACCGAAGATTTTTTGTTTGATTTCGTTGCTTAGTTGTGAATTGCTTTCAACTTTCGGATTAACTTTGATCTTTGACAACTACCTGTCATTTCAGGCTTCCCATCACTTTGTTGTGAATTGCTTTCAACTTTCGGATTAACTTTGATCTTTGACAACAAGATCCTACACCGCTGTTTTTAAGGTCCTGTTGTGAATTGCTTTCAACTTTCGGATTAACTTTGATCTTTGACAACCGAAGATTTTTTGTTTGATTTCGTTGCTTAGTTGTGAATTGCTTTCAACTTTCGGATTAACTTTGATCTTTGACAACTACCATTTTGACAATAACATACGCTCGCGAGTTGTGAATTGCTTTCAACTTTCGGATTAACTTTGATCTTTGACAACACGTAACGTTGTGCGTTTAGACCGCACAATGTTGTGAATTGCTTTCAACTTTCGGATTAACTTTGATCTTTGACAACGCAATCAGACAAACAAACACGTCAAAGTAGTTGTGAATTGCTTTCAACTTTCGGATTAACTTTGATCTTTGACAACCAAAAGCGTTCGCCAGCGGCATTAATCTTGGTTGTGAATTGCTTTCAACTTTCGGATTAACTTTGATCTTTGACAACAGGAGCTGATGAAGGCCATGCGAAGGATCGGTTGTGAATTGCTTTCAACTTTCGGATTAACTTTGATCTTTGACAACAATTTTGAAGTTCGTTTTGAGCAGACGGTAGTTGTGAATTGCTTTCAACTTTCGGATTAACTTTGATCTTTGACAACATTAAGCTCCGTGGCAACACCCAGGCGCGGGTTGTGAATTGCTTTCAACTTTCGGATTAACTTTGATCTTTGACAACCGCCAGCCCCTGGCGTATCTATAGAGGTGTGTTGTGAATTGCTTTCAACTTTCGGATTAACTTTGATCTTTGACAACCAGAAAAGCATGAGCTTGTTGCAGACGTAGTTGTGAATTGCTTTCAACTTTCGGATTAACTTTGATCTTTGACAACCAAAACAATTTCAATGACGATACCCTTGAAGTTGTGAATTGCTTTCAACTTTCGGATTAACTTTGATCTTTGACAACTGGATCCATCCACTGTAACGTCCGATCATAGTTGTGAATTGCTTTCAACTTTCGGATTAACTTTGATCTTTGACAACGCGGTAACGGCGTTTACTTTTCAGGGGAGTGTTGTGAATTGCTTTCAACTTTCGGATTAACTTTGATCTTTGACAACTATTGTTCAACAAGATCGTAGTCGAACTGAGTTGTGAATTGCTTTCAACTTTCGGATTAACTTTGATCTTTGACAACAAACGGACATTACAATCATTTTAAACCGAGGTTGTGAATTGCTTTCAACTTTCGGATTAACTTTGATCTTTGACAACAATGTCCTGATCATCCAATCCCTTAACAGCGTTGTGAATTGCTTTCAACTTTCGGATTAACTTTGATCTTTGACAACAAACGGACATTACAATCATTTTAAACCGAGGTTGTGAATTGCTTTCAACTTTCGGATTAACTTTGATCTTTGACAACAATGTCCTGATCATCCAATCCCTTAACAGCGTTGTGAATTGCTTTCAACTTTCGGATTAACTTTGATCTTTGACAACCAGGTTAAAAAAATAGATAGTATCATGTTAGTTGTGAATTGCTTTCAACTTTCGGATTAACTTTGATCTTTGACAACATCAATCAACAACGGTTGCTCAATATATTAGTTGTGAATTGCTTTCAACTTTCGGATTAACTTTGATCTTTGACAACTGGGAAGCCAAGTGCACATCAAACATAAATGTTGTGAATTGCTTTCAACTTTCGGATTAACTTTGATCTTTGACAACCGACAATCGCAGGAGATACGCCAGTCACAGTTGTGAATTGCTTTCAACTTTCGGATTAACTTTGATCTTTGACAACTATTCCAAACTTGTTGAAAAGAAAATACTAGTTGTGAATTGCTTTCAACTTTCGGATTAACTTTGATCTTTGACAACCCTGCACTTCCTGTTTCTTTACGCAGTCGTGTTGTGAATTGCTTTCAACTTTCGGATTAACTTTGATCTTTGACAACGCTATGTAAAAGAAATTGGATGTACGATAAGTTGTGAATTGCTTTCAACTTTCGGATTAACTTTGATCTTTGACAACTTAGCTTCATTTTCTGCGATCTTCACCTGGGTTGTGAATTGCTTTCAACTTTCGGATTAACTTTGATCTTTGACAACTATTCATGAAGCATACATTAATTGAAACAGGTTGTGAATTGCTTTCAACTTTCGGATTAACTTTGATCTTTGACAACAGCAAATTGCTGATTATTATAAGACGACACGTTGTGAATTGCTTTCAACTTTCGGATTAACTTTGATCTTTGACAACGAACTTTTTGAGGACAGCCTATTTACCAGGGTTGTGAATTGCTTTCAACTTTCGGATTAACTTTGATCTTTGACAACCTTTAATCTTGTTTGTGCTATACTTATCAAGTTGTGAATTGCTTTCAACTTTCGGATTAACTTTGATCTTTGACAACGCAGCCTCTTCATTATTGATGTTTTCCCTGGTTGTGAATTGCTTTCAACTTTCGGATTAACTTTGATCTTTGACAACTTGCCGTCAAACGCCCAGTCACCGATATGGGTTGTGAATTGCTTTCAACTTTCGGATTAACTTTGATCTTTGACAACCGGGGCCACGGATTGTATATTTTCGACCGTGTTGTGAATTGCTTTCAACTTTCGGATTAACTTTGATCTTTGACAACCAGTGTATGACTGGAACATGGAACGCCTGAGTTGTGAATTGCTTTCAACTTTCGGATTAACTTTGATCTTTGACAACCAACAACATCGCCACGCTCATTGTAGTCATGTTGTGAATTGCTTTCAACTTTCGGATTAACTTTGATCTTTGACAACACCAATAATATAGATACTCATAATATAGAGGTTGTGAATTGCTTTCAACTTTCGGATTAACTTTGATCTTTGACAACCCTCTAAGATAACGGCGGTTACCGATAAGAGTTGTGAATTGCTTTCAACTTTCGGATTAACTTTGATCTTTGACAACAATATACGGTCTTTTCGTATAATAAAACAAGTTGTGAATTGCTTTCAACTTTCGGATTAACTTTGATCTTTGACAACATGCTATCGGCAATCTCTGCCGGAGCCATAGTTGTGAATTGCTTTCAACTTTCGGATTAACTTTGATCTTTGACAACAAAAACAAAGTAAAGCTGACCGATAATCAGGTTGTGAATTGCTTTCAACTTTCGGATTAACTTTGATCTTTGACAACCGCTTGCAGACTCAATCGTAAGGGAAATAGGTTGTGAATTGCTTTCAACTTTCGGATTAACTTTGATCTTTGACAACAGGAGGTGGCCGCACAGCAAATGGGCTATAGTTGTGAATTGCTTTCAACTTTCGGATTAACTTTGATCTTTGACAACAAACAGCCTAAACAAAACATGAACAATAAGGTTGTGAATTGCTTTCAACTTTCGGATTAACTTTGATCTTTGACAACCTATGGTTAAACGCTAAAACCAGAACACAGGTTGTGAATTGCTTTCAACTTTCGGATTAACTTTGATCTTTGACAACACGTGGCTTCCTTTGCCTCTTTTGATGCCAGTTGTGAATTGCTTTCAACTTTCGGATTAACTTTGATCTTTGACAACTGCTTTTATCGAATGGTAAAACCGAAGGAAGTTGTGAATTGCTTTCAACTTTCGGATTAACTTTGATCTTTGACAACGTCGGAACTGCAACCCGGTTTTGCTACGGGGTTGTGAATTGCTTTCAACTTTCGGATTAACTTTGATCTTTGACAACTGAACGATATGCCGGCTGCCAGCTACACAGGTTGTGAATTGCTTTCAACTTTCGGATTAACTTTGATCTTTGACAACAAAGCCAATGAAAGGAATGGTTATTCCTGGGTTGTGAATTGCTTTCAACTTTCGGATTAACTTTGATCTTTGACAACTATTATACTTATTAAGAACAAACAGTCCGTGTTGTGAATTGCTTTCAACTTTCGGATTAACTTTGATCTTTGACAACTTCGCTGACGGACTTCTCCATAGCAAGAATGTTGTGAATTGCTTTCAACTTTCGGATTAACTTTGATCTTTGACAACATAAAGGATTTAATCTGCCTGACTACATCAGTTGTGAATTGCTTTCAACTTTCGGATTAACTTTGATCTTTGACAACCGACCATCTTCAATATCTGATGGTCTCGCAGTTGTGAATTGCTTTCAACTTTCGGATTAACTTTGATCTTTGACAACCCGGTAGAAAGTAATTACATCCATGAACTAGTTGTGAATTGCTTTCAACTTTCGGATTAACTTTGATCTTTGACAACCCGCAGTAAGCGCAGCGTCCGCCGTATTTAGTTGTGAATTGCTTTCAACTTTCGGATTAACTTTGATCTTTGACAACGGATTCTTGAGTAAAGAGGCGTTTGATAAAGTTGTGAATTGCTTTCAACTTTCGGATTAACTTTGATCTTTGACAACATAATACCGGGGGCAAACTTTACCATTGGTGTTGTGAATTGCTTTCAACTTTCGGATTAACTTTGATCTTTGACAACTAAGCCTGTGGATAAAACACTTTAAAAGCGGTTGTGAATTGCTTTCAACTTTCGGATTAACTTTGATCTTTGACAACACCCCGAAGAAGTGGCAGTTATGGAAGAAAGTTGTGAATTGCTTTCAACTTTCGGATTAACTTTGATCTTTGACAACCGAAAAAAAAGAAGACAGAAAAAACAACTAGTTGTGAATTGCTTTCAACTTTCGGATTAACTTTGATCTTTGACAACAACCGGAACGCATCAACTCCAACGTTAGAGGTTGTGAATTGCTTTCAACTTTCGGATTAACTTTGATCTTTGACAACTGGTTAGTGGTATTTTGCTGAACTACCTGTGTTGTGAATTGCTTTCAACTTTCGGATTAACTTTGATCTTTGACAACGCGTTTGGTCAAAACCCGCAACAGTAAAGGATTTCAGGTTGTCAACAGGATAAAAAAACGGGTTGAATACCCGTTTTTTTATTTCCTACCCTTCATTTTATACAAACCTGATTTCATAAAATAGCCGGCCGGCCTTGTCAAAAACACCTATCACTTTCTCGATGCGATACGACAGCTCAGCCACCCGGTTTACATTGGCTACCATGTAGCCGCGTTCATCAAACACATTATTTAAGACAATCGCATTGTCTTTTAATACGCGGGTTAACGCATCTTGCTTTAAATCGGCTGGCAGCCGGTTCTCATTTATAAGCATACGACCTTCAGTGATTATTTCCTGCAAATTCCGCCCGGACTCAAAATCATCATGTAAAATGGTATAAATATGATCATCTTTTGAATTTTCGACCATTGCCTCATAAAATTCTGAAGCATCCATAACGACATCATCATCTTCCTCCTCCTCATAATAAATGTTTACAACCCTATCCTCCGTCAACTTCAGAGTCCGGTACCGGGGCGTCTCTAATTGTGTCAAATACAGGGCCGATTCCGGCAAAGCTCCCGTTATCTCTTTTAACACATAAACGGCGACATGTACATTCTCCCAGGCTTTTGCTTCTTTTTTCAGGTGCGTTATTTCTGCCTGCATCTGAAGCACTTCGGCATCCATGAGTTTACTAAGCAGTTCATTATCCTCCCGGGGTATATACCCAATTCTGTGCTTATTGAAATGCAGGGCTATTGCTGAGGTATCAAATTGATTTTCCGGCTCCCTCACCATCTGGAGCATATCGCCCTCCTGCATCTGATCCAATAATCGCATTCCTTCATAAAACCGGAACCCGCGCACAAAACTCTGCAGCAAATAGATCCGGTGATATTGCTTTACGATACCTCTGGGCAGCACCGAAAGGCCCAGGAAACCAACTACTCCCCTAATAAAATCAGTCCTTCTCATTTAAAACAGTTCTAATTGGTGCGCCGGCAACGGCGACTCCGTCGCCTCCTTGCCGTTAAAAATCTCCATTTGTCCAAATTGTTTATCGGTAATACAGACAATGCCGATATGCCCTTTTTCCGGAAGGATCTTTTTCACCCGTTGTACATGCACTTCCGCATTCTCCCGGCTCATACAATGGCGGATATACATGCTGAACTGGAACATGTTAAACCCATCGTCAAGGATCCGCTTCCGGAATTTCGCATAACGTTTCCGGTCAATCTTTGTTTCCGTAGGCATGTCGAACATAACAATGACCCACATAATCCGGTAAGCATTTAACCGTTCAAAATTCATTTTAAACAAATGAAGGAGCCAATACAGGATACAGCAGCCGGCGGCTGGCGCCCTCAAAACATCTGGCCAGACTGGCAGTTGTTCGCTGTACCGCATTCATCAACGGACTTTTTTCATCATCGATGACCACATCCATTGCCGGTATGCTCAGCAATTGCTGTTTCATAGACGGGGTCATATCCAGGAACTTCCCATTACTTCTTACAATATCATACACCAGTTTATCCACGTAAGGCCGGTAAGGCTCCATGATATCGTCCGCCAAACAGTAGGCATTGTACTGGTTCCTGTGAAAAATGCCCAGGGTAGGCAACAACCCGCTGCCTACCAAATTTCTTGCCACGATGGCGCGCAGCACTGCATAGCCATAGTTTAATAAATTGTTGGGCGCCTCCCCTTCCCGAAACCGTTTAAAACCCGGGAACAGGGGAAACACATTTTTCCAGTAATACCCGGCAGCCTGGGCCTCGCAGTTATCACTGTCGCCACTTTTTACCTTAGCAGCCAGGTTTAGTAAGGTTTTATTGGGTATCCGGTACAATGCCAGCAGATTGGCCTGGTTTTGTATTTTAGCGGTTACGGTCTGCTGCCACAATTGCTTCTTCAGCGGTACGGAAGCATCCACCTGCAATTGAAAACGCTGGCTTTGCAGGGTATGCCCATCTAAGTTCAGCATGAGGCCGGTAGGCAAATGGATATCATCGCAGGTGATCAGCGCTACATTATTGGCCAGCAGTTTAGCGATCACACTATGCGTAATAGTGATCTGCTGATGATCCAGGATCAGCACCCCTATATCTTCAATGGCTGCCGTCTTTACCTCGCCGGTATCCGCCAGCTCCACCAATAATTGCTCATTTTTGGTTTTAAGATAGGCCGGGTTACCGAAGTATAGAGTGCGTTTGATCATTGGTTATACTTTTGAGACATTACCTAATCTGTCATTTTTAAGTTTAATACACCTTGTTTTGATCATTACTGGCTTACCATCTTTATCAAAAGTGCAATTGTTATCCATAAAATCCTGCAATCTTTCACTTTTACTATTCGTTCCATTTTCATTTTTAACTATTTCCGCAGAATTCGAATATGGAACAAAATGAGCTTCCTTTTCAGTGCAACTAACAAACTTATAAACCCTATTTATCTGATTAATACTTAATGAATTAAAATCAACATTACTTATATTCTGTTGTTCTTCTTCCATAGGTATATATACCAAATCATTAGGTGACAATATCATACTATTGCTGGTATCGGCTACAGCAGTATTTAGGTTTAGAAGTTTCCCCTTTTCCTCATTTATTGCAACCCTAAGAGTTATTGTTTCGTAATCAATACTATAGTCATTTTTAGTAATTTTAAAATGAAAATTACCTCCTGTTTCTACCCATTTATGATTGTTTGATTTTTTCTTTCCTATGGTGAATTTAAGCGAAGCACTTTCCGCAATAGGCAACCTTTTCACCGGAATTTTTCTGTTTCGGTTAAATTCCTCTATTGCTTCCATTGAGAATGCTTTATCTATATCGTTGTCATTATCACTCAAATGAAGCAATAGGTCATTTCTTAATTTTAAATCAGCTATTTTATAAATTCTGTTTTTTACAGCATCTAAAGTCGGCAACGCTCCTGCCCCTGCCCTTACGCAAAGGTTTGTGATAGGCTGCCTTTTTCTATATTTTGTATTTACAACTTTGAAATCAGCATACTCAACACTCTCACCATCAATGGAAATAGGGCTTTTAGACAAATACTTTTTTACTTCTCCTACTTTATTGTTGTGCATTCCCAACGCTTCTTTCACAGCATCTTTAATTCGATCATCCTTTATTAAATCAGCTCTTCCTATATTGTCAATGATTTTTAATCTGTCATAGTGCAAAGCTATTTCCGCACTTGGGTTGTCCGTATGCAACTGCACCCTAACGCTCCAATGTTTTTTGTTTTCATTTTTTTGACTAATAAATTCTTTAATTGGCTTTCTGTTTTTGTCTAATCGCAGTTCTCCATTTTTATCGTAATAGCTTTCATATTTGTTAGATGATTTTGAAACCAACTTAAAATCGCTCTGGAATGAAACCACGCAATGCTCCAGTGTTTCTAACACTACTTTTTTGTAACTTCTAATTACTGAATCTGAATAATTATTTTTCCAATTCATATCCACAACAGACGCCTTCTCATTTCCTTGTGTTTCATCCAATCGATAGGAACCGGGCAACATATAAAACCACTTTTTCTCATTTGGGTTTTCCTTGTCAGGCACACTGTACATTATCTGTCTTTTTATACCGGCTCGCTGGGCTTTTATCGCCCCTATTTTTTCTTTCCTTTTATTGGCAATTCCCGAATTTATATTGTTGATATATTGCACATGGTTTTCTGTGCACAAGGCCACAATCAAAGCATCCAAAGCGTGATGGCGATGGTCTAATCTTTTTAGTTCAAAATTCTTGTTTTGTTCTAAAATGTATTTTACATTAACATCGAAATATTCGTGACCGCTTTTTGAAGTTTCAAATACTCCAAAATTTTCTGAGTTATCAAGTTTGTTTAGCCGCACAAATCTTGGCGTTAAGAGTTCTGTCCAAACCTGATTAAATTTCCATTCTTTTTTCAGTTTATCCGTAATTGCCCCGGAAACCGGAAGCAAGTTTTTAGAACGAAATTCTATTTCGCCTTCTTCTCTCACAATATGACTAAGCAACTCCATTGCTTTTTTGGCAACATGTTTTGCATTATTCATTTGGCTATCGGTAAAGCCTGTTGGAACTTCTTTAGAAAGAAGAATAAATCTTTTGGCTGCACTGAATTGGGTTTTTACTAAACTCACGTAAGTATTTTCATCAACAAGCTCAAAGGTTACATTCCCGTTCAATTTTTCATCAAAAATTGTATGTGTTTTTCCTCCAAACTGCGATATAAATTCTCTGGCGGTTTTATCGGATTTAAGCCTGTTTAAAAAAGCCTCGCAAACTATTTTATTGTTTAACGAATCATTAGTTACGGAAGCTCGCGGCAAAATATGGTCAATATTGTACTTGTTTCCATTGAACAAATCACTCAGCATAATGGGTTTGTTTGTATATGGCGACATATACCCTTGCTGAATCCAAAGTTTGTATTTTTCAAAATCTGCCTTGCTGATTCTTTGTTTTTTCAGTATGCTTTCAATTTCTTTTTTCTCAAACTTTTCTTTATTGTTCATATAGAAATCTTTTTCCGAATGACTTCTTGTTTTTGCACCTTCTTCTACAATTTTCAAGCGCTCAAAATGGTCTTGATTTCCCCTTCTTGCATTATAAGGCGATTGGCTTAAAAACTCGTCGAGTATATTTTTTAATCGTTCATTTTCAGCTCTGCTATTCTTTTGTTTTGTAGTAATATCCTGTTTTTCTTGATTGGATTTTTGTAACTCTCTCGCTACTTCTAAATGAATTTCCGTGAAGAAATTTTTAATCGAATCTCCATAAAACTCCCATATATCTGCTACCACTTTCATCGTTTCTTTCAAAACTTTTTCAGCAACCGGATTGTTTAGAGAATGATGTTTTAATTCTGTGTTTATCTCATCTCTTATTTTTTGCGGATTGTCCCAATATTTTGCTTGTGCTAATTCTGAATGTCTTCCATAAATAAAGTATGAAGACTGCGTTAAGTTTAAAAAATTAAAATCTTCAATGAACCTGAAATCTTTAAAAGTATTAAAAAGTCCTTTTGGATAAGGCAATTCTCTCAATTTCTGATTCACTTCACTTACAACAACCTTGCCGTAATCAACGTCTTTTGCAGACCAGACAATTTGATTGCTTTTTTCGAGAATTGTCTGTGCTCTATCGAGATATTTTTCCTGCCAACGTTCATCAGATTTTTCTCGCGTTAAAAAGTTATCGCCAACTCTCATTACGGAAAGTAATTTGCGAAGCGATTTAACAGAATACGCAGCATATTTTGAAGAAAATTTAGGATAGTTCTCAAAGTCTTTACATAAATTTTCAAACACTTTTTCTTCTATATTTTCGTCTTTAAAATATTTAGTAAAAAAGTTTTGAATGCTCGTCTTTCCGAATTTTGGATTGTTTATTTCTTTTATTTCGTTAGCCTTTTTTCTTTCATTTTGATTGACGGAATACAAATAATGCCACAATTCAATTTCCTTTTCCTGCGACATAAAAGTGTCAAAGTCTTTAAATCCGCATCTTTTAAATCTTATCTCAAAACTTTTTCTAGTTTCGTTTCCCTTTAATTCTTCTTCTGCCGGATAATTCCATAAAATTTTCCATTCGTCTTTTTTCCCAATCTCTAATCCAAATTGCTTTTTACAAAACTTTAAAAAATCAGTTAAAGTAACTGTCGAACGTTTGTTAAAATGTTCAAACAAAGCTTTGTAATCTTCTGGCATAAAATATTGGGAAGTTATATCAATATTCGTTACAGATTTCCCTTCTTCATCTTTTGCCTCTAACTGTATCAACTTTATATTGTGGATTTTATCCCAAATCCTAAATTCCTGGAACAAAGGGTGTGAAGCAGATACTGCCTTTTTGTAAACAGGAATTTTAGTTAATTCACCTGTGATAGTATTAATATCTTCTTTCCAATAATCAATTTCATATTTACATTCAGAAATTCCCAGTTTTTTGGATTTTAAAGGTCTTTGATACAACAAAATGTCTTCTATCAACAAATGAGCAATGGCATTTTTATTCGCTAATAAAGCCTTAGAATGTCCTTCATTATTCGGATACAACAGCTTTACGCATTTCTCAAAAACAGATTGATCCTCTAAATTTTTATGAAATTCTCTCTGAGTGGCGACAATCTGACTGAGTTCTTCTCTATAAAACTTCCTGTCAATAGTTTGAAAAAGTCCACCGATTATTTTGGTGCGTTCACCCGTTTTTGTGTCATTAACTAATACATCATAAATTTTCGGAGAAATATAGTGTTTTGCACTTCCGTCATTATTTACATAACCTTTGTCTATATTGAATTTAGCAGCATCCTTCTCTGTTTTTTTCTTCAATAAGGTCCAATCTTTGCTTCCTTCGCTATTAAAATCCGGTATTTTTATACTCGGAATAATTGTTTCAGGACTTCCCTTGTAATCGAATTTATTTGAAACAACAAATAAGTTTTCAATTGTTTTATTTTTTTCTGTTATTTCTTGTGCTAATTTCTGATAGGCTACATTGAATTTCTTTTTCTTCTGTTCTTTCCTCCAACCATTTGTGTAGATGAAATCATATTTATGTTTGGCATTCTTGTCATCAATTTCAGAGTGTAGTATATTGGCAAGTTTCAACTCATACAAATCGCTGATTTGATATACAGTCTTTCCTTTTTCAATATTCTCCGACTCATCTAATTTTGAAACTTTTACAACTTCTTTTATATCACCTTTAAATGTTAGTTGTTCTGTTGTATATTCTTTATAGGTAAACCTTTCAGCATCGTTGAGAACAACCTCATAAAAAACACCATTCTTATCGAATTTTTGCTCTGAACTAACCACCTGCAAATCCAATAATTCTTTTATCTCATCCGATTTTTCATCATTATTTTCAATTTCCTCTAATTCCGCTCCTCGCTTTTGATTGTAACTTAGTAACACCCAAGCCAACTCTTCCAAAGAGATTTTTGCCTTGAGAGCTTTTTGCCGTAAATAATAAATTGTCCAATCTTTTGGAACTCGTTCGCCTTTTTCATTTTTAATGCTGGGATTTACCTTTTGTAAATCTTTTATCATTTCTTCAAAAGCCTCTTCAAAATAAAATGTGTGTTTGTTCTCACTATTTTTTGTAGGCAAATAGGCTATTTTAGGTTCCGCTTCATTCTTGAACTGTCCGCATCTCTTGCCGTTTCTTTCAAAATCAATTTCAATATTGTAATGTTCAGGCAATGCTTCCAATAAATTCAAAACTAGATGCAAGCGATCTCTTCTTAATAAATACCGTTCTTTGGTAATTCTTGCCCGGTGCAATTTTGTTCTGTTACCGGCAGCACTTGTAATTTTTTGCCCCGCATTAAATTTTGAAAACTCCTGGCTATCCATCGGAATAATACGTGAACCGAGCCCAATAATTCTCAATAGCTTATTTTTATAGTCTATTTCAATCAAGGCCCATCCAATTGAATTAGTACCCAAATCAAGTCCAAGAATCGTTTTACTCATAACTTTCAATTAATTACCCTAAAAATAAAGAATAAATTTTCCCAATTTTACGGTTTTCCGTATCCTCCTCATTAAAAACAGTTGTATATTTGTATCTGAAAGCAATTCACAATAAGGATTATTCCGTTGTGAAAACATTTGGGTTGCTCCTTGTCCATAATCAGGGAGTTTTTTTATGCCCTATTCGCCAGATCCTTGAATATTCAGTTTAAAGCGAAAACAGAAAATATCAATGGTTTGCAATTGGCCGACCTTGTTACTTATCCGATAGCCAGGTATGTTTTGGAGCCCGATAGGCTAAACCCTTCCTTTGAAGTATTTAAAAGTAAATTTTATAACAAGGGCGGCAAACGTTATGGGTTAAAAATATTCCCGTAAAAACAAAGCCGGATTGCTCCGGCTTCATTCCGATTGGGGACACCCCGATCCAAATTTGTTATTGTAAAGGTAAGAAATTATCCCGAACATCTGGAAGCAGTTCACCATAAGAATTAGCGGCCCCGGAAAAAAACAGGGCCAGCCCCCCATCATTCGCAGTAACGCGGAATGCGGGTGCATGGCACAATATAGGATCCATAATCCTCTATATTGGAAGGAGTACCGGTTTTATACCCCCCTTATTTCCGGCGCTGCAGCTCCTTTTTGATAAGCCCCAGCTCCCGGCCGGTTTGCCCTTTTACCGATGTGTTTTCCTGGGCGCGGCGCATAAGATAGGGCACTACATCATCAATGGGGCCAAAAGGCAGGTATTTGCTTACGCTGCAGCCGGCAGCGGCCAGGTTAAAGGTAATATTATCGCTCATCCCATAAAGCTGGCTAAAATGTACATGCGGATGATGAAGGGGCACCCGGTGTTGCTGCAGCCATGCCACGGCATCCAGGTTGCTTTTTTCATTATGGGAGGCAATCACCAGCGCAATGCGGTTCAGCCGCTCCAGGCTAAACTGCACCCCGGCATCATAATCGCGGTCGGAGCTGGCCTTATCCGGCTGTATGGGCGATGCATAGCCCCTGTCTGCCGCCCGGGCGCGTTCTTTTTCCATATAGGCGCCCCGCACCAGTTTTACCGCCAGCAAAAAGTTGCGTTCCGCCGCGGCATCATAACAGTCTTTTAAAAACTGCAGCCTGTCGTGCCGGTACAATTGCACGGTATTATAAATAACCGGAGTTGTTTTATTAAAACTATCCATCATCAGGATCGTAAGCGCATCTACCGGATCCTGGATCCAGGTTTCTTCCGCATCAATCAGCACACCCACCTTTTTTTCGGCGGCCCGCTCGCAGATCCGCAGCAGCCGGGTGCGCACCCGGTGCCATTCTTCTTTTTCGGCAGTCTCCAGCTGATCGGTTACCTGCAGGTACCGTTTGATCAATGTTCCGCTGGCGGCCGTCATCAGTCCGTCAATCTTTTCGAGCAGTGCAAACCTCGAAAAGCCGGTCACCTTTACGCTCATAAACGGAATATTGGATTGGGTGGCGGCATAATCGATAACCCGGATAAATTCATCCGCGGCATGATCGTATTCCTTTTCAGAATCCTCCCCCCCTTCTACCCCATAGTCCAGGATCACCTGTACCTGGTACTGCCCCAGCCGGGCGGCCACTTTGGCGGTTTCCTCCAGGGTTTCGCCGCCTACAAATTGCTTAAAGATGGTGCTGCGTATGAGCCCTTTTACGGGTAACCCGCTTTTGATGGCCCAGGGGGTGAGGCGGGTGCCCAGTTTTACCAGGGCCGGTTGCCCCATCATTGAAAAAAGCAGCCTGGCCTGTTTCAATTCCCTGTCTGACTTGTATTTGAATGCGAATTCCGTGTTATCAAATGATACCGGTAGATTAGTTTCCTGCATATAACTTAAGCGAAATATCCGTCAAAGGTAAGGGCGCTTTCTCTTTTCAGTTACAAAAAGATTGGCCCGGCGCAACCGTTTGAGCAGCGGTTTTCCTGTTTAACCGTATCCTGTTACTTTTGCAAAAAATTTAAAATGGCGAAAAATCCTGCAGACAGCCTGATTGTAATGACGGAACTGGTATTGCCCAATGATACCAATACCTTTGGTAACTTAATGGGCGGCCGCCTGATGTACTGGATGGATATTGCAGCGGCCCTCTCGGCCCAGAAACACGCCAATCTTCCGGTAGTAACGGCATCTGTTGACAATATCTCCTTTGAGAACCCTATCCGGCTGGGCAATTCGGTACATATAGAAGCCCGGGTTACCCGTGCGTTTAATTCCTCTATGGAAGTGCACCTGCTGGTACATGGCGAAGACCTGGTGCACCGCCACCGGTATAAAAGCAATGAGGCCTATTATACCTTTGTAGGGCTGGATCCCGATGGAAAACCGGCCGCCGTGCCAGCGCTGGAGCCGGTAACGGAAAACGAGCGCCTGCTTTTTGAAGGTGCATTGCGCCGCCGGCAGCTCCGGCTTATACTGGGCGGTAAAATGAAGCCCACTGATGCGGCAGAATTGCGGGCCCTGTTCCAGATTTGATGCTTATTACCTGGTTCCATTGATTTCGGATACCCAATCCGCATAGGCGCTCAGGAACCGCTCCAGAAACTGATCCAGCCGCTGCCGGTCTGCCGGCTGTGCTTCATTAAAACAGGCGGCTATATTACTGAGGTAGGCCTCGGGCTGCTGCATCATGGGCAGGTTGAGGAATACCATGGCCTGCCGCAGGTGATGATTGGCGCCAAAAGCGCCCAGCCCCCCGGGGGTAACGCTGGCTACCGCTCCGGGTTTGCGGTTCCACACACTTTTCCCCGATGGCCGGGAGCCCACGTCAATGGCATTTTTGAGGAGCCCGGGAATGGAGCGGTTGTATTCCGGCGTTACAAAAATAATTCCGTCCTTTGTCCGGATGGCCTCCCGGAACCGCTGCCAGGGCTCCGGCACTTCGGGCTCAAGATCTTCATTATACAGCGGCAGATTGCCGATTTCAACGATCTCCAGCTGCAGCCCCGCAGGCGCCAGACGAATCATTTCCTCCGCTACTTTACGGCTGTAAGAGGCGGCCCGCAGGCTTCCGACCAACAGGCCTATTTTTTGAATGCTCATAGTAAAAGCTTTGGTTAAAAGTAAATGAACCGCTGCAGAAAACAAAGTATTGTATCATGAACCGCAAAGGTCAAAAACATTGGATGACCTTCCCCTGGTCCTTGCGTGAAATAAATCACTGGGGCCACAAAGACCCGAAGGCTCAAAGAAACACGAAGAGGTTGAACGGCAACACCGCGTCTTTGCGTGAAATAAATCATTGAGGCCACAAAGCCCCGAAGGCCCGAAGAAACACGAAGAGGTTGAAAGCGACACTGCGTCTTTGCTCCATTGCGTCCTTGCGTGAAATAAATCATTGGGGGCCACAAAGACCCGAAGGCTCAAAGAAACACGAAGAGGTTGAACGGCAACACTGCGTCTTTGCGTGAAATAAATCGTTGGGGCCACAAAGCCCCGAAGGCCCGAAGAAACACGAAGAGGTTGAAAGCAACACTGCGTCTTTGCCCCGTTGGTTCCCTGCGGTTTAAAACCCAACCGCTAAAATTTCAATTCCAAATACACGGTTTCCTGCTCCAAATGTCTATATTAGCCCCATAAAAGTTTCACTCATGCATCTTGTAATTATCAACGGACCCAACCTTAACCTGCTGGGCAGGCGGGAACCGGGCATCTATGGCAGTTCCAGCTTTGAATCATTTTTTGAACAGCTGAAACAAAAACACCCCGAAATCCGCTTTGATTATTTCCAGAGCAATATCGAAGGCGAACTGGTAACCGCCCTGCAGCAATACGGATTTGAAGCAGACGGTATTATCCTGAACCCCGCCGCCTATACCCATACTTCGGTAGCCATTGGCGATGCCATTGCCTCTGTTAACACCCCGGTAGTGGAAGTGCATATCAGCAATGTGCATGCCCGCGAAGATTTCAGAAAAATATCCCATGTAAGCGCCAAATCCGCCGGCAGCATCATCGGGCTGGGGCTTATGGGGTATGAGCTCGCCGTTCAATATTTCCGGGATTTTAAAAAATAACCCTTCGCGCTATATGAACCAGCAAAAAAATGCGTCCATCCTCAGCCTTACCGTAGTGGTGGCGGCACTGGGCTACTTCGTTGACATTTACGACCTGCTTATTTTTGGCATCATCCGCATTCCCAGCCTGAAAGAGCTGGGCCTTACGGCCGCCGAGATCACCACCAAGGGAGAATGGATCCTTTCCGCCCAGATGGCGGGACTGCTGATTGGCGGTATTTTATGGGGGATCTGGGGCGATAAAAAAGGAAGGGTGAAAGTGCTCTTCGGGTCGATCCTGATTTACTCAATTGCCAATATCTGCAACGGGTTTGTACAAACGGTGGAGCAATATACCGCCATCCGTTTTTTTGCGGGGATTGGCCTGGCCGGGGAGCTGGGCGCCGGCATTACGCTGGTGGCAGAGTTATTACCCAAAGAAAAACGCGGCATCGGCACTTCCATTGTTGCGGGCTTTGGCGTGCTGGGCGCTGCCGTTGCCTTTTTTATAAAGGAGGAATTTCACTGGCGCACCTGCTACTTCATCGGCGGCGGGCTGGGAATTCTTCTGTTACTGCTCCGGATATCGGTACTGGAGTCGGGCCTTTACAGCCGGATGCGCAACAGCGAAGTAAAAAAAGGACAATTCCTGATGCTTTTTAGCAGCCGGGAGCGTTTTTCCAAATATATAAAAAGCGTTTTTATAGGGCTGCCCACCTGGCTGGTGATCGGGATACTGATCACATTCAGCAGCGAGTTTGGCAGGCAATTCGGAATTACCGGTGATATTGATCCCGGCCGGTCCATTATGTATGCCTATATCGGGCTGGCCCTGGGCGATATTATGATCGGGCTGGTAAGCCAGTGGCTCAAAAGCCGCAAAAAAGCGCTGTACATCTTTTATGGCCTTACGTTTATTTCCATACTCCTTTACTTTACCACGCAGTGGAACGGTACCCCCGGGTGGATGTATACCCTCTGTTTTTTCCTGGGCTTCAGCATCGGGTTCTGGGCTGTTTTTGTTACAGTGGGGGCCGAACAGTTTGGCACCAACCTCCGGGCTACGGCCGCAACCACCATTCCCAATTTTGTAAGGGGCCTGTTGCCGGCGATCCTTTTCCTGTTTAAGGAAATACGCGGCATCGGAACCCTGGGCTATGTAAACGGCGCCATTATTACTTCGGTTATTGTGATGATCCTTTCTACCATTGCCGTTATTACCCTGCCCGAAACCTTTCATAAAGACCTGAATTATGAAGAGGTTTAAGGTTCAATGTTCCAGGTCAGATCCGTTTCATACCCGATGATCCATTGCCTGTTGACCAACTCAATGTTGTTTCCTTAGCACCTGGACGTCCAATATATTGCTCACTCCCGATGCATCGCATAGGCGTCAAGTTAGCATGCAAACTGTACCCGCCGCATAGCGGCAGATAAATATTGTAAGAGCGGGTTTCAACCCGTCTCGCTATCCACACGAAGGGTTGAGAGCCGCCAGCCCGAAACATCTGCCGTGCCTATGGCACTCAGATCTGCCTTTTCGCCGCTAACATCGCGCTGAAGCACAACGTTCTAAAATCTATCCGGGGCTATGCCCTTCAAAGCCTTTAATAGCGCAGATTTGCCGGCATGCTTACATCCCCTTAACCTGACGCCAATGCGATGTACCGGAACACAAACTTTTATCCCGATTTGTCGCATGCACGCCAGGTTAAGAACAGGTCTGTTACCATGAAATGTAGTACGGGTAAGCCTTTCAGACCCCAAAGATCGCATCTTTTTATGGCAAACAGGCGCAGCGCGCCGCTGACCCTTATAACGATGAGCGTCCAAAACCTCCCGTAGCCGCAGCGCGGCGGTAATTTCCTGTGCACGGCTTGTACAAACCGCAATCATTACCGGTGCGCTGCACCTTTATTGCCCGTATTGTTGCTTACTAACAGGATCAGCGCTGCGCTGCAGCTCCCAAGGGGCAAAATCAACCCGACGTGCATGATGCGCCAAACCCAATACGCTTCCCGGTTTTACGTCTTCGGGGCTCAACATCTGGCTTAAGGAAACGGCATCGAATAGTTAATAGGCAATAGTTAACAGATCATCGGGTGTAAAAAGGCCATCTAACCTGAAACTTTGAACGTTAAACCTGAAACCCGCACTTAAGTAAACGACATTGATTGACCATTAACTATTCCCTATTTCAAATTTTCAAATTCTAATCCCGGTAGCTTACATTTGCGGGATAACAATAAATTTGATTATGCGTACGGCAGACTGGATCCATATTTTTCAGCAGAGTATTACCGATTATCATCAAACAGATCATGTTGATACACCGGTTCAAAACCCTTATCCCAAAGGAGGACTGGAGTTCCTGATGTATGAGAAAAACTGGATTGACACCGTACAGTGGCACCTGGAAGACATTATCCGCGATCCGCAGATAGACCCGGTGCAGGCACTGGAAATCAAAAGAAGGATCGACAGCTCCAACCAGCACCGTACGGATATGGTGGAATATATCGACAGCTGGTTCCTGCAGCAATACCATAATGTGTTGCCGGCTGCAGATGCCTCTTTTAACACGGAAAGCCCGGCCTGGGCTATTGACCGCCTGTCGATACTGGAATTAAAGATCTACCACATGCAGCAGGAAGCAATAAGGCCCGATGCATCGGAAACACACCGGGCCGCCTGCGCCGCAAAACTGGATACCCTGCTAACCCAGCGCAGCGACCTTTCTGCAGCTATTGATGAGCTGCTCCGCGATATTGCCGCCGGCAAAAAATACATGAAAGTGTATAAACAAATGAAGATGTACAATGATGAAAGCCTGAACCCCGTTTTATACCAGCAAAAAAAAGGATGAGCGCCGCACCCGCACATATACTGGCTCTGCGGTTTTCGGCCCTGGGCGATGTGGCCATGACCGTTCCGGTTTTGAAACAATTGCTGGCGCAAAACCCGGCATTGACGATCACCCTGGTGTCCCTGCCCTTTCACCGCCCGCTTTTTGAAAACATAGAACGGCTGCATTTTTACGAAGCCGATATCAAAAAAGATTTCAAAGGCATTGGCGGACTGATCCGGCTGGCCCGAAAATTAAAAAACGACATCCGGTTTGATGCGGTTGCCGATCTGCATGATGTGCTGCGCACCAAGATCATCCGTAATTTTTTAGGCCCCGCGCCCCTGGCTGTTATTGACAAAGGACGGAAGGAAAAAAAGGAGCTGACAAGACCCAAAAACAAAAAACTGCGCCCGCTCAAAACTACGTTTCAACGCTATGCGGATGTGTTTATAAAGCTGGGAGTGCCAGTTGACATCAGCTGTCAGACATTAGAAATCAGAAATCAGAAATCGGACATCAGAAATCGGACATCTGCCCGCATCGGCATTGCTCCTTTTGCCAAACACGCGGCAAAAATGTACCCGCCGGATAAAATGAAGCAGGTGGTGCAGCAACTGGCAGATAACAGCCATCATACCTTATTTCTATTTGGCAGTAAGGCCGAAGCCCCGGTACTGGAACTGTGGGCGGCGGAATTTAAAAACGTACAGGTTGTGGCCGGCCGTTTTACCTTTGCCGGAGAGCTGCAGCTGATGGCCCGCATGGATGTAATGCTGACCATGGACTCTGCCAATATGCACCTGGCTTCGCTGTATGCGGTGCCGGTGGTTTCCGTTTGGGGCGGTACCCACCCCTGGCTGGGGTTTTATGGCTGGGGGCAGGATCCTGAAAATGCGGTACAAACCGATCTCCCCTGCCGGCCATCTTCTGTTTTTGGAAATAAGCCCTGCCCGGTACACGGGGAGGCGGGCTGTATGCAGGAAATTACACCGGAAATGATCGTTGCCCGGATTACAAAAATTTTAGATAGGTAATGGAATTAATGCCTATCTTTTCAAAAAATTACACGCCATGTTTTTGAGCAAACCCGTTGTGAGTGCATTCCTGTGTGTTTTGATTTTGCTTGCTTCATGCCGTCCGAAAGACAATATTGTTCCGCCAAAGCCCACCGGCGTTACACCGGAACAGCTGGCGGACTCTCTTTATTTATATGCAAAGCAGGCTTATTACTGGAACAGCAGCCTGCCGGATATTTCCTCCTTTAATCCCCGGCGGTACGCAACTGCAGATACCCTTGGCGGGCTTGAAGACGAACTCTACCAGATTTCAAGAACGGCGCTCAATCCCGCAACGGGCTTCCCTTATGAACAGTACATCAATTTTAGCACCAACCTTCCAGAAATCAATGTTTGCAAATATTCCTATATCCTTCCTACTGAAGAAACCGTATCCGGGGGGGCATCCGCCTTTGCCATCACCAACCAGGCAACGGTAAAGAATATTAAGATGACGCTGGACGGTAAAGAGAACAACCTGGGTTTTGTGCCGGCCAGTATTCCTGTAGACAATACTGATGATACCAAAGAAAAGATCCCCTATCACAACGGGGATAGCAGCGTTATTTTTGTAAGAGCGGTTACCAATGGATCCCCCGCATGGAATGCGGGATTGCGCCGGGGCGATATTATTTCAAAATTCAACGGCAAAAGTCTGAATGCCGATAATGCAGCCGACCTGGCGGCGATCAATAGTGCCATTAATGCAGCCTCCATCACCCTTACCATTTACAAGCCCAGTACCAATACCAGCAAAGATCTTAGTTTTTCTAAAGCGGTTTATTCTTTTAACCCGGTTTATAAGGACACCGTTTTAACCATCGGCAGCAAAAAAATTGGTTATATCGCTTATAAGTCCTTTACCCAGGAGTCCAACTCCAAACCGGTGCTGGACGCTTCCTTTGCTAAATTTTCAGGCATCACCGATATTGTTGTGGACCTGCGGTACAATGGCGGCGGCTATGTAGATATGGCAGAGTATTTTGGAGAACTGCTGGCCCCGGCAAATGCCAACAGCAAAGTGCTCTTTGTAGAATATTACAACCAGCTGATGCAAAACGGGCAGGCCACCATTCTTAAAAACCAGCCCGTATATGGCGCCGATGGAAAGGCGAAGGGATATAGTTATTTTGATGTAGACTATACCCCCGGAAGCAATACCACCTATGTTTTAAAGAAAGGGCCGGTGAACAATAGCAATGAAATAAAAAATATTTATTTTATTGTGAGTGAGGCCACCGCATCCGCCAGCGAATTGCTCATCAACAGTTTAAAACCCTATTTCAACACAACAACACTTATAGGCGCCCGGTTTGAATACGGCAGGGCCAGTACTACTTACGGAAAGCCGGTTGGTTTTTTTGAACTGAGGATCGGGAAGTACAGTGTTTACATGGCAAATTTTGAAACGAAAAATGCCCAGGGAACGGGCGGGTATTATACCGGTATGCCGGTAAATATACAATCCATAGACGATATCCGGTACGACCTGGGCGACCCGAATGAAACCTGCTTTTTAAAGGCAATCCGGGCCATTACCGGCGATCCGCTCTATAAGCCGGCGGCTGCCGCCCAAAGATCCCTCGGCAGCATTTCGGCCACAACAGAAAGTACCATGAATTTGAAGGGGCGTATCAGCATAGGCTCCCCCGCCACCATCAACGGGATGTTTGCCCGGCCCCAAAAATAATAGCGTTTACTTCAGATCCTTTAAGGCAGCGGGGCTGGCGGAGCGCATGCCGGGGTTTGACAGGCTGTCTATTTTAGGATCGCGGGTGTTCCGGTCCTTCAGCGCATCTTTTGCGGCCGGCTTTGAAGCGGCGGTCTTTTTTTTCCTGCTGAACCAGCATTTTTTCTTTTGCTGTTTTGCCGGCGCCGGCTGTCCGGTAATTTGCGTTTGCGCAGGTGTTGAAGGCTCCTGTTTCACCTGTCCGTTTACGGATAAAACCATCACAAAAAACAACGACAATGGCAGAATTTTTTTCAGGATCATGACCGTTTTTTTTAATAGACGAAAATAAAAACGCCCCTGTGTATTTATTTTGTTAAATCGGCGGAAACCGCCAGCCAGGCCATCATACCCATGCCCAGCTCAATGGCGTCTTCATCAACATTAAACGTAGGCGTATGCACCCCTGCTGTAATGCCCCGCTCCTGGTTCATAACGCCCAGGCGATAAAAACAGCCGGGTATCAGCTGGGTATAATATCCAAAATCTTCGGCGCCCATGCGGATCTCCGTTTCCCCTACCTGTTCGTTACCCGCATAATTCTTTGCCAGTGCGGCGGCTTGCAGACTCAGGGCTTCATTATTATAAACGCTGGGATAGCCCACATCAATATGCAGATCCAGGCTGCCGCCCATCCCCGTTACCAGGCCTTCCGAAATGCTGCGGATGATTTCGTGCGCCTCAAACCGCCACTGCTCGTTCATAGCACGAAAAGTTCCTTTCAGGCGTACTTCACCGGGGATTACATTGGTAGTAGTGCCGCCGTTAAAGGCGGTAATGGATAGCACGGTAGGGTTTTGCGGATTGTTGCGCCGGCTGATTACCTGCTGCAACGCCACCACCAGGTGGGAGGCGATGAGGATGGGGTCAATACAAAGGTTGGGGGCGGCCGCATGCCCGCCTTTTCCTTTTATCGTAAAATAAAGCTCATCGGCGCTGGCCATTACTTTACCGCCACGAAAACTGAGTTTGCCAACCTCCAGTCCGGGATGCACATGCAATCCAAAAATGGCCGCGGGAGCGGGATTTTCCAATACGCCTTCTTTGATCAGCAAACTGGCTCCTCCCGGGTTCTTTTCTTCCCCCGGCTGAAAAATCAGTTTAACCGTTCCCTCCCACTGGTCTTTTATTTCATTCAGGATTTTTGCCGCACCCAGCAGGCAGGCGGTATGTACATCATGGCCGCAGGCGTGCATCACCTGTTCATTAACCGACCTGTAAGGAACATCATTTAATTCCTGTATAGGCAGGGCATCCATATCGGCCCGGAGCGCAATTACCCGCTTTTGGGGGTTGCGCCCCTTTAGCAGGCCAATGACGCCCGTGGCGGCTTTTACTTCAAAAGGAATCCCAAGCGCTGTTAATTGCGCCTGTATATATTTTGAGGTTTCAAATTCCTGGTAACTCAACTCCGGGTGGGCATGCAGGTAACGGCGCACTTCTATTAATTCAGGCGCATACTGCTTTGCCAGTAACTTCACTTGCTCCTTCATCCCGCAAAAATAACTGATAATATGAAGCGTGTAAAATGAAAAAGAAGTATTTGTTTAAGAAAGAGAACTTGCCGGTATTTAGTCCTCACTTTCCCCGCTATCGGGGTCTACCTCCACTACATCGCTCATGATAAATACGCCGTTGGGAAACAATGCGGCCAGCTTTTTCTGATATACCTGGGCATCCTGCCAGGATGTAAAATTCCCTGCTTTCACCTTAAAATAAGGCGACTGGTGCCACATATAGGGCTTCAGCTCCGGGAATCCGGAATAGATTTTGGTACGGGCGGCAATCGCCTCCGCCTTATTATTGGTGCTGATCACCAGGATGCGGTAACCGGGAGCCGTTCTTCTTTTGGCCGAATTGCGCGTAGACAAATTATTAACCTCTCCCTGTTTTTTGATCAACAGGTCGATCCTCGGGTCTTTATACACCGCCACACCGCCGGACTGCGCCATTAACCCGTAACACAAAAACACCAGGAAAAAGGAAAAAACGTATTTCATATCTTTCAAAATATCCATTAATAATGGCCGTTCAATGGTACCGGAACAACTATTATACCAATAGATTGCCCCGATCCGGAATAAGTTGCAACAAAAATAATGCTACAAATGGATAACTTTATTTTTTTGAAATTTTTAAACGGCTATGAACGATTTTGTTGAATATATCGGCTATTTAGCTATGACCTTACTGGTTATTTCCTTTATCCCCAAACAATTGAAGGTGATCCGTGTGATCAATTTTGCCGGTTGTATTTTTTTTGTGGCCTATGGGGTGATGCTGGGATGGAAATGGCCGATCATCCTATCCAACGGGCTCATCGCTGCAATCCAGCTTTATCACCTTTTTGTTAAAAAAAACCCGGTACCCGAAGATAAAAAGGCTTGATGGTGATTTGCTTGCAATATTTTATGAATCTTTGCAGCCCATGATGATCCCGTCTGTTGCTATTGTTATTTTAAACTGGAACGGTAAAAAATACCTGGAGCAGTTCCTTCCCGGTGTTGTACAAACCCGGTATGGCGCCCTGGAGGTAGTAGTGGCCGATAATGGATCTACCGATGACTCTATCCAATACCTGGAGGCGCATTTTCCACAGGTGCGGATCATCCGGTTCCGGGAGAACCATGGTTTTGCCAAAGGCTATAATCTTGCCCTGGAGCAGGTTTTGGCCGATTATTATTTATTGCTGAATTCCGATGTGCAGGTTACGGAAGGCTTCCTGGATCCTCTTTTAAATATGCTGGAAGCCAATCCCGGGCTGGCCGCCTGTCAGCCAAAGATCCTGTCGTACAACCACCCTGCTTATTTTGAGTATGCGGGCGCGGCCGGCGGGTGGCTGGATCATTTCTGTTATCCATTTGCCAGGGGCAGGGTATTTGATTTTACGGAAACAGATGAGGGGCAGTACAACCGGGCGGAGCCGGTATTTTGGGCCAGCGGGGCCGCATTATTTATCCGTTCAAAGGTATTTCATGAAGCCGGCGGCTTTGATCCCTATTTTTTTGCGCACCAGGAGGAAATCGATCTTTGCTGGCGCATCCAGCTTTTGGGGTATACGATCAGCTCCTGCCCCGCCTCTGTAATATACCATGTGGGCGGCGGCACGCTGCCAAAGGGAAATTCATTGAAGACCTATCTTAATTTCCGCAACAACCATATCATGATGTATAAAAACATGTATGGCTGGCGCCGGATCTATGTTATTTTGCTGCGGGCCGTGCTGGATGGCGTATCTGCTTTTAAAAGCCTGCTGGGCGGCGACGGGGGCTATTTTGTAGCCGTGGCCAGCGCCCACCTCTCCTTTGTGAAATGGATGCTGGTTGATCAAAAGAAAAGCGTATTTCCTCAAAATAAAAAAGCCCCCCTGCAGGGTTTTTTGAAAAAGAACATTGCCTGGGAACATTTTGTGAAGGGGAAAAAAAAGTTCTCCGAAATTGTTGACAAAGAAGTGACAAATTAATGAATAGATCCTTATTTTTGCCGTACAATATTGATACAGA
This sequence comes from Niabella hirudinis, assembly GCF_051201075.1. NCBI lineage: Bacteria > Pseudomonadati > Bacteroidota > Chitinophagia > Chitinophagales > Chitinophagaceae > Niabella > Niabella hirudinis. The sequence goes on from NZ_JBPEHJ010000001.1 coordinate 70,013, forward strand.
ATGGAACATAATTTTGACGCTGAGCAAGTAAAAGAGCAGGAATACCAGGAAGAGTTAAAGCAAAGCCAGAAGAAGGATTTCAAATTCAGCTGGGTTTCCAGTTCCCGTTTTTTATTCTATCTCCTTTATGCATGCTTCTTTTTATTAACCTGGGGAGGCTGCTACCGTCTTTATACAAAGCGTTTTGAAAAGCCGGCTGTTCATGTTCAGGAAAGCACTTTGTACACTCCAAAGTATAAATAAAAAAAAAGTTGCCGATTTTTTTTGTAGTTAAAAAAAAACTCTTATCTTCGCAACCCCTTAAGTAACAAGCTGATACTTAAGAAAAAAACAAAGAAGTTCTTATAAAAGCGGAAGTAGCTCATTTGGTAGAGCACGACCTTGCCAAGGTCGGGGTGGCCGGTTCGAGCCCGGTCTTCCGCTCATAAAAAAGGTCCTCTCAATAGAGAGGATTTTTTTTGGGCTTCGGTCTTCAACCTGTTTGAAACAGCCGGATAAACAGTTCTTAAGATTATTGCCCTGGTGGTGGAATTGGTAGACACGCAGGACTTAAAATCCTGTGGGCAGCAATGTCCGTGCGGGTTCAAGTCCCGCCCGGGGCACTGATTATCAATCAGATAAAGAGGTTCGCGCAAGCGGGCCTTTTTTGTTTTAGAGACATTTGCAAACAAACTTTAACGGCAAGAGTGTTTAAACCGGCCAGGGGCGGTCAATTTCACCGGCGTTTGCAATAACTTCCAAAAGTTACAAAAATTAAAATTACTTAGCCCAAATCAGCTTCCGTTTTTGCAAAATGATGTGAAAAATGATATTTCTAATTTTCACGTAGTTCATTTTTCAAAGCGATCAGCAAGTATCTTTTTTAGCGCAGAAAGATCAAAATCTTTTATTTTATCCCGATCGTAAATAGAAATCCCTTTTTCATCTATCAAATAAAGTTGGGGAACATAAACTCTACCCAACAAATTGCAGATGACATCGCTAAGTACATTTGTCCACGCTGCGGTATATCCCTCAACAGCCTTTGTGAACGCGGCAGAATCTTGATCAACGCTAAAGGAAATAAGTTTGAAATTTTTATTTCCATACAGGTTATTAATTTCCTTTAAAGAAGGCATCTCCTCAATACAAGGTTTGCACCAGGAAGCCCATACTTGTATAAGTACATAATTGCCTTTTAATTTTGAAAGTTCTATTTTATTGCCATGTATATCATTTATCAAAAAGTCAGGGAAATTTAAATTAGAACTGACAACTATCTTGTTTCTTAGAACACTCACGGTGTGCTCTGCCGATTTTGATTGTTTATATTTTGCAGGTAGGATATTATTATAGATTTCGAGTAATGTATCTGGTGAAGATAAATCTGTTTTAATAATATCTTTTTGAAAAAGCCAAAATGAAATGTAATATTCGGGAAATTTCTTAACAAATGCAAGCTCCCTATACAGCACGGAATCTGATAAAGAAACCGCCTTGTTTCTAATGGAGGTATCAATTCCAAATAAATGTTTATGTTTCTGAATAAAGCTCTTTCGAATATCAACCTTTTCTTTTACAAAAAGATCAAGTTCCGCTCCTCCTAATCTTTCATAAGTAAATATATTAACAGATTTCTTTTCGTCAATTGCGTAAGATTTAATGGAATCTGGAAGTGCATTCAAGTATAGTTCAGAATATCCTTTCTTAAAAAAAACATTCTTTGTTACAAACATGGTATCGTTCTTTTTGTATTCAATTGAAACATACCCATATAATGCCAACAAAATGCCGGACCAGCTTGACGTGCTTTGAAGATTAATTTTATGCTCATTAATTCCATCATTCAAGGTAAGTGAGAATTTATCGACATTTAGATTTTTTGAAAAAACAAAACGTATATACGATGAATCAGCTGAATAAGCAAAAAGACTTACAAATACTAAGAGTGATATCAACGTGGCTTTTAAATAATTCTTCATTTTTTCACTATCATTTAAATCCAAAATATCAAAATTCTTAAAGAAAGGCTTAGGCAGGTTTTATCCTAACCAGGTTTTATATTTGCCATTTCCAATTCATTTATCCAGTACAAAACAAAATTTAGATTGTTTTAACTCCAGTTTTTGCAGAATTTCGAAATTATGCAATTATTGGCTAATCAAGACTTACTGTCTACTCTTTTCAACTAGTATTTATCGCCGGCGATTTAGCACCATCTCATATTTCCTATTGACAATACCTCAAGTTTATAAAACTCCGGATATAAGTTGTAAATAAGTCAAATAACATATTATGTTGTTTATTTTCATCATTTTTATTATGAGTTACCAACAAGGTTACTGGACTGGTCTTATAATGTATCAACAGCTGTATATTTTGCCTGCTCGGGTGTTTTTAGAAAATATAAATGGTCTAGCCCTGAGTATAAAAAAATTTACCTGGATGATACAAATTCGCAAAACCGGTTTATGGTGATCATCCCGGGCTTGACCCGGGATCTGTTCTTGTTTCAGCATCTATTGACGAACAATCATCTTCAGATGCCGAAACAATCCCGATCGCCATCGCATGAGCGTCAGGTCAGCATGAAAACTGTACCCGCCGCATAGCGGCAGATGAATATTGTAAGAGCGGGTTTTAACACGTCTCACCATCCGGACGAAGGGTTGAGAGCCGTCAGCCCGAAACATCTGCCGTGCCCATGGCACTCACATCTGCCTTTTCGCTGCCAACGTCGCGCTGAAGCATGACGTTCTAAAATCTATCCGGGGCTATGCCCCTCAAAGCCTTTAATAGCGCAGATTTGCCGGCATGCTACATCCTCTTAACCTGACGCGTATACGATCGCCATCGGGACGGCATGACAAAGCAGCGACTTTTGATACAGCCTCTTATTATAAATTACTCAGCCTCTACCTCTAATTCATTTGCCCAAAACACCAGTCTTTGACCTTCGTAAAACTCTCAGTGTTCGTTCATAGCACATTCAATAAAGGAATCGTTTTAGCGACAAACTCGGGACTTACTTTAGCTACCCAAATATACTTTTATAGCACTAAATAATAAAAAAATCATCTTTTTTAATGATTGTTCCGGCTGGTATCCGGATATATCTTTACGTTGTTAAAGAACAAATAAAAGTATCGTTGCCCGGAAATAATACAAATTCTTTATTATAAATCATTAATTCAATGACCAGGAAATTTCCAAATGGACAGGACTGCAAAACGATTGCCATTATCAGTTGTCTTACTCCTGTTGACTGGATAATAGCGTATATAATATATACCAGCAATACATCGGCATTTGCCGTTTATCGCCTGTAGGAAACCTGACTGCTGATGCTTTTTTCCCTTAACCTTTATGTTATTCAAAGCAGGCTTTTATCTATTCCTTATATCGGCTTATCGAGGAAAAACATAATTGTTTTTTGCCAAAATAGTATAAAGCGGCCACGCCACATTAGCATCATACAAGGAACACCCTTCACCAAATAAAACTTATACTTAATGAGACAATATACCTCCCTGCTCCCCCTGTTGCTTTTGAGCATGGTTGCTTTTGCCCAGCAAAAAAACCCCACCTCGGTAAAAGAAATACAGCAAAAGCAAAAGGAAGCGCAGGCCGCCCTTGATAAGCTTACCCCCGAACAAAAAAAAATGATGGAGCAAATGGGGTTTTCCACAAAAGTCCCTTCAATGTCTACCGGCTTTACCGATGCACAGGTTGCGATGGCTGTTGAGGGTGACGCCGTTCCCAAAAGGAACGGCGCAATTATTGATGCCATTCCGAAAATAACGCTTACAGCCGCAACGCTTCAGGCCTACATCAAAACGTTGAATGATTATATTGAAAAAAATGTTGCCGACAATGCGAAAATATTCGGCCAGCAGGTGTATTCGGCATTGAAGAAAAATAAATATGATGCAACTGCTACCGGTAATGCAGCTATTGGTTACTGGGCAAGTGGCAACCCGGAAATTGCCGTGTATCTGATGGGCAGAGCCTCTGCAGATGATGATTCCGATGCAGACCTGCTCAGTAATTTTGCCGCCGCGCTCAGTATGGGTGGCGCACCGCAAAAAGCAATTCCTTTATTGGAATATTTAAACAAACAATATCCCGATAACACCACTATTCTCAACAACCTGGGGCAGGCATGGTTTTATTTGGGAGACGTGGACAGAGCCAACGAAAAGCTGGATAAAGTAGTAAAAGCATTTGTTTATCATCCGCAGGCAAATTATACACAATGCCTGATACAGGAAAGCAAGGGCAACAAGGCACAAGCGATTGAGAAAATGAAAAATTCATTGGCCTACAGCTACTCAGTGGATAAAATAAACGAGTTGCGCAGGCTGGGCTACTCTGTAAAAGGCAGCGATATGCGCGTTCCCTTTCATCCTGACCCCGACCCACTGGGGCTGCATAATTTCACGCGGCCGGATGCCCCCACTTCTTATGATGAGGAACTAAGGCTTGGTGCAGATTGGGACGCTTTTCAAAAACAGGCATATGAAAAAATAAATGCACTTAGCAAACAGGAGCTGCCCTACCTGCAAGCTAATAATCAAAAGGCGCAGCAGACATATCAACAATATCAAAATGCCAAGGGTGATTTAAGTAAACTAACTACCACCCCCACACAAAAAGAAAATATTTACCGGAAAACGGCAGAAAAAAACCTGCAGGAAATGAGTAAGGACGGGGGCATCGCCTATCGTTTGGAAACAGCCAAAAAGCAAATTGATAATTTGAGGAATGATTTTAACGCCAAAAACGAAGCGGAAAGAAAAAAACTCGAAAAAGCAAACAAGATTATTGCGGAAACTGAAACCGAATATGCGCGTAGAGGCGAAAACATTGGTTATAATACTTGTGTAGTGCAAAAAAAATACAGTGAGTGGGTATATGAAAATTACAATAAACCCCTGGAAGAAGCCTACAAAAATTACCTGCACCAGATGTATATTAACATCAACGAAGAGTTGTATTGGAGGCAATTTACAGAAGACACTCCGGTATTTGAAGCTGCAAAAATTGGTGCAAAAAAGAAATGGCTGGCAGCCCTCGCCAACACAAGATATATAGCTACTGACAAATATGGAAAGTGTGAAACGCCCAAAAGCAAAGATTCCCGCTACAAGCTGGCCGATTTTGATGACAAGCACTGTGTCTATAAATCAGTGCTTGATTTTGGCGTATACAAACAGATAATAGAATGTGGTAAAATGCGGGTGGAATTTGATGCAGGAAGGCTGAGTGGCAACTTTAATTTCAAAGCCGGAGATGATGGCAGAGATCACTTTGATAATGCCACGTTAGAAGCTACTGTTATAGACAAATCCATTTCAACCAACAAAGGTCCGCTGCAGATAGGCGCTTCAGTAAAAGCCGGCGTGGGTGTAACGTTTACCAGTCATGGTATCGAAGATGTATACGCCACCGGCGAAGCCAAAGTAACGGTAAAATCAAACATTATTGAAACGTTTGATCAGCATATATCCGAAGCTAGTGGCGGCGATAAAAGTCAACCTGGAATGGGCGATGCACAATTGAGCGACAAAGGCGTTGAGATAGGCGTTTCGGGGAAAATGAGCCTTATTTCCGGTAACACCTCCTCCAATATTTTTGTAAACACCCCCCAATAACAAAAAACATAGATATGAAAAAAATAACTTTCATCCTGCTTTTTTCATTGTGTGTAGTCTGTATCCCAAAGGCACAGACGCCCAGTGACGCGCCCGATGCAAGAGCAGCCGCTATTGCCCGCCTGCAAAAAGCCGCCAGCTGCAAGTCATGTACCGGGTCCCCGGCTTTGTTTATGCCCTATGGAACCAGTTGCAACAGCCGCGAATTTCAGGCGCCGCCCATCCTTGCTGCTCCTAAAAAACAATGGGAAATAAACCCCGGATGGTGGGGCGTTTGGACGCCGGTCCTCATTGGCAACCTGGTGCTCACCGGTAGTTGCAATAACGATGATAACGCCGGGCTTTCGGCTATTGATAAACAAACAGGAAAAACGGTATGGCGTATCGGTAATATCTGCGCAACAGGTAACCGGCGTGGTTCAATGGGCAATATAGCGCTCTATGAACTGCCCTCCGGTGAAGCATTGCTGGTATACCCCCGGGAAGATGGCGGACCTACGGATTACTATGTAATAAATATAAAGACCGGAAAGATCGTACGTACCCTTACCCCGGCAAAAACAGGGACGCTGCGTTACAGGGGCGGGATATTTACGACACTCAATCAAAGCCCTAAAGAAGGCAACAGCTATATCACCGCGCTCAGCGGTGACTTGAACAATATTCTATGGCAAAACAGGGAATTTAAACTGGCCATGCCCGACAAATCAGACCCACTATACACGCCTACGTTCAGTGCTCCCGCTTCATGGGGCGGTATCCTGTTTCAAACCGCCAGGAACAAGGATCAGAGCGAACCGTTTACACGACAGCTGCAAGCCATAGATCTTAAAACAGGAAAAACGCTTTGGCGACATACCGCGCAACCGGTACTACTTAAGCGAAATGAAAAATCCTATCGCTCAGACGATGGCATTCCCATGATAGCCGACGGAAAGGTAATCATCAGGGTGCAGGCAATGTCGTGGCCCAATGCATACGCTACGGGCTTGCGGGCATTAGATCCTAATTCAGGCAAGATCCTGTGGACCACCCAACCAGTGCCCGGCTTGCACATTTTTAATCACGTGGCAGCCTGCAGTATGCTGGTAACGGAAGTACAGCTAAGTGGTAAAAAGGAACTATGGGGCTACCGGCTTAACGATGGAACGGTAGCCTGGCGGCGCGTTATTTCCAAAAACGCACAACTGATGACCTCCTCCGGAGGCGCCTTCTATGTAGGAGAACGCCTGCTGGACAATGAAAACAACTATAAAGACCACTTACTGCAGGGCTTTGATGGCCTGACAGGAACCTTGCTTTGGACGGGCAGTTATCCTGATCATTATTTTGGCCTGGGCAATTCCAGTAACAGCTGGGATATCGAAAACCCAAACGCCGGCACCCCCGTTTGGGCTATTGACCGGGATGGTGCTATATATGGTGTTACGCTAAGAGGCGTCTTTAAATTGAAATAAAATTTTTTCGGATTATTGATAATATAATTCCTGATGGCCTGCAATGCTCTTTCATTTCTGATTATGCGACCATAAAACCCGCAAAATCATTTTTTTTAATGATTACCGGGTTTTTCTTACCAACCTAATTTCACAACCATTAAAACCAACAAACAATGAAATCTACTTTTCTTTTCCTATTCACCTTTACCGTTACCAGTCTTTTAGCCCAAACGCCCGCCGGCATCTACGCCAAAATAACAAAAGGCGATGGAAGTCGCATCAAAGGCACCTCCGTTACCCGCCTGTACGAAGATCAGTTCATTGTATCCGGCCTCGCAGGCGGTGTCGACAACACGGCAACAGTAGAATTGGAAGTGCCCACAAGTGGCTATATGGCTACGTTTCGGACAATGATGAGCGCTGCCACCGCTTCTACCAAGACGCCCATTGCAAAACAACCTTCGGCCTCCATTGCGAAAGCTGCAGGCACTGTACTAAATAGTGTGCCTCAAAAACCAATGACCTTGCAAGCTGTACAAAGCTTTCCTATATCGAAAATAGAAATTACCATAACAACCCGGCTTGTTGCTGATATGATGCCGGTGGTAGCCCGGAAAATTATTTTGGAAAACGCAATCGTGGAAAGCTGTACCGATAATATTGCAAGCGGTACCAGCAAAATAAAATTTAAAGCCAACCGCATTGGCTGGCTTTACAATAACTGGGGACGGGACGCAAAGCTTAGAAATACCGACAAATCGGGCTGGGACACAATTACTGGCACATCATGGACAAATTTTTAAACCATTATAAAATTAAAAATCATGAAACCTTTTATCTTTCCGGCATTTATGCTTCTGTCATTTGCCGCCAACGCGCAGCAAAAAACAGGTTTACCTGCATCAACCAAACCCATCATAACCAACACCAATATTACCATGAGGCCCGTTACAACCGGCAGCACGGCGTTGCGAACAACACCAACAACCTCCGCCGTCCAGGAAAAACCAAAACCAGGAAGTGGCAATACCTCGCCATCATCCTCCGCTCCTGGCCTCACCGATGCGGATTATTTTTTAGCCGTGGCGAGAGTTACAATAAAAACCGCGGGTGATAACAAAGAAAAATTATCAAAGATGATGGTGAGTGTGTACCCGGCAGCCGGTGATGACAATTATCAAAAAGGCTACACATTGGAGAGCTGGCCCGAGGAGCTAAAAGTATGGAGCACTACCAATTTTACACTACCAAGAAGAGCAGGCTTTGAACAGGCCTTCAACAGCCTGGCCCATTACAGACAAACAGGTGTAATGCTGGATGTATTGTACAACACCGTTGGCAATGGACTATTTTACATCTCCGATGCCTGGAAAATACAGGAAGTAAGCGTCACGCTTGAATTTAAAGATAAAAACGGTAATCCGCACCCAACCTATGGATCAAAAACACTCTATTTCCCCGGTGTGTACCTGGACTTTTACAAATGGAAGGTTTACTATAAAACAGACCCGTATTTCAACACCCTTCCGCCAACAATTGAAAACAGGCAGTAATTTAAAAATTCATCTACATGAAAAAATTCTCGGGTGGAAACATCCAGGCAAAATAATAGACAAATGAGAAAAATAATATCGTTCCTGCTGGTTACTCTTAGTTGCGGGGCAGTGTACGCCCAAAAGCAAACCTTCGATGTGATATCCTACACTCTGCCCAAAGGCTGGCAGCAAAAGGAAGTTAATGGCGGCAGGCAACTGGCAATTACTGACGGCAAAACAGGCGAATATGCAATGGCATTGCTCATCAAATCAATTGCCAGCAACGCATTAGCCAATGACAACTTTACGAATTACTGGAACACAATGGTAAGAGCTGCCGTAACGATTTCAGAAGAACCCGCTATGCAAGCTCCGGTAAATGAAAATGGCTGGGATATTGTTTCCGGCAGTGCCGGCTATACCGATGGCAGTAATAAAGGAGTGGCAACCTTGTTGTCTGCCACAGGCGGTGGACAAACGGCCGCCCTTGTTGCAATGACGAACACAAATAAATATCAACCCGACTTGCTGAAATTAATCAATTCACTGGAACTTTCAAAAGCTGCACAAACCGAAACCGGCAATTCAGGTTCTGCAACTACAAATACTGTGAACAATACATCTATTTCGGGTTTATGGACGAGCTACGTCATTGAAAAAAATGCTTACCAGCAAGTTACAGCAGGATACCTGAGAAAAGAATATCTTTTTAAAACAGACGGCACTTATATTTTTCGTCTTAAAAACTGGCTGGTTTTAAATAAGGATATTATATTCATCTACGAAACGGGTACTTATTCAGTAAATGGCCATCAACTAACCATCATACCCAATAAAGGCAGGGGTGAATTTTGGAGTAAAGCAAAGAGTGGAAAGACTGATGAATGGGGCGGCTTGGTAAAATCAACTGATTATAAACCAGAAAAAGTTACTTATACCATTGAGTTAATAGAAGACCCAACCTATGGCAACAGCCTTGTGCTTAAACCCGGAAGGCCTACCGAAAGAGATGGCGGCAAATTTAATGCGCCAGGCGACCCTTATGAATTTCACTATTCATTTCGCAAACCGGAGTCCCTGATCGATAACCCTCCGGGATTTAAAAAATAGCGTAATGAAAAATCTCATTTTACTGCTTGCACTATTGTTTTGCAACAACAGCATTAATGCACAAAAAGAGCCACCCACTCCTGCACTGGCACAGCAGACAATTTGCCCCAATTTCCTGGCAGTACTTTCGCCTGCTTGCTCTGCATTTTTTGCTTGCATATTGGCGGGGCTAAAATACAATAAATGGTGTTACTCCTTTCAGAACCTTGCGGCAATAGATTGAGCGGCAATAACGGCACCTTCCATATAACCCGGAAATTCAGCAGCAGTTTCTGTTGCAGCAAAAAACAGTTTTCCGTTCATATAGTCTTGCTGTAATAACAGGTGCCCATTGTATTGGTGCGGGCGTTGGATGATCTGGTTGCCATCCAGTATAAATTCGTCTGACCAGACCTTATCAAAATAAGCCGTAGGCCTTAATGCCTGTTCCCCCAACAACTCTGATAACTGGCGCAACACAAACTCTTTTCTTATCTCCGGTGTATAGGAAGCTGCACCACCGCCCAGGAACCCTGTAAAACCAAATTTATTCTCTTCAAAATTGGTGTGATCGTACATCTCCGTAATAATCCCGGCGTGGCTGTATAACATGCCGGAATATCCCTCGTTTCGCCAAAACGGAGCACTGTACTCCAGTGTAAATTTGACGGCTCCAGCCATCCATGTTTGTACGTTAGGTAAAACCGCATCAAGTGCTTCAGGCAGCTTTGGCGAGCATGTTATTTGCTTTGCTACTAATTGCGGTGGTATGCAAATAACAACCTTGCCTGTTTCCACAGTTTTACCATCAGATGTTTCCAGGACGACACCGTTTGTTGTTTCTTTTACCGTCTTCACTTTTGTGTTAAGCAAAACAGCATCGTCCGGCAGCTTTTGCGCCAGCCTATCAATGAGCATTTGAGTACCGCCAACCAGCCGGTAAGACGGCGTTTCCGCTTCAGGCACAAAAAATTTTTGCGGTGGCTCAAATGATTTGGTCTGAAACAGTGATATCCCTTTTGAAAACTGCGGGTATTTCTTTAGTCCCAATTCTCCAATCAAGGCCAGTAAATTGGCATGCACATCCGAAAACCAGGTGGCGCCCAATTCCAATGGCGTTCCGGCAGCGCCCTTAATGGTCTGTATTCTGCCTCCCAATCGCTCCGAGGCTTCCAGTATGGTGATCTTAATACTCTTTTTTGATAATAAGTAAGCTAACGCAAGTCCGCTTAATCCTCCCCCTACGATAATAATTCTCTGGTCCAAACTCATTCTGATAATATAAATTGATTTAAGGTACGAAATTCCCTAATTACCTCCTTATTTTAGTGGATACCTGAGAAAATTTATGGTACTTATGCGCAGGAAGAAGCAAAAGATCTAACTAATGCTGTAGCTCAATACTTTGATTCTTTTTCTCCTTTACCTATTGTTTAAAAGAGGCAAAGAAAAGATCATTGTATTGAATCCTCAAAACGCTTGTGCTGTTCCGGCGAGGAAAATATTACTTATATTACACATTTTAAATGGGGTAAAAATGAATGCCGGATCAGCCCCCGTTAACAGAAATAAACAGTAATGATTCACTAAACAGTTCCGTTATGCGCAGGTTTTTCTTTTTTCAGTTGCTCTGTTGGTGTGTTGCGGCCCTGCAATTAAACGCGCAGGCAAAACCCAATGTTGTTTTTATCTTCATTGATGACCTTCGGCCGGATCTGGGGTGTTATGGTAATGCTGTGGTAAAATCGCCCCACCTGGATCAGCTGGCCGGCAAGGGAGCGCTTTTTACCAATGAGTATGCAACGGTTCCAACCTGTGGCGCCTCAAGATTTGGCTTGCTGACCGGGAGATATCCTGCTGAAAAAGCGGCATTGGGCAATGAAGCGGCTGAAAAAATCATTTCCGGAAAACCACAAGGGGCCTCCCCGGAAACTTTTATAGAACAGTTCAGGCGAAATGGATATCATACAGTGGGCATCGGCAAGATCAGCCATTCTGCAGACGGGTATCTCTATGGCTATACAGAACCCAGAAGCAATAAGCCGGAGCTGCCCAATAGCTGGGATGAGATGCTGTTCAATGCAGGCAAATGGCAAACCGGGTGGAATGCCTTTTTTGGGTATGCCGATGGCTCCAACAGGCAGGGAAAAAAAGGACAGGTAAAGCCCTACGAAGCGGGTGATTGCGATGATGATGGCTACCCGGATGGATTAACCGCCAATCTGGCCACCGAAAAGATCCGGACGCTGGCACAATCTAATCAACCGTTTTTCCTGGGCATCGGCTTCTTTAAGCCGCACCTTCCCTTTACAGCGCCCAGGCGTTACTGGGATTTATATGATGAGGCCTCCATCCCGCTTACACCTTCGCCCAATATACCGGAAGGGGTAAACCCGGCAAGCCTGCACCAAAGCGGTGAGTTTAACCAGTACAAATCAGGAGATGAAGCAGCCAGTCTATCCACCCCCCTTTCGGACAACTATGCCCGAAAATTACGGCATGCTTATTATGCAGCTATAAGCTATGTGGATGCACAGGTAGGGAAAGTACTGGAGGCGATCCGGAAGAACGGACTGGATAAAAATACAATAATTGTGGTATGGGGCGACCATGGCTGGCACCTGGGCGATGACCGGGTATGGGGTAAGCACACCGTCTTTGAATGGTCGTTGCGCAGCGCCTTCATTGTAAAAACACCCGGTAGTAATAACGGGGTAGTGCGTAATGAAATAGTAAGTGCAGCGGACATTTACCCCACACTGATGGAATTATGCGGGCTCAAAATGCCGTACAGGGGAGATGGCGAAAGTTTAGCAAAATTATTGCAGCAGTCCCCTGTCCCTTCATGGAGAAATACGGCCATCAGTTATTTCAATAAAGGAATTTCGATCCGCACTCCCCGGTACAGGTACACACAATATTTCCGGGAGGCCACCCCGGTTATTGAACTGTATGACCACCTGAGCGATCCCCGGGAAAATAAAAACAGCGCCGCTGAGAATCCGAAAATCGTAGCAGAAATGCAGCAGAGATGGCAAAAAGAAATTGAGAACGCAAGGAAGATCTATAAAGCCAGGCAGCGTAATAATGGCACAGACACCCAAAAAGCAATGGGAAATACAACCCGGTTGGTGAAGCAGCTATCCTGATCATTATGCAGTATATCATTCTTCTTCGCGGTGTAAATGTTGGCGGCAGAAATCTGAATACGCTGGAAAAAATACTGGCCCGGTGCGGTCAATAAGATATTTCCTGCCTGCTATTCGGCGCTTTATTGCTACAATTTTTCGCCGGGATAAGGGACTGTTTTACCGGTTGATTTTTCAACGGGCATTTGCGCGGAACGCTCTTTTAATGTTTTGCCTAAAAGCAGCGCCAGCTTTTTAACGGTTTCTTTATTCCCCTCTGCCTGGTCATTGGCTTCCCGAAGATCTTTGGAAAGATCGTACAATTCAAAACTTTGGGTGCGCATACGGTAAATCAGTTTCCAGTTGCCATAGCGCATGGCGGTATAGTAATTGATGCCAAACCGGGCTTCCTGGCCAACAGGGATATTGATCCATTTGTTGGGATAATGAAAGATCAGCGGCCGCGCTGTCACCAACGCCTGCGGGTTTCTTAAGAGCGGCACAAAGCTCCGCCCATCTACCTGCTGGGGCAACTCCGTACGGGCAGTTTTTGCCATCTCAAGAATTGAGGGAAAAAAATCTTCAATCATTACCGGCTGCGCATTTGTTGTACCCGCCCGGGTGATTCCCGGCCATTTAACAATCATCGGCTCCCGTATTCCGCCCTCGTATACCGAGCCTTTTCCGGAGCGAAGCGGGTAATTATGTGTATTGGCCGCTCCTCCCCGCTGGTGATGATCAAGCCCGCCATTGTCGCTCATAAAAATAACAATGGTGTTGCGGGCAACATCCTTTTTTTGGAGGTAATCCATAATATCGCCAAGGCTTTTATCCATGCCTTCCACTAAACTGGCATAGGCAGCTTCGATACTGTCGAGGCCGGCGTTATAATATTTTTGTACAAACCGGGGATCGGCCATGATGGGCGTATGCACGGCATACTGGCACATATTTAAATAAAAGGGTTCTTTCCTCCTGATAGGATTTTCCAGCGCTTTAAGCGCCTCAAGGGTCAGCGCTTCCGTTAAAAAGGTATTGGTATCATAATATTCTTCGAGATCCGGAACAGCCTGCATCTGCGCTTTTCCCGGCATATTACCGTAACGCTGTTCCGACAAATAGCTCTGCGGGTGCCCGCCGGAGTGGCCGGCAATATTTACCATAAAACCCAGGTTATAGGGATTTGCGCCCGGTGTGCCTGCAGCCCCCCAATGTGCTTTACCCACCTGTATGGTATAATACCCCGCGTCTTTAAGCAGTTGTGGAAATGGGGTTGCATACACGGTGCGATCGGTACCCGGCTTGCTGCTTAACCCGTTCCGGTTCCAGTTTAAGGGTTCAAACTGATCGTCTTTCGCATCGGAGTCCACATTTTTATTGGGCGAGGTCCAGTTGGTAACCCGGCTGCGTGCGGCATTCATACCCGTAAGCATGCTGGTGCGCGATGGCGTACAAACAGGTTGTGCATAGGCATTGGTAAATTTTACGCCATCCGCAGCAAGCCGTTCCATATTGGGCGTATGATAACGTTTGTTCAGCGGCATTATACTATCTGCAAAGGGAACGGATGTATCCATCCAGCCCATATCATCTACTAAAAAAACGATGATATTGGGACGTGCGCCGGTTTGCGCGATGCTTTGCTTTACCATCAGGACAAGCAGCAGCAACATGATCTTTTTTACTTGCATATCTTCAAAGTTATTCTAAAATTTAAATGCTGTTTAAAATAAAAACAGTAGAACCCTACCGGTTATATACCGTCTTTTAATTATAGCCGGGGTTTTGCTCCAGGCTGGGATTGGCATCTGTTTCTGATTTTGGAATGGGAAACAGGGTTTTATAATCCTTTGCATTGGCGGCGCCCCTGGCCAGGGCTCTTGGAATCAGCTGCCCCTGGCGGATGAGGTCCATCCGTCTTTTGCCCTCTGCTACAAATTCCCAGCCCCTTTCCTGCAATACCAGGCTCCGGAACGCTTCCTTAGAAGGAACATCGGCCATCGTATAATCCGGTACGCCCGCCCGCCGCCGCACCGCGTTGAACAAATCCAGGGCTTCGGAAGTTGGTCCGTTTATTTCGTTAAGGGCTTCTGCGCGGTTTAATAAAACCTCTGCATACCGGATCACGGGAATATCATTTCCGTGGGCTTCCGAAATAGCATTGGGGTCCGGCACATATTTGAAACACCGCACTGCCTTGCCGGCATCCGCCGGGTTCAGCAGGTCGTGTACCACCCCTTTCAGATCCGTATAGCCAAAAAGAAACCACTGCAGCCGCTTATCATTTGCGTTATAGGTTTTTACCCAGCTGTTATATATGCAAAACTGCGCCCCGTAATTGAGCCAGTTACTTTGTACGGGATAGTTAGGCGGAAATGCATGGGGCATGTATACGTTTCCATGCAGGGTGGGCAGCGCCGGACTGGTAAATACCACTTCTTCATTTTGTTCGTTGGCTACAGCAAACATATTTTTTATATCTCCCGTAAATAATTTATATATTTTAAGATCCATAACCTGTTTATTTACGTCCGCTGCCTGCTGCCATTGGCGGGAGTTAAGATAATATTCTCCCAGCAGGCCCCAGGCGGCGCCCCTGGTTGCTTTTCCCCAGAGGGGTTGTGTTACCGGCAGATCACTGGCGGCCGCCTGGAATTCGCCAACCAAAAATTCATTAAATTCTTCGGGAGTAGCCCGCCTGGGCGAGAGGCTTAGTGAATCTGTAGTTGTAACCAGTGGCACGGTTCCAAAAAGCTGCCACAGGAAATAATAATCGGCGGCGCGAATAAACCGCGCTTCCGCCCGATACTGCTTTTTTACGTCCTCCGGCAGGCTTGCTGCTTTATCTACATTATCCAGCAGCGAGTTTGCATTGCGGATGCTGATGTAGTATTGTTGCCACACACCAGAAAGAAATCCTTCCTGCGCATCCCAGTTATAGGTCATGTACAGGGTGGCAGCGTTTTCAAAACTGCCGCCCCATTCCCACATAATATCCCCGGGAAATTCGTTGAAAGTATACATGCGTTCCCGCATGGCCGATGTTACCTCCATATTGTTATAGGCAGCATTTAATATGCTATTGAGCCCTTCCTTTGTTTGTACAAAAGTGGCAGGGTCATACTCGGTAAAAACCTCTTCCTTTAAAAACTTGCTACAGGAAGTAATGGCCAGCAACACTACTGGCAACAGGCAATAAAGCCGGGTATAATATTGTATATTTCGATTCATGGTCATTATATTAACAGGGATTAAAAAGTTATATTGGCTCCAATGCTGAATACCCGCGCAAGGGGATAATTATTATAGCTGCTTTTGGCAATGCTGCTGCCATCGCCGGTTTGATTGGCAGCCGGATCGTACCCTTCAAATTTCGTAAATGTAAGCAGATTGTCGCCGGTTAGTGTTAGAACCACCGACTTAAATACCCGCGAATGCATCATGGGGATATTGTAGCTCAGGTTTATATTCTTCAACCGTAGATACGATGCATCCTGGATGCTATAGGAATTGATCATTTTACCGTTTCCAAAATACACGGCATAGTTTACGCCCGAAGGATAAGCAGCCCCGGCCCTTTCCGGCGTCCAGCGCTCAACATAGAACTTGCTCATGATATTCCGGTTCAGGTTAATGGGATACATGGCTTCCACGATGTTCCCATTAAAGGTTTTGATACCATTTACCCCAAGCCAGTAAATATTGAGCGTAAAATTCTTATACGAGAACGTATTATTAAAACTGAAGGAATATTTTGGATATGGGGTTCCCAATACCACGCGGTCGCTGGCATTGATCACGCCATTATTGTCCTTATCCAGGAATTTGGGCCAGCCCGGTTTAGCATCCGGCTGTGCAGAGCTTTTTATATCTTCCCCCTGCTGAAAGATACCGGTTACCGAGTAACCATAGAGCGCATACATAGGGTAACCTTCCTTTACCAATGAAAAACCGGGAATGTTAGCAATGATTCCTCCCGATATAATTTCCCCGATATAAGGGGGCAGTTCAGTAACCTTGTTATTCAGCGTGGCAAACGTAACATCGGTTGTCCAGCGGAAGGGTCCTGCTATATTTACGGAGTTCAGCGTTACATCGAGCCCCTTGTTGCGTACATTTCCAAAATTTGTGAGGATGGTCGAAAAACCGGTTGTGCGGGCTACGGGCTTATTAAACAGCTGATCGAAGGTATTTTTAATATAGTATTCCACGGAACCTGATATACGGTTTTTCAACAGCGCAAAATCAAGGCCTAAATTATATTCTTCGGTTGTCTCCCATTTCAGATCGGGGTTTGGAAGCCTTGCGGGCTGTGCACCATTTACGATTTGCCCGCCCAGTACGGTATTTCCCCCCGCAATATAGGTAGGTATGGTGGCAAAATTTCCGATCCCCTCATTTCCCATTTGCCCGTAGCTTAACCGCAGCTTCAGATCGTTCAGCACAGAAACGGGATCCATAAACGATTCCTGGATGATCCGCCATCCCAGTGCAACAGAGGGGAATAAGGCATATTTATTTTTATCCGAAAAGCGTGAGGTTCCATCCCTGCGCAGCGTTGCCGTAAAAAGATATTTGTCTTTGAGCGTATAATTCAGGCGGCCAAATAAGGATTGCAGGGCCCGGGATGTTTTGGACGAGGCCACGCGTGCCGATGTGGCATTTCCACTTTGCAAAAGATCGGTATTGGTAATATCCGAAAGAAACCCGGTGGCATAGGAATACTGCGTGGTGGTAAGGAATTTTTCCCAGGTAGCGCCTCCTAATGCGGAAAAATGATGCACCCCAAACCTTCGGTCGTAGTTCAGCGTCCATTCACTGAGCCAATAAGTTTGCGTACTGCTGCTGATCTCACCAATGCCTCCGGAAGCCAATCCTTTTTGGGTGATCCGGCCGGTGTAATTATCATTCCGCGTATTAAAAAGGTCGCCCCCGAGCCTTACACGGGCTTTTAGCCCATTGAGTACTTCATACTCTGCATAGCTGTTCCCGTAGGTCCGGTTGTTCCGCTCCCGGTAGTCGTACCCGTAGGCAAGGGCAACGGGATTGTCCAATGCAATGGTTGGATTTACATCGTAGCGGCCATCTACATTCTTATCCGGACTGATGGAAGGATCAAACTGGATGGCAGCGTTAAGCGGGTCAGCGTTCTCACCCCCGGAATTACTTTCGTTGGCTATTTTATCTTTTACATTCACACTTCCGTTGATGCTGATGCCGAACTTGAATTTATCATTGGGAGTAACCTCCAGGTTGGCCAGCGCATTGTATTGTTTTATACCCGAACTGATCAGGATCCCATCCTGGTTAAGGTATCTTAGGGAAGTATAATACTTTACCTGGTTTGATCCTCCGCTTACGGAAACCTGGTGATTGGACGCCCATGCGTTTCTAAACAACTGATCCTGCCAGTTGGTGCCGGCCCCGGCCTGAGCGATCTGTTCGTTTGTAAAAGGAAGTTGCTGGCCCAGGTCTTTATTAATATCATTAAGGTATTGCATATACTGGGTTGCATTTAGTACACGGAGCTTAGCCGCCGGGGTTTGATAGGCCCAGTAGGTGTTGTAGGCGATCCGTAGCGGGCCACCCTCTCCTTTCTTTGTGGTGATGAGCACCACGCCGTTTGCCGCCCTTGTGCCATATATGGCCGCAGCAGATGCATCTTTTAACACTTCCACGCTTTTGATATCAGCCGGGTTAAGATTGGAGGTGCTTTCTACCGGAACGCCGTCAATGACCATAAGCGCTGTATTGCTGCTGTTAATAGATCCCACACCCCGGATGCGAATGTTCAGGTTTCCCCCGGGCTCGGCATTGGCCTGGCTTACCTCCACACCTGCCGCCTTACCGGATATCAGCTGTAGCGCATCGGTAGCAACTCCCTTGATAAAATCTTTTGAGCCGATGGAAGTTACCGATCCCGTAAGATCACTCTTTCGCTGCGTACCATAACCCACTACCACCACTTCATTCATAGTGTTTTTTAGCAGTTTCAGCCGGATGAGCAACGAGCTGTTTTCCCCGGCTGACAGGGAGTAATTCATTACCGAATCCGGTATATAGCCGATATGTTCAAAAAAAAGATGGTA
Source organism: Niabella hirudinis (assembly GCF_051201075.1). Lineage (NCBI taxonomy): Bacteria > Pseudomonadati > Bacteroidota > Chitinophagia > Chitinophagales > Chitinophagaceae > Niabella > Niabella hirudinis. Next base: position 88,926 of record NZ_JBPEHJ010000001.1, read on the forward strand.
CTTATGCCCTACCTGGAACTCTCCGATAGAAAATATGCCATCTGCGCCGGACGCCAATGATCGTTTTTGTCCGGATACAGCATCCTGTACCGTTATAGTGGTGGAAGCGAGGCCCTCTCCCATTTCAGACAATACCTTTCCCGAAACGGTAGCCGTGGTTTGGCCGGCAACAGCTATTGTAATACAACAGCATGCCAGCAGCAAAAAATGTTTAAACTTTTTGTGCATAGTTGGTTTTTTTAATATAAACAAGCGGTCAGGGAGTCATTAGTTCTCCCGTACAAGACCCATCCAGGGGCCACTACCTTCTTAAAAAGATTGTATCATTACTTTTTTCATACGACAATTGGTTTATTTCGCAGATGGCCTGAATAAGCACCCGCAGCGAATCGTTATAAAATATCTTACCTGTAATAGTGGCATTGTATATAGACGAGTCTGCCACCATAATCTTTATATTGTAACGGCTTTCCAGCTTGGCAAAAACATTTTGCAGGCTGGCATCGCTAAGCTGAATTTCGGTATTGGTCCATACAATAGTGGCGGGGCTATCTTTTTGTGGTGCTGATAGTGGCTTTGCTTTACCTGCGGGCCGTTGCGCTACGGTCAATACATGAACCCCTCCTGTATTTTTATCAACAGTACAGGTTTGCCCGGGCATGAGAAACACCGTATCCATTTTAAACCCGGCTTCCATACTGAAGACATATACCCGGCCGTGTGTAAGCGAAATATCAATTTTATTATCCGGAAAACGTTGTACCCAAAACTCGGTTCCGGTAGCCGTAGTATTGATACCGTTGGCTATCACCCTGAAAGGGTGGGCTCCATCCTTTTTTACCCTGAAATACACGGCTCCATTCATCACATTCAATACTCTGTTTACCGCAAAATCGGATTGATAATATATGGCGGCACCCGGCTGCAGAACAATTCCCGAACTGTCGGGTAATGTATAATTTAAAATGGCGGCGGTATAATTTTTTACTGTTTTGCCGGTGATCGCAGCTGCCCCCGGTACTGTTTTTTTCCCGTTGATAAGAAAAACAGCGCCCAGCCCTAAAATCCCTATAATGCAGGCCGCAGCCATCCACCTGGCCACCAGGCTCATTTTCATCGTTTTTATACCTGGTATACGACCTAATACTTTACGCTTTATGACATAGGGCGTCTCTATTAATTCTTCCGGCAATAAATCTTCTGTAAGCTGCACACGGTCAAGCGCTGTTTCATTGCTTTCCAGGTACTCAAATACTGCTTCTGCATCAGTATAATTGCTGTTATTGGCTAAAAAATCGTTTATTTTTTCTGGATCGGGATGACTCTCCATATCAACCTGTACGTTTGAAAAAGAAAAATTCCCTACCCCTGCTAAAAATATTTTATCCTGCTGTAATCAGGGAAAGCACCGCATAAAATGCGAGCATTTTTCTTAACTGCTTCAATGCTTTTTGTATATGTGCATCTACCGTTTTTACCGATATACCAAGATCACCGGCAATTTCTTTATATGAAAACCCCTCCACATAGGCCAGTGTAAATACTTTTTTGCGTATGGGAGGCAGCTTGTCTAACGCTATCTGCAATGTATGGGTAAGCTCAAAGCTATTAGAAGTCTGGCCGGCATTACTGTGTTTACTTAATTCCGCGGCAATGCGCCGCTGGTGAGCCTCTTTGCGTAACCAGTCGATATACACCAGTTTTGCCTTTCGGTTGAGCTGTAATTCTGTGGGCAGGTCAGCTGTAAATGAAGCACGGTATTCCCAAAATTTTATAAAACTGAGTTGTGTAAGTTCCTGCGCAATTGCCTCTGACCTCGTCTTTTTAAAAAAGCCGGAGTATAACCTGTCGTAATTCTGATAAAAAACAGATTCAAAAAAAGAGGCATCAAACCCATTCATTCATGCTAAAATAGCATTTTTCTGATTCGTGAGAACAGCAATCAGGACAATGCCATAACATTTTAATCTGCATCCAAAAACCAATCAAATGCCAACGGCTTTGGCCTACCGTCGGTTTTCAGAAGCAGCATCGAGCGCCTCACGCAGTTCTTTTACTTTTTGCGGGTACTGTTTGGAAACCTCTTTTTTCTCCGGAAGATCCCGGGATAGGTTAAAGAGTTGCTCCGGGCGCTTTTTTGAAGCGGGTATGTATTTCCATCCTTCTTTTACAATTGCAAGATCGTTATACCCCTCCTCCACCAGCACCGTACGGCCGCGGGGGTCCGTGCCCATCAGGGCCTTTATGTGATTCTCAGCATCGGGGGCTTCTCCTTTCTTAACAGGCACTTTCAGATAAGAGGCAAAAGACGTCAGCAAATCCATCTGGCTTACCAGGGCATCCGAAGTGCCCGGCTTTACTTTACCCGGCCAGTAAACAATAAAAGGCACGCGGGTGCCGCCTTCGTAAATGCTGGTTTTCCAGCCCCTCAAAGGGCCTGCCGGGCGATGGCTCCCTACCTTTTGCTCCGCCTCATCGGCATAACCATCATCGAGCACCGGGCCATTGTCGCTGCTAAAAATGATCACCGTATTCTTTTCTATTCCCGATTGCCTCAGCTGTTTTGTAATTTCACCCACTACCCAATCCATTTCCAGTATGGCATCTCCGCGATACCCCATGGTGCTCCTGCCCTTAAACATGGTTGCGGGCATGCGGGGAACATGGATATCATTAATGGCATAATACAGGAAGAACGGCCCGTTCTTATGATCATCGATAAACTGCTGCGCTTTTGTAAGAAAAGTGGGGGCTAACTCCTCATCAGTCCAGCGGGCCTGTTTGCCGCCCTTCATAAACCCAATGCGCCCAATACCATTTACGATCGTGGCATTATGGCCGGCAGAAGCCTGAAGCTTCAGTAACTCCGGGTGCTCTTTGCCGGTGGGCTCATCCCCAATCTTAGTCCGGTAATTCACCTCAATGGTATCATCCCCGGGCAGGCCCACCACTTTGCCATTCTCCATAAAAACCGTAGGCACCCTATCTGCCGTGGCAGGAAAAATAAAGGAGTAATCAAACCCTGTTTCGTTAGGACCGGGCCTTACAACTTCATTCCAGTTTTTTTGCGTGGTTTCACCAAGCCCCAAATGCCATTTTCCTACAATACCTGTTTTATACCCGGCCCGCTTAAATACGCCCGGCAGGGTTATTTTATCAACCGGAACGATTAATGGGGCATCGCCGGGCAAAATATTATGTCCCCTATCCCGCCAGGGATACTCCCCCGTCATAAGCGCATAACGGGAGGGCGTACAAGTAGCCGAAGTACTGTGCGCATTGGTAAACCGCATTCCCTTTTGTGCCAGGGCATCTACATGAGGCGTTTGAATCTGCCGGGCACCATAACAACCCAGATCACCATAGCCGAGGTCATCTACATAAATAAGGATTACATTGGGCTTTTGCTGGGCCGCTGCATTTAATAAACAGGCCAGCAGTACAACAACAACACCGGGTATCCGCTTTAATCTCATTATTATATAGTATTTAAAAACTTGTTTAACCTTTCCTCCAGGGATGGCCTTACCTGACTACAACGGGGCGGGTATTTTTTTCATCAGAAAACCATCCATTATTCAGGTCTCCGTCGCATTTCTCCGTCAGTATCGCTGTAAGCGCCTTTACCCGTTCGGGATATTTTGCCGCCAGGTCATTTTTTTCTTTATAATCCTGCGGCAAATAATACAGCTGAAATATTTTGCGCGAGGCGATATAACGCAACTTCCATCCCTCATCCGTTACCAGCATCGGGCCCATAAAGGACGCTACGGATATCGACCCATGTTTTTTAGTTGGAGCTGTCTTGTTTTTTTGCAGTTCCGAAAAATAAGAAACCCCGTCCTTTTTATCTTTAAGCGGCACGTTCAGCATTTCGGCCATCGTAACCAAAAAGTCATAGTTGGTAACCAGCTTTTTACTAACCGCACCTTGCTTAAAATGCCCGGGCCAGCTTACAAACAGGGGCACTTTTACACCTCCGTTCCAGTTGCTTCTTTTTAAACCGGCCATGCCGTGGTTGCCATCAAATATATCGCCGCCCAGCTCACTGTAATATTTGTCGGTAATATTATTGTACAGCTTCCCCGTTTGCATATTCCGGTAGGGCTTTTCCACCCTTCCCTTGTAGGCGGTGTATAGCTCATGACCGTTATCCGATGCAAAAACGATGATCGTATTTTCTGCAATTCCCAGCCGCACCAGTTCTTCTTTAATAACCCCAAGGTCATCATCCAGTCTTTTTACCATGGAGGCATAGGCTTTTTCGATGGTTGTCAGTTCCGGATTAAGTGCCAGCTCGGGGTGTATTGCAGGTATCGATACCGGCCCATGGGGCAGTTGTGAGGGATGGTAGAGGAAGAAGGGACGGTCTTTGTTCTTACGGATAAATTCCAGTATTTTTTGCAGGAAAAGATCCTGCGAGTATACCAGCTTCCCGTTTTTATCCCAGCGATCATGTTCCTGGAGCGAGTCGGACCCCCACTCCCCCGGCTTCCCTGCATCCGGATGGGTGTTGCCCGGTATCTCAATACGCTTGCCATTCTCATGCTGAAACACAGGATAAAATCCATGGCATTGCTGGTGGTCGTAATAGCCATAGTGATAATCCCATCCATGATGGTTCAATTGTTTTTCGGTGGTGGCAAATCCATAATCCAGCTTACCTACCTGGCCCGTTACGTAGCCCGCCTGCTTAAACACCTGCGGCAGGTATTGCACATCCGGCTCCACGCCGATGGCTTCATTAACGGCATCCTGAACCTGCTTATCTGTATACTTACCCGTTGCTGTTTGGGTATAAATGCCCGCCCTGGTTAACACATACTTTCCCTTACGGCAGTCGCTATAGCCCGTTAAAAAAGTGGCCCTCGAAGGAGCGCAGTATGCGCTTGAATAGCTGTTTTCAAAAACAGTGCCCTGCTTTGCAAGCCCGTCTATATTGGGTGTGGTAAAAAATTGTTGCCCATAATAAGAAAGCATGCCGGCGCCCATATCATCTGCCAGAATGTAAATTACATTGGGCTTTCCGGCGGGCCTGCTTCCTGTTTTTTGGGCAAAAAGGGAAGATACCATCAAAAGAAAAACAAGCAGGACAACAACACGGATTCTTTCACTAAAATTCATGATCTTTTTATTAAATAAAATAGCTGTTACTGTTTCGAAAGGCCTACCATCCCGGGTTTTGCCCCAGCTGCTTGTTTAAAGTTACTTCATTCGTCGGTATCGGGTACAGGTAATAATAGTCCTTCCATCCCTTTCCCTGTGACAGGGGATCGTCAATCCGGTAACATCTTCCGGCATCGGCTCCTGAAGCCACCCATTTCAATGCAGCAGGCATACCGGCTTTGGGCATACGAACGCCGAGCGGCTGTGTGTTAATAAAATATTCGGCGCGTTTCCATCTCCTGATATCATCAAAGCCAAAACCGTCCCCCATCAGTTCCACCATCCGTTCTCTTCTTATTTCCCAAAGAACGGGCGGCACTTCCGGGTCCCTGTTGGGATCAAAACCTGCCGTAATATCGCCTACCACCATATTGGCTACATGGGCTCTCGGCCGCAGTTTGTTAATGGTTTGATCGGCAACTATCTGATTAAACAATCCTAATTCATACATGGCCTCTGCATAGTTTAACAGCACTTCCTCAATGTAAAAAATGGGGGCATCGGTAGTGGAAAAGGTGGCTCCGCTCAGTACATTGGTTCCGGTGTTATAAAACATATACAAATAATAACCGCAGTTATTGGACATGGGCGCCAGGGAACCTGTAGCCCCGGCAATATGCGGGACGCGGTCAATGGTAAACGGCTGCCAGGTTTGTACCGGAAACTGCCGCAACCCCGTGGGATCAATCCCATTCATGAGGTCGATATACTCCCGGTCAACGGCATTGCCGGTATGCGTCCAAAATACGTTTCCGCCCGGCACCCGGTTTACCTTATAAGGAGGTATGATCCGGTATAGCAGGCGGTAATCGCGGTTGCGGAATTCATCGTTCATCGTAGCGGCGCCTTTATACATGGAGCTGGTACCAATCGGTTTTCCATCCGCACAGAGGTAGCGCTCCAGCGTACGGGCATGCATTTCCGTATAGTTGTTTCCTCCGCGTTCGGCCCGGCTAAACGACTGCATGATGACGTTGGTGGAATACTCTTTAAAAAGAATCATGCCGGGGTAAGTGCGCAGATCTTCGGTAGACCAGCGGTGTTGAAAATTGGGCGCCACTACCGGGTAGGCGGTCATCAACAGTGAAGAAGCACGTTTGCATTCATTGAGATAATTTTCGGCGCCCTGCAGGTTGTGATATTTACGCCAGGTACCTTCGCGCAAACCAAAACGGGAAATAAGCGTCAACACGCAATTCCTGTTAATGGTATTGTCGCCATCTCCGGAGGGTTTAATATTTTCTTCAGCAAATTTCAGATCCCGGAGGATGTTTGCAGCCACTTCATCCCTTGGCGTACGAGGCCCGTAAATAATATCGGTCTGGTTTTCTTCCACCACCGTTTCAAGCCAGGGCACATCGCCGTATTTTGAAAGCAGGTCCATATAGCGATAGGATCGAAAAAACAGGCCTACTGCGCGCCAGTGTTTCTTTTCAGCGTCCGTCATGGAGGCCCCATCTATATTGCGCAGCATAATGTTTACCTTTCTTATATAGTCAAAGTTCCAGCCGCCGGGTGGCGTTTCTGCCGTAACGGTTTGCCAGGCCCAGCGGTTTCTTCCGTTGGAATTGTATAAATAATTTGCTTCAATATCTCCTTCGGCTATGGTGCCCAAACCTCCCGATATACGCTGCAGATGCAAATTATCGGTAAAGATTTCATATAAGGACCAGGAGTAGGTTTTAAAATTGTCGTATGAAATAAACGCAGTGCCCTCTGTAAAGGCATCTTTTGGCAACTCATCCAGGTATTTATCACTGCAGGATGAGGCTGCCAGTAAAAGCAATAATATATAGAGATTCAATTGTTTCATTACACTGATTTTTTAAAGTACAAATACGCTGTTAGCTACAGCAGCTGAACGCCTACAGGCCAATGTTAATTCCAAACGCGTGGGTCACAAAATGCGGGTACTCCCAGCCCAGAGATTCAGGATCGATGCCCTCGATGAGTTTGGAGAACGTGAAAAGATTTTCGCCGCTATAAAAGACCTTTACATTTTTCAAATGGCCTTTTGTAATAAGATGTGCCGGCAGCGTATAGGAAAGGGTTATGTTCTTTACCCGCATATAGGCGGCGCTTTGCAAAAAACGGGTCTGCACACGTTGGTTGGCGCCGTGTGATTCCTGCGCATTCTGATAAATCCTGCCATACCAGGCATTGGTATTCGTGGGCGTCCAGTAGTTGAGCTCATGAGCATAAAACGTAGAAAACTGGCCGGCATGAGGGAACATGATATCTCCGCCAATCCAGGCATCACGCTTTGCCACTCCCTGTAGCATAAACGACAGGTTAATGCCCTTCCAACCGGCAAAACCATTAACGCCGTAGCTAAAACGGGGACTGTCATTACCGATGATCTTACGATCGCCGGGGTTTGAAAGCGTGTTATCGCCCTGGTCGATCCGGTTCACCGAGTTTGTTCCATCCCGGAGATTTTTATATTTGATATCGCCCTCATGCGAGATCACCCCGTTAATGGAAACTACTCCTTCTTTAAGCGTTCCATTTTCGTTAAAATCATCTGCTGTATAAAACCCGTCTGTCACATAGCCCCAGATCTCCCCTATCTGCTCACCCTCATAGAATGGCGCACTTAACAGTTTGGTTTCATTTTTATATTTTGTAATAACCGTCCTCGAATCGTATACATTAAAACCCAGCCCATAATTAAAATCACCGGCTTTGTCGGTCCAGTTCATGGTCAGCTCCCAGCCATTCGTTTTCAAATCGGCAGCGTTCTGATAAGGTGCTTTCGCCCCGGCCACGGCCGGAAAGTCCATCCCCGGAGCCAGCATACCAAGCGTTAATCTTTTATAAATATCAAAGGAAGCCGTCAGCCGGTTTTGCAAAATGCCGATATCCACTCCCCCGTTGAGCGTGCGCACTTTTTCCCAGGTATAGTTAGCCCTCACCATGCCCGGTGGGCGCAGGGTTTTAGGAGTAATGCCGCCATAAATCCAGGCTGCGTCATAGGGCGCCATTGTAGGTAAAAAGCCATAATTTGACACATTCTGATTGCCCAGCTCGCCCAAAGAAGCCCGTAACTTAAACGTTTGAACGGAGGAGGAAAGGCCTCGTGCAAAATCTTCCTTAGCAATATTCCATCCGGCGGAAACGGAAGGAAAGAAACCGCCGCGGTAGGCAGACGGAAACTTTGAGCTCAGATCGTAACGGCTGTTTAATTCCAAAAAGTACCGCTGCGCATAGTTATAAGTAATCCGGCCAAATACACCGCGAAGTGTATACCGATCAAAATCATCACCCGTTTCGGGCGGTGTTGACCCCGAGGCCCCGCCCAGGAAGGGCAGCTCATTACTAATCATATTAAAAGCTCTGGACCATTGCAGTTCATAATTACTCGCCTCCTGGTTGAAGCCCCCAACGGCAGCAAGGTTATGGGCCCCGATTTTCAGGGAGTAATTGGCATAAGCGTTTATTGAGGTATAGTCGTTCAGCGTTTTTTGCACATAATATTGGGTGCTGGGGTCAGAGGGATTCAGCGCATCCTGTAACCCCTGGTGCAACACAAAATAATTATTGTAGCGCTTATTGTTGGCATCACTGTGCTGGTAGGTGTATTCAAAAGTGACCTTGAGATTTTTAACCGGGGCCAATACCGTACGGGACAGCAGGCGCACATCATTGGTAACCCAGCTTTGTTTGCTGGCATTTTCGATTAGATGCTTCGGGGTATTTACTTCATAATTAACGCCATTAAACGGCAGGGAATCATTGGGGTGATAAGAGGGAACATTCGTCTTCCAGAAGCCACTGTTTTGCCCGGCGGCATTTGGGTAGGTTCTGAAACCGGAAGCATATTTAACATCCAACGCAGAAGACAGCCACTTATTTATTTTTCCATCCACAAAAGTGGCCACATTGGTTTTTTTGAACAGATCCTTGTCGGTTATTAATACCCCATTATCTGCCGACCGGCCCAACGATAACCGGTAGCTGATATTCTGACTGCCTCCCTGTACCGACAGGTTATGCATTTGCTGAAACCCGGGCTCAATCATTTCACCGATCAGGTCAGTTTGCTTCAGAAAATATTTGGTGCCATTTACGTCTGTCCATCCCAATGGGTATTTTGACGGATCGGCTTTATATTCATTGAGCAGGGTTTCCCAGGTATCAATATTTTGACCAGACCAGTAGGCCGTATATCCCATATCCTTTAAACCCTTCACTATTTGTTCGGGCGTTGCAACCCGGGGCCGGTTGTTCACTTTATTAAAGGCAAAATTTCCGGAATAGTCAATGCTGATCGTTTCATTCTTCTTTCCCTTTTTTGTTGTGATCAGCACCACACCAAAGGAGGCCCTGGCCCCATAAATAGCGGCGGAAGCAGCATCCTTTAAAACCGTTACCGTTTCTATATCATTAGGATTGAGCAGGTACAGATTCGCCTGTACCACTCCATCCACCAGTATCAGCGGCGCTCCTCCATTTATAGACTGGTATCCGCGAATATTAAACTGGTTTCCTTCGCCCGGCACTACGGATGAAGAGGTTGTAAACCCTGCGATAGCGCCCTGTAATGCAGCCCCAAGGCTGGTCACCGGCCGATCGCCCAAAACCTTCTCCATCTGGATCTGCGCCACGGCACCCGTTACATTTTCTCTTTTCTGAGTACCATAGCCCACTACCACAATCTCATCCATACGACCTTCAAGGGCCGTTAATGTAATTTCGATAGAAGGCTGATCTGAGATGGTGATCTCCCTGGCTTCATAGCCGATCCTTGAAAACACCAGTACATCTCCTTTTTTGACATTTAATGAAAAACCGCCATTGGCCGTGGTGGAGGTTCCGATCTTTGAATCTTTAACCGAAACAGAAACACCCTCCAGCGGCTCGCCACTCGCATTTCTTACAACCCCTGTTACCGGAGGCAGCGGCTTTTTATCCGGATCTTCAAGAACAATGATTGTATTGCCCCGCTGGCTGTAGCTGAGCTGCGTTCCAGCCAAAACATTATTTAACACATCAGAAAGCGATTGCCGGCCCGATGGCACTTCCACCTGCTTATAGGGAGCTACCTGGTATTCCGGATAAGCAAACCGAAACTCAGTTTGCTGTTCAATTTGTGTAAAAACATCTTTTAAGGTTCCCTGCTGCAATGTTAGGGAAACCGTAGTTTTCCTGATGTTCTGCCCGAAGATATTCCGGGCCACAAGCACATTTAATGTAAGAAACAACATCGAAAGTGTAACGAAACTCAATCGCATCAAATAGACAATTTTCTGATAGCGCACGCTATTTTGCGCTTCCTTTAATAAAAATAAGCACTGAAAGGCATCTTTTTTCATACCTTTAATTGGATTAAAATGTGAACAATAAAGTTTTAATTCCCGGCTGTATTAATTCGCGGTTAATGCAGCCTTTTTAGTTTTAGTATCGTTTCATTCCTGATTGCAGCCATCGCCGCCTATATAAATTGTATTTAAACCTTTTTTTTGCCAGCTTGCGTTTGTGATCATACACAAAATATCCAGGCAATCCTTCAACGATTTCCCCGTTACATCGGCGGTAAAACGGCAGTGTGCCAGCTTTTCATTGGCCATCTCAACATCTACGCCGTACTTGTCAAATATCATCTTTCGCGCTGTATCCCAGTTTGCATTTCTAAATACCAGATCTTGTTTGGTCCATTCGCCAACAGCATCCGCATCTACATTTTTTTGAACAGGCTTTACCTGTTCTACCGGCGATTCTTCCATGGCCAGGTAATTGCCCTTCACCAACGTTCCCAGCTTCCGGTGGTTTGCAGCCACTTCCACCTCTACTTTACCCCGGACAACGGCTACCTCAAATTTTTTAGCAGTTGTATTTACATTAAATGCAGTCCCCAGCACCCGGATACTGTAACTACCGGAACGAACGATAAAAGGCCTGCCGGTATCATGGGCTACATCAAAATAAGCTTCTCCTGTTAAATGCACAGACCGGGTGGCGCCTGTTAAAAAAGCCGTATCATAAATGAGCGTGCTGTTCTTCTTTAATATCACTTCCGTTCCATCAGGTAATGTTACAACCCTGGTATCCGTTTGAACCGGCGCTATCGTATTTTGCACCTGAACAGACGGTAACCCGCGGCTATTCATTACCGCATTTCTATAAACCAGGTAACCGGAAGCAAGAACAAGCACTACCGCTGCGGCCGTCATATATTTTTTGAATGCCGGAATTTTGGGGGACGGCTTCCGGATTTTAGTATGCAACCGCTGGTAAATCCGTTGCCATTGATCATCGGGCAGCATATTCTCCTTTTGCTCCACACGCCAGGCTGCGGCAAGCCCTATCGACAGGCGTTCATCGTCTGTTAATTCTGCAAGCAGCGACCAAAGCTCATCCAGTTCCGGTTGTGTGCAGGCACCATCAATATATTTTTTGAAGAGTAACTCCAGCCGATGGGGATTCGATGACATTTTTTCCTCTTTATGAGAATAAAGACGACTCGTTTGCCGGAATAGGACTATTGGTCAAAAAAAGATTTTTATGCCCAAAACAAACCAGCAGGCATCCAGCCATAGTTTTTTCCGCAGCGGCTCCAGGATTTTAATCGTTTGTGAGATCGTGTTTTTTACCGTGTGCTGTGAAATGTTCAATTGATCGGAGATCTCTTTATGGGACAGGCCGTCAACCCGGCTCATCATAAGAATATTCTTTCGTTGCGGGGAAAGACCGCTCAGCAGTTTCTCAATTATTTCTCTTTGCTCCAACGATGCAGATAAACCGGAGTTCATCCCCCGTTCCTCCAACAGCTCCCTTTCAAGGATTTCCTGAATCTTTTTATCTCTTGCCATCTTCTTCAGGTAGTCGAGCCCTTTTCGTTTTGAAATGATGAATAAAAAATCATCCATATCATTTATATCCCGCAATTCAGCTCTTTTTTGCCAAATTTTCAGAAATACGTCTATCGTAATTTCTTCTGCTACTTCATGACTTTTTATAACCAGGAATGCAAACCGGTATACTCTTTCCCGGTATATCGAAAAAAAATCCCGAAACGCAGCCTCATCGCCGTTTGCTACACGTTCATATAACTGTTGGTTGTGCAAGCTATTTTAATAATACGTTTTTATACATTCCGGACAAAATTAGGAAACCTGTGCTCAAAAATGCGCGCATATTGCCGCCCCGGATAGCGATACAATACCGGGGCCACTGCTGAGCAACACAATTTCATTGTGCGTCCTCTCAATCTCAGGCCGGCTTGCTGCTTCCAAACGGTCATCATTTCAACAGTAAAAGCACCGGCTTTATGATGCAGCCCTTGCTTATTTTACTGGTTAATGACAATTACCTGTCCTTTTTTTAAAGTGGCCGAAAAGACCCCGTTGGGTTTTGCCGTAAACGCCTGGCGGGAGATGCCCTTGCAACGCCAGTTTTCAAAAGGCAGCCGGATGTTTAAAACACCTCCTTTTTCTGCCCGTATTGTAATGGCAGACAGGCTTCCCGCTTCTTTTTTTGCAGAAACAATAAATGCGCCTTCCGTCCTTAAATTACTGAACGCAACATTCTTCCAGCTGGCGGGCACTGCAGGAAACACTTCTATATAGCCGTTCCGGCTTTGGAGCAATAATTCGTGTACTCCCTGCGCAAATGCAAAATTACCCTCCAGTGTAAAAGGCCGGTAGGTAAACCCGGAGTATTGCCCCCCTTTTTGATCCCCATTCAGATGAAAGCTATTGGGCGAACAAAAGTTCGATGCAAATATCTGCAATTGTTGCACCGCCTTGTCTGCCTCATAGGCCCTTGCATATAAGGAAGCCATCCAGCTAAAGGAATAACCACACCATCCCCTGGTGCCGATTTTCTCAATACGCTGCAACGAGTTTTTAATATTGACCTGGTCAGCAGGATTGTTATAATCCAGCAAGCCCAGGGGGTACACCGCCATGTAGGGCGACATGTGACGATGCGAGCTGTTCAGGTTCTGCCCCGGTGCAACGGTAAAGCCGGTTTCATTCACCTCATAACCGGGCAGCTGATTCAGCAGCTGCCTCCAATGGGAGGCTTCGGTCCCCTTCCCCACTGCAGCCGCTACCTCCGAGGCGGCCGTAAATAAAAATTTGGCCAATGCTAAATCAAAATTGCTCCAGCTGGTAAACCAGGCATCAATCCGGTTATCATTATATTCCGGGCTGGAGCTCAGGGGCAGCATCCGCACCCCGTTTACCAGGCGGGTAATATTTTGAAGATAGGTGGCGCCTTCCGTTATATAGGTGTACGCTTTTGCTTTCAGAAATTGCTCATCCATTGAATATTTCCAATGCCAATAAAAATGCTGTGCACACCAGGCCACCACCGTTGGCGACAATGAGTATTGGATCCACCCACCCATCGGATCTCCCTTAATGGTGGCTACGCCTGGCGTATTGAGTCCCTCAACTCCAAAGTACTGTTTGGTATATGTCTTATTCCGGCTGCGCTGATTCCAGAGCCAGTTGATAAAACTTTCGCCTTCTGCCAGGTGGTTGCCGGTATACACCGGCCAATAACTGAGCTGTGTATTGAGGTCATTATGAAAATCGCCCTTCCAGGGTGGCAGGCTGCCGTTATCGGCCGTCCACACGGCCTGTAATGTAATGGCCGGCGCATCGGGGCGGGATGCCGCACCCAGTTTATACATTTCGAGATAGTACTGTTTTTCTATCAACGCATCCGGTATCCGGATGGATGATTTTGCCCAAAACTGTTTCCACCAATTTACATGAGCAGCCCAGGTTCCGGTGTTATCCGGTTGGGCGGCCTGCGGGGCGGGCTGATCATTACCGATTGCCCAGCTGCCTGCGATCTTATTTCCCGGCAATACGTTCCACTGAATGCGCACGTCATAGTAATGCCCTCCGTAAGTGGGTTGCCGGTACGAAATGAGTGTTCCGGTTCTGGTGACGGTCCCTTTCTTATATCCTAATTTCTGAAGCCCCTGGGCATCAGGGCCCCGGTCCTTATCCACAATGTTATTTCCATTGGCATAATTATGTACCACAAGCTGCGGGGTTAATTGCCGGGATAAGCTTTCTATTTTTTTCGCAGGCAGGTTTTCAAACGAAAAATAGCCTGCATTTTTGGTAGCATGTATATAACATTTAAAAATAACGCCGCTGCTAAAGGTAACCGTATTCAGCGCTGTACGGATGTCCAGCACATTGGAAACAACCTTGCCCAGGGCATCAATATCAAACTCCGTAGCGGCCGCCGGAAGCTTAGTTGGATAAGGGCTTTGATTATAGGGCGCATCTCCCAACCGGTGGGCTGAATCATATTTTTTTGTTTGCACCCAGCGCTGCACATCGGCAAAATTAAATTTTGAAAGGTCCAGCGCTTTGCGTTCGTCCCAAAGATCGGCCCTGTCAAGCGAAAGCCGGAGCCGGCCCTGTTTCTGCCATACCAGGGCTCCCAGCATCCCGTTTCCCAGGGGCATGGCTTCGTCCCATTTTTGGGCTAAAAATGAAAACTGCAAATTATGTTCGGGTGCGGGCTGTGCCTGAACGGCAAGGGATAAATACCCGGATCCCGACAGCAATAACAGGAATAAAATACTACAAATCCGTTTTGTCATTATTATAAATTAAATCATTGATATTTTAAATAATTCACCCGTACATCATTGGCCTGAGGTTTGCCCGGTGTGCTTCTTCCGTTATCGATAATAGTTTGCATGGCACGTGTAAGCTCGTTTACCACTTTGTTGCTGGCGCCCGCTATGTTTTTCTTTTCAGCAATATCATCACTTAAATCGTATAACTGCACTGCGGGCAGGTTTTCTTTTTTGGCCTCTTTTTCTTTAGGCAGGCTCCATCCGCCGGAGCCATAGGCAAATTCTAATTTCCATTTATCCTTCCGTATAGAAAAATTACCATCTATCGAATGATGAATGGTGTATATTCTGCCGTACCCGTCTTTTTTCGTTAATAAAGGCAAGAGGCTGTAACTATCTTCGCCCTCATTATCCTTCAGGGCCGTGCCGGCAATGGCGGCTGCAGTAGCCATAAAATCAGTAAGGCAGATCGTTGTACCGCACTGCCCCCCGGGCATTATTTTTCCCGGCCACTTTACCAGGAAGGGAACCCTGTGCCCGCCTTCAAAAATATCGGCCTTTTCGCCACGGAAGCTATAGCTGGGGTGATGCCCTGCCGCCGCCAACTCTTCAAA
Organism: Niabella hirudinis; assembly: GCF_051201075.1. Classification (NCBI taxonomy): domain Bacteria; kingdom Pseudomonadati; phylum Bacteroidota; class Chitinophagia; order Chitinophagales; family Chitinophagaceae; genus Niabella; species Niabella hirudinis. The sequence continues at coordinate 104,259 of NZ_JBPEHJ010000001.1, forward strand.
ATTTGCCTGGGGCGAGCACCCGTTGTCGCTGGTGAAAATAACCAGGGTATTATTTTCAATACCGGCATCTTTTACCGCCTGCATTACCCGGCCTACCATATCGTCTGTCATCAGCACAAAATCCCCGTATTCGTTGGTATGCGATTTTCCCCGGTATGCCGGAGATGGAAGGATGGGCGTATGCGGCGCGGGAAGAGCAAGGTATAAAAAGAAGGGGGCATTGCGGCCTGCATGGTCTTTTATGTAATCCGTGGCCTTCTGCGTTAACCGGGGCAGTACTTCCGCATGTTTAAAATCGTTTCCGGCAAGGCCTGCCCGCCAAAACCCTTTACCAGTTTGGCCTTTGATACTGTCGAGACTTGTAGCGGTAATATGATCATTTTCCACATAAACATAAGGGGCCATATCCAGCGAAGCCGGTATGCCATAAAAGTAATCAAACCCAACGGTAACAGGTCCTTTGGTGATGAGCCGGGTATAATCCGGATTTCCTTTTTGATCCTTCTGCCAGCCAAGGCCCAGGTGCCATTTGCCAATGCAGGCCGTTTGATAGCCCGCGCGTTTCAACATCCCTGCCACGGTGCTCCGGCCGGTTGCAATTAATGGTTTGCTATCCCCGCCCAAAACACCTTTTTGTAAATGCGTGCGCCAATTGTAGCGGCCTGTTAATATACCATATCGCGTGGGGGTGCACACTGCGGAACTGCTGTGAGCATCTGTAAAGAGCATGCCTTCTTTGGCAAGCTGATCCATATTTACCGTGTGCAGCTTTGAATTTTTATTGCAGGCGCTTACATCGCCATAACCCAGGTCATCGGCAAGAATATAGATGATGTTGGGGCGGCCGGTTTGTGCCCCGGCAATACCAGCAAAAAGCAGGAGCGCAACGCAAGAGACAATTTTCAGCATATTTGTTATTCGTTTTAGCGGGGTATTCATAAGAATACCGGCAACGTTACTATTTGCAAACACCTGCTAAATGTACGCTACATTTATACACAAATAAATAATATTATGCAGATGGCCCTGCTACGATCGGACAGTAACCTATAAAATAACAGGAATGCTGCAAAAAAAGCAGGTCTTTATTTGTTTTGCAGTGCGGTTCCGATCTTTAGCCCGGCTTTTACAAGATTGGGTTGTGTTTGCCGGATGGCTTCCTCAATGGCCATTGGCTGCTCATTGATGGACAAAAGCCATTGAAAATAAGCCTGCAGTTCCGGATTAGCGGCCTCCGGCACTTTTCCGGCAACGCCGATCACCGGAATGCCTTTTTGCTTTGCCATAGCGGCCACACCAAAGGGGGCTTTGCCATCCAGGGTCTGGTAATCAATGGATCCTTCGCCGGTAATGACCCAATCCGCGCCCTCCAGCTCCTGGCCAAAGTTTATTTTCTTTAAAAAATAATCGATCCCCTTAACGATTGCTACCTCGCAAAACGCCGAAAGACCCGCCGCCACACCACCAGCCGCCCCGCCGGATTGCAGGATATCTATATCCCTTCCGGTATGCTGCAGCACTACCTGCCGCAATTGCTGCAAGCCGGCTTCCAGCAATGCCACCTCCTTTGCTGTTGCGCCCTTTTGGGGTCCAAACACAGCAGCGGCGCCCTTTGCGCCGAGCAAATGATTGTTGACATCGCAAAGGATGGTAATCTTGACCTGGCGCAAACGCTGATCGAACCCCGAGGTATCGATGGTATGCAGTTTTGCCAGGTCCCGCGGCAATTGTTGCAGTGCCATTCCCTGTGCATCATAAAAACGGAGCCCCAGTTCTTTTAAAATACCGGTGCCGCCATCCACGGTGGCGCTGCCCCCAATGCAAAGCAGCAACTCCCGGGCGCCCTTGTTCAGCGCGGCTTTAATCAGCCGTCCGCACCCCGCTGTATGGGCCAGCAGAGGATCATATTCCACGGGCTTCAGCAAACGCAGACCGGAGGCATCGGCCAGCTCAATAACCGCAGTAGCCGTTTCTTTTACCCATCCCAAAGGGGCTTCTATGATCCTGCCCAGCGGATCTTTAACCTTTGTTGTAATGACGGATGCACCCAGGTACTGCGCCAGCAGGCTGCCGGTACCATCGCCTCCATCCCCAACAGGGCAGCAAACCAATGCGCCTGTGTAACCACTGAGCCGGATACCTTCCTGTAGGGCTGCCGCTACGGCCATTGCGGAAAGGCTGTTCTTAAATGCATTGGGCGCTATGACGATTTTCATTTACAGCAGGATTAATGACAGGAAATAAACGGCCAGCATACCTGTTAGCGCCATCCACACAGTGGCCATACTGTATACCTTTAACACCGGCTTCAGCTCCTGCCCCGAAAAATTTGTGATCACCCAAAAATAAGCATCATTAACATGGGATACGGCCATAGATCCGGCGCCCATCGCCAATACCGCCAGTACCCGGCCATTTTCCGTATCCAGCCCCAGGCCGGGTAAAAAAGGCAGTACAATAGAAGCGGCCGTCAATACCGCAACGGTTGACGAGCCCTGCGCTGTTTTAAGGATCACCGCTACAAGAAAGGGGAAGAATATGCCCATAGCTTTTACACCCTGCATGGCTGCCAGGTGGTCCTGGAGCTTCAGGCCATGGATGACCATTCCAAAAGCACCGCCGGCGCCGATGATGACCAGTATACCACCGGCTTTTTCCAATCCATGATGCATCAATCCGTTAATTTCATTTGTTTTCCATTTTTTGGGAATGCATAAAGCCAGCACCAGGCCAATGGCCAGGGCGATGGATGGCTCGCCCATCATCAGGGCCGATTTTAATACCGGGTTGCCGGGCACGGGGCACAGTGCTTTGGCAGCAATCAATACCACCGGAACCAGCACCGGGACAAACGACAATCCGCTACCCGGCAATGGCCCCGCGGCCTCCGCGTCTGACGCCGCCGTACCGGTATCTGCAATCACGGCCCCAAATTGCCGGCCCTTCCATACAGACCAATAGTAGCCGGCCAGCATTGCCGGTATGGCCACCAGCAGCCCCAGCAGGATGACCCGCCCAATTTCTGCATGAATGGTTCCTACAGCCGCCGTAATACCCGGGTGCGGTGGTATAAAGCAATGTACCGCATATAAACCCGTGGCCATAGCAGTGCTCAGGATTGCCGTAGCGATGCCGGTGCGGCGGATCATAGACTGGTTGAGCCCGTTGAGTACCACATACCCCGAATCGCAAAAGATGGGTAGCCCTACTATAAAACCGGTAAAGCTCATAGCAAAGGCAGATCGCTTGTTGCCCACACGTTTGATGATGGCATTGGCCATGGCCGTAGTGGCACCATTGGCCTGCAGCACCATGCCAAGTGCGGTACCAAGGGCGATAATAAAACCGAGGGAACTCATGATCTTCCCAAAACCTTCTTTCATCAGCGCCAGGATGGCCGTTACATCCATTCCTCCCAGTCCACCCGTTACAAAGCAAGCGACCGACAACGAGAAAAAAGGATGCACTTTATAACGGGTGCTTAACAAAATGATCAGGCAGATCCCCGTAAGGAGCGCCACAGTAATCATAAAAACAGGCGAAGCAAACATCCGGCAATTTATTATTTAATTCCGGATAATGGATTATAAGGATCTATTCTGCAATAATTTTTACCCCTTTTGAATAATAGAGCGTCCCGTTCAGATCTACCTGTAAAGAATAAAAAATGTAACCTATATCGTACCAACGGTATAGAAGACCCTATACATATTTTTAAGGCGATCGCTAATACTTTTTCAGAATTTCCATCAGCTTTTTACCCAGGTTTTGCGACCAGTAATAATACCCCAGGTCAGAAGGGTGCACGCCATCGGCAGAGGTATCATGACCCAAGGCTGCCGGCAAAGGGTTTTCTATAAAATAAACATTGGGGTATTTATTCATTAACTTTTTCATTAAAGCCCTTGCTGTGTTTCGTTTTTCCTGCTCCGCCCCGCTGACCTTACGGTCAAAATTCGATTTCTCCCGGTGAATGGTCTCAACAAAAATCAGCGGAATATCCTTATGACTCCTGACGAGTATTTCCAGGAAGGGCTCCAGCCGCTCGCTGATCAGCGGGGCAAGGGGGTTGGAGAAGGCATCCATTACGATGGCATCCGCCCGCGCTCCGGCCAGCATCCGGGCAAAATAAGGTTGTAATTTGGAATTGCCCGAAAAGCCAAGGTTGCATACGTCTATATTAAAATTTCGCTGCAGCTGCAGCGGATAGCTCATAGCCGGGCGACTGGCTGATATGCCCTGGGTGAAGCTGGACCCAAAGAATATGGTTTTCGTTTTAAAAGGATTGTCAATGCCTTTTATAGATGCGCCCGTTTCTATACCTATTTTAAGATCGGCCAGCTCACTGTATATGGGCAAATAAAGTAAACAGTCCTTTTGGCTGCTGTCCATATTGGCAACCAGGGTTATATCTTTATCGCGCCGGGGCGCAACGCCGTTGCCCGCAAATTTCCATTTACCACCCTCCCGTATATAAAGATCAAACCCCGCCCGGGCAATCCCGGTCATATTATCAGATTTTTGTTCCCATTTATAAGACGGACGAACGCTTATACTGGCCGAGTTAGTCCTGAATAACAGTGCCAGTCCGGCTGTGCACCGGGCCTGCTGATTTTCGGAAGGGCTCATTCCCCTAACCACAGCAGTATCTACCCGATGCCAGGGAAATGGCGTAACAAAGGCTTTGCCGATAAGGGTAAGCCCGGATGCGTCAACAAAAGTCAGCGCCGCGTCTGCCTGGCTATTGGCCCTGGTAAAGAAAATGCCCAAAAACGCGCAACAGATCCAGATTGTTTTTTTCATAAAAATTTATTGTTGTTATAATTCGTGTTTGTTCCGTTGCCGCAAGGCGGGCTTTTCAAAAAAAACGGCTTCAGATCCTTACCAAACCATCGTAGCCACCGCATTTGCCGGTATGGTATATGTAGCATTCCTTCCGGAGAAACGAATATGGAAAGCCTGATCATTGTTTTGCTCATTTAAAACAATCAATACTTTATTGCCCCGGGGTGTTACAAATGCTACATTGGACAACCCTGTGGCATTGCTGCTGTAAATCCGTTCAGATCCTGCGGGTACAAATTTTGATGCCTGCGCAATGATATAATAGCCCACGTTCCGGTTTACCGTATTGCCATCAATGGTAAGGGCACCTTTACACTGCGTGCAACCGCCGGGCGTATGCGGGTTATATCCCGGGTCGCTGGCCAGGTTCCATTCCAGCGCTGTGCGGCTCCAGTTTCGCATAGTGCCGATGATCACATTTTTTATATGCCATTTAAGGTCGCCGCTAAAAGAGCCGGTTGATCCGGTCCACTGCTCGGTAAAATAAAGGTTCCTGTCGGGATGGGCATCATGCACCTGGCTCATGGCGTTTACATTTCCCGCATAGAGGTGAAAGGCCGATCCGTCGATATATTGTTTGGCCCCCGGGTCATTCAGGATCGTGATGGGATAATCGGGCCGGTCGAGGTTATGATCGTATACGATGATCTTTGTGGGGATGCCTGCCGCCTTAAATGCAGGACCCAGGTTGTTTTTTATAAAATCCCGCTGTTGCTCCGCCAGCATCAGCAGGCTGGGGTTATTGCCCGGGTGCAGGGGCTCATTCTGGATGGTGAGCGCATCAATCGTAATACCTTCGGCCTTCATCGCCCTGATGTATTTTACGAAATACCGGGCGTATGAAGCACCGTATTCCGGCTTCAGACTGCCCCCCCTGGTGGCGCCGTTGTCTTTCATCCAGGCCGGCGGGCTCCAGGGCGAAGCCAGGATCTTTATTTTAGGGTTAATGGCCAGGATCTTTTTAAGCACGGGTATCAGGTTACCCCTATCGTGGGCAATGCTGAATTTTTCCTGCTGCGGATCGGTTTGCCCTGCTGGCAGATCGTTGTAGCTAAACACCTCCGGATCCAGATCCGACGCGCCCAGGCTTACACGCAGGTAGCTTATACCGATGCTGCCGGCGTTGCTACCAAATAATTCCTTAAGCAGCGCGTCTTTTTTCAAAGCACTCATGCGGTTAATGAGCAGCGCACTACCGCCGGTTAAGGTATACCCAAAACCATCAATATCCTGAAAGGTCCGGGCAGGGTCTACCTCAATAACGGCGCCGGCTTCGGCGTTTTTTGCGAAGCGGATTGTATTGCTTTTTTTCAACAATACCGAAGAGTCCGCCTTCGTGAGCCAAACCGTTAATACCCCGGGGCTGCCGGAATGATCGTGCTGTGCGTAAATTGATAAAACCGCGATAAGCACAATACCTGTAAAAATTCTTCTTCGCTGCATCCTGTTCATTTGAAAATGTGAAAATATGAAAATTTGAAAATTTGCTGATTTGAAAATGAGATCCGGGTATCGCCGGGGTCTTCGGTTTTTTGTTTGACGTTTGACGTTTGATGTTTGACGTTTCAGGTTTCAGGTTCGGTACTAACCGGATATTCATACTAATTTGAAAATGTGAAAATGTGAAAATGTGAAAATGGGGTTTTCGTTTGTTAACGTGGTATTCGTACCTTAGAAGGTTCAT
>NZ_JBPEHJ010000001.1:110884-213325 GCF_051201075.1 Niabella hirudinis
CATCAGCCATCAGCCATCAGCCATCAGCCATCAGCCATCAGCCATCAGCCATCAGCCATCAGCCATCAGCCATCAGCCATCAGCCATCAGCCATCAGCCATCAGACATCAGCCATCAGCCATCAGCCATCAGACATCAGCCATCAGCCATCAGCCATCAGCCATCAGACATCAGACATCAGCCATCAGCCATCAGACATCAGACATCAGACATCAGCCATCAGACATCAGACATCAGCCATCAGACATCAGACATCAGCCATCAGACATCAGCCATCAGCCATCAGACATCAGACATCAGCCATCAGCCATCAGACATCAGCCATCAGCCATCAGACATCTATATACAAACAAACACCTACCGGCCAAAAGCGCTATCCAATACATGAAACGCATCCCTGGTAACATCGGGAGGAAAATCGTGTCCGGCATCCGGGAAGCGGGTATATAAGGCATTGGACGCGTGGTACAGGTTGTATACTTCAAGTATATTTTTTAAGCCGGCCCTTACCCCGGCGATACTGAAGTTGGCGTCTTTTAAAGGGGAATTGGTAAAGAAGATCCGGGGCGCAATAGTGGCAATAACGCCATCAAAGTCAAAAGGGATCCGTTCTGCATTGAGCTGAAATTTTTCCCTTAGCAGCGGCATATAGCGCTTTTGTGCCCAGGGCCCCAGTTTTCCTCCATACTGTTTTTCCATTGCAGGGCCCAAATCATAATAGGGAAATAACGTCCACCCACAACTTGCAATCACCACTTTTATCCTTTGATCAAAGGCGCCCAGGAAAATGGCATTATGACCGCCCAGCGAATGCCCGATAACGGCAATTTTTTCCGGGTCAACAAGGGGAAGCGACTGCAAATAATCCACACACCGGATATGATCGAAAATCCCTTTCATAGTACCCGACCGGTACCGGTCGCCATCAAAATCATAGTTTGACAGTCCTCCAAAATCCGGGTAATCCGGGGCCAGTACCACATAGCCCCGTTCTGCCAGTTTTTTTGCATAGTCGCGGTTAGCCAGCGCGCTTTGTCCGGCCACTGATAGTTTTCCCAGCATATCCGTTCCATGTAATGCAATAATGGCGGGGATCTTTTTACCATTCGCCTGTCTGTTGGGTACATATAACAAAGCCGGCAGCTCCTCTCCTTTTTCAACCGTAAACTTTATCGTATACCGGGTATAAGCGGCATTGGCGCTGCTGTCTAAAAAACGAACATCGAACGGCGGATGTTTTTTAAACGGGGCAAGGGGCCCATGGCCTCCTGCATCTGTTTCAGGATGCTATTTCTTTTTTTATTCCACTGGTTTACGGTTGTTACCGGCTTTCCGCGGTACACTAAAAGCGCTTCGCGACCGCTGTTTTTTTTGCTAACGAAACAGGCGCCGGTTAAGAGCAGTACAAGGATTGCCGGAATAAGCCTGCGATAAAAAAAGATTTGCATTTTATTCATTTTAAAAATTACATTTTTCAGCCTACTTTCGTTTGCGTTTAAGAAAACGATTCAGATGAAAAAAATATCCCTGTTCATGCTCCTGGCTTTTACAATAACAACCGGCAGGGCCCAGGAGCATCGCCCCATCACCATTGTTACTTTTGGAAATTCAACCACCGCTCCAAGGAAGGGTGTGGAAAAAGTATATGCGGTACGGCTTCATGAAAAGCTGGACAGTATGGGCATTGCCAACAAGATCATCAACTCGGGTGTACCCAGCAGCCACAGCGGATCTATTAAGGACAACAGCTTTGCAAAAGTCATTCATGCCATGGACCGCTTTGATACGGCGGTTTTAAAACATCATCCCGATTGGGTTACCATCAACTTTGGTCTTAATGATGCTTACCAGGATAAAGGCCGTGGTACCCCCTCCCGTATCCCGCTCAAACAATACAAGAAAAATATCACCTATTTTATACGCCGGATTAAACAACAAGGCGGGCAGGTGATATTACTAACCCCTAACCCCCTGGGCAGCCGGTATGAACAATACCGCTATGATCGTGTCAAAGAATACGCCAATGCCATTCGAAAAATCGCCAAACGAAAACATCTCCGTCTGGTAGACTCCTGGCAATTGTTTTACAATTATACCAATACCCTTCAGCAGCCGCTTGATGTTTTATTTACGGACGGTATTCATCCCAATGACGAAGGCCACCGCTTAATTGCAGCAGCACTGGCTCAGATCATTGAAGCGGCTGTACCACGAAAGGAATAAAGGATCGCTCATTTTTAAAGATACCCTGGAACTGGTTAGCGCCATTCGTTTCTTTGTTTTTTTATCGCTTCGCAATCTCCGCTGCGTGTTTCTGTATTTTACGCATTGCGTCTGCAATCTGCTCCATATCGTTTTTTGTTCCGAGCAGCATATTCTGAAACAGCCATACCGATTGCTGAGCCGTTAACAGGTCATTTTGAGGGCACTGGTTCCGCTCCAGCCAATGCTGCATCGTCTTTTCGCCATAGATCTTCAGGTAGTGTTTGTTGGTTGCTAAAGCGGTTACATAATCGCTTTTATTCATCTGCCCGTATCCGGCCGAGTTGGGCACACCTTCGGCGCTCAGCGCCTTCAGAAACTGCTCGCGGCTTAAACCGGCAAAATGATTTTTATCATACCGGAACATATATAAATGATAGGCGCTCCGGGTGGTGCCGGGATACAATTTTGCAGGGGTAATGCCGGGGATTTTTTTCAACAGCCCGGAGAGGTACTGCGCATTTTCCCAGCGGCGATTGCTTTGTTCCACTACCCGTGTCATTTGCGACAACAATAAACTTCCCTGAAACTCTGTTAACCGGAGATTGGTACCCCTGGTACCCACACCTGTAGAAAAAGAAGTGGATCGCCCGCCCTGTCCCTGGTTGTGGAAGGTGTAGCAGTTTTTGATAAAAGCTTCATCATTGGTTGTAACGGCGCCGCCTTCGGCGCAATTCAGGTTTTTGGACGACTGAAAACTGAAGGCGCCGGCCAAACCGTAATTGCCTACTTTAACCCCCTTCCATTCTGCCAGATGCGCCTGACAGGCATCTTCAACAAGCGGTATATGATGTTGTTTTGCCAGGGTTGTAAAGGCATCAAGATCTACCGGCGACCCGCCGATATGCACCGGCATAATGACCTTTGTTTGCGGTGTAATTGCAGCCTTTGTTTTTGCTGCGTCCATCTGAAACGATTCAATGTCTGTATCTACCAGTATGGGCAGCGCATAGTTTAATACCACCACGTTATAAGTAGCCACAAAAGTGTATACGGGTATTGCCACCTCATCGCCCGGGCCTATATCAAGCGCGCCCAGAATGGTAGTAAGGGCGCTGGTACCGCTGGAAACGCCAAGGCTGTGTTTTACTCCAAACAGTTTGCTGTATTCTGTTTCAAATGCAGCCACCGTATTCCCATCAAGCCGCCCCCACTTTTTAGTTTGCAGTACCTCCGTCAGCCCTTTTTCTTCAATAGTGTTTTCAACCGGCCAGGACGGAAAGCTACCGGTATGTGCTTTAGGTCCGCCAAGGATGGCGGGCTTGGCATCGGCCCTGCGGGCGGATGCAATATGCGGGGCTCCTATGGCCAGGCCTGTGCCAACGATTGTTACATTGCTGATAAACTTCCTGCGGTTGAAAGTGCTGCTCATAAATAACTTTTTTTAGGTTCGATAAAAAATAGCGGATCCGGCATGCAAATATATATCCCGGGCTTTTTAAGTTACAATGTATAACTAAATAAATGAGAGCCGCTGATAAAATAAATCTGGTTTTTTAGAAAACAGCCGCCGGCGCGGATTGCCTGGGGCGTTTTGGACAACAAACGGATCTCTGAGGTTTGGGGATCTACTTTGGTAATTGCATTTTCAAAAAGGATGTAAAGATCATCTCCTTCACCGTTGATAAACACACGGGGCGACTGTTCGCCAACCGTGTTTCCATACAGCTTGCGGACATCTTTTTGAAAAATAACTTTTTTTGTTTGCGGGTCAAACAGGAAAAAGATGCTCCTGTCTGCAATCCCGTACACTTTTCCATCCTTGCGGGTGGTCAGATCCGTATAGGACTTTGCACCGGCGATAACCGGCTCCTTCCACATTAGTTTCTTTGAAACCGGGTCAATGATATACAACAGGGCCAGCCGGGCCTTTTGCTCGCCGCCGGTTCCCGGGGATACTGTGGTGCCGCCCAGCACCTTGCCGCCGGCTATATTGGTAAGGCTCATGGTAGATTGATCCTTTTCAATATCGTTATCCGTTAACAATACGTGCTTGTTTGTAGTAATATCATAGAATAAAAGACCGCCGCCGGTATAGCCGTATTCGGGCGTACCGCCTAAAATAACCGTTTTGCCATCCGGATGCACCAATACGCGGTGCGGGCGATGTATAACGGGAGTGCATTTAAACAACACCCGGGGGTTATTGTCTTTTGCCATTGCGCTTCCTTCTTTAAAAGGCTTTTTGGTATCCCACATAACCAACACCCCTCCGGGGTAAGATCCAAAGAAAACGTAGGAACCGCTTGTTGTTAAGGCGTTGTATTGCCCAAACGCGGGCCTGGTGCTCCATTTATCGGCTGCGGCTGTATAATTAAACTGCCGCATGGGAAAGGAGCTTCCCCCTATCAAAGACTGTTGGTCGGGCGATGTGCCAACGCCCATTACCCAGGACCCTTCGGAAGGATAGTCAAAATTTACTGTATTTTTTTTGCCGTGAGCGTCCTCCGTAATCAATACTTTATCAATCAGGTTTAAACTGGTTACTTTACTTCCATCCGGGAATGACAAATGCCGTAAAGCCTGTGACCCTGTAATAATTGGCTTTTCATTGGGCCGGTGGCCGGTGCCAATTGGCTTTATGCGGCCCTCATACATTTCATACCAGGCGCCGTTTGTATCCGCCAGCGCCTGGCCATATACTTTTCCATTCTTATCCGGGTACAAATAAGCTGTTCCCCGTTTCCGTTCTGCGGGCTGTAAGAGTTTATTTACCTGCCGGGATTCCGGGTTAAAGGCAATCAGCTGACTGTTGGTATTACCGAGAGCAAAATAAACCCAGCCCTGGTCATCGGTAGCCATGTATCGCTGATATTGCTGCCAGTTTTCCTTATTAAGATAGCCATAATCTGTAAAAGCGCCCGTTGCGGGATCAAAGCATACCACTCCGCTGTTGGGATAGGTTACCGCCCATATTTTTCCCTTATCGTCTTCTGTCATTCCCATGGCCATCTGCGGGGCCGTTTTATGATGAAAGGTAAATGCCCGCTTTCCAAGATCAAACTCTACAAAATTGCTGTTGAAAAGCGTATAAAATTTCCCCCGTGAGGAAAAAACAGAAGCATAAGGACAATCGCCCCCGGGGTTAAACGGCATGGGAAATACTTCGCTCTTACCCGTTGCGGCATCCACCAATGATAAAGCATATCCGCCCCTTACATCAAAAAGCCAGGACAGCACTACATTGCGGCCCTTTTCATCAACGACAGCCACTGTTCCGCGGGTGGTGCTATAGGCAGAAGCCGGGCCATGGTCTGCAAACGCGGTATTTGCATATACCTGCTCCTTTTTTTGCTGCTGCGGCTGCGCCTTCAAAAAAACAGGCATCAAAAAAGCCATGCTTATCAGAAAAACTCCAGTTTTAATCATTCGTGTTTCCGGTTAAAAATTGTAAAATTAAAGACCGCAAATATTGCCGTATATCATTCAATTTAAAAAAAATCAGTTTACAATCCAGTACTTGCCGGCGGCATCAAAATTGTTATATACATACAGATCGCCGTTTGACTCCAGGCCATATAACCTTGTGCCGGCGCACATAATTTTTGTAAAGCGGTTCCAGCCCAAACCCATCCGTATTTTGGAGCCAAGGACTGCCGATGCAGCTACCGGGAACGTCCACAGGTTTCCTGCAGCATCAATACCTATCAGGGTTTGAAAATTAAACAAGGCATAGGAGTTGTAGGCAAAGCCGGAGCCTGCTGTTGCCGACTGAGGCGTAAGCCATGTTCCGGCAGGCAATGCAAACCAGGCTTTTACATCCCCGGCATCTGTAATAGCATAAAAGAAGCCCCGCGCGCCAATATGTTTGGAAGTAGTAAACCCTGTACCAAGCGTGGAAGCGAGTACATTTTTTAAAACACCGTCTGCAATGGTATACATATACAGACTATTATTGTTTTGAACACCAATAAACCGGTCGCCCTCATAAAAGAAAAAATCGCGAAGAGTGGTTCGGGATGCCAGCGCGGGATAGCGCATTTTTTCTGTCAGCTCTCCGTTGGCCGAAGCTTCATATACCACCAGGTCGCCGGCAGCGTTCCACTCGCACAGGTCATCATTCATCGGGAAATACTTACTGGTAGCGTTTCCCTTCAATGCAATCTTCATGCCCCGGTCGGTTACCACATCAGGTGCTTTAAAGGTCTGGTATTCGTTGCGCACCGTGTCAATACCCTGGGGGGGGAAGAATACCGTGCGAAACTGAAATGATCCCCCGGCAGGAAAATCGGTTAACTGTACCGCCGTATCATTTACACTCCTGTTGGTATTTATCACTCTTGTTTCGTTATTTTTTGTGATATAGCTGATCTGAGAATAAGCCACACTGTCGCCCGGCGTTGTTTTTGACAAAGTAAGATTGTAGCTTGACTGCAGGTAATCATAATCGAATGAGGTCACATTGCGCGCCCGCAACCGGTCTGCAAAACTCTCACCCCATACCGTTACCGTTGCAGAAGAAAACAACGAGGTTTCTCCCTTATCATTGGTGTTCCGAAACTCTATGAGCATCGTTCCTTCGGGCAGATCTTCCAATACCACAGAGTCCAGCTGTGTGCCAAGCCCGGTGCGGTTAAACGACCGTACAATCGAATCCCGGCGCAGGTTCCAATATACGATCGTCTTTGATATTTTGGGATCGGCATTCATTAGCCATACAAGCTTCACCTTTCCAAAACCGGGGTACGATTTAACAGAATCCACCCTTCCCAGGTAAACCGCTTCTTCCTTATTGGCAAAATTGCTTTGAATGTCATTCATTTTATCGCATGATGACAGCAGCGCCACCAAAAAGAGCGGCAGGCAGAGTGCTGTGTAAAATAAGATACTGATCTTTTTCATTCTTAATATTTTTATACTACGTTTTCGGCGGCGCCTAATTTTGCGGCACGGTATTGTCTCCGTAAAAAGTAATTTCACCCATTGAAAAATAGTTATTGGACGGCGGTGGCATCAAATTGGACACCTGGCGAACAAACAAACGAACATACCGCACCGGTTTGGCATCAATCGGCATTTCATATTCTGTTCCGTTTGCAGAAATATTTGAGATAGCCTGCGCATCGGGCGGCACCATCAGGTCATACCGGGGTATGGCATGCCAACCCAGGTATTGCCAGTCGTCTTTAAAGGTCCTTGCCGGAAGCACCGTAGTAGGATCAACAAACCAGGGTGTTGTGCTGAGGGCCGCCCAGCGCACACTGGATGAATCCAGCCAATATGGCCGGTCTGATAAACGGGCAAAATCAATCTTATCGGTACCCCAGGCCTCAAACTGCTGAATATTTACCTGGCCATAGGGACTGTTAATATGATATCCATGAATAATGATCCGGCTCAGTTTTACCACCTGTTTCAGATCAATGGTAATAGACAGGCCGCTGCTGCCGTTGGCGGTTAGCCAGCCATGACCCGATGTATTCACAATATTATCCCACAATGTGTTGGTGGTACGTCCAGACAGGTTGGTAATATTATCATAGGGAATATTTGCCCTGTAATCGGCATAAGGCTTCGGCACCATCGTTTCAAAAAACGGCGTTGTTGAATAAAAAACCGTGTCGGAAACATTCCCCCATTTATCTTCAAAAGTAACGGCAACATTGGTGGGTTCGGACTCAAACCCCCTGAAAGAACGCTTATCATCAGGGGCGGTGGTAAAATACATTTCCTTTGTAGTGAACACTTTTTTGATCTCATCCGGCACCATCATGCGAACTCCGAGCTGTGTGCTGGCCTGGTTTTTCCAATTGGCAACAATGCCTCCAAACCCCGGTTGCAAATGCAGCGATTCTTCTGCAAGCGACACCAGGCCCTCCAGGGGTTCAAATTCGATCTCCACCGGGGCCGACCGCTGCTCTTCCTTATTTACCTTGTAAATCGTTGCTTTTACTTTTGTTTTTTCAGGCAGGTTGAACCCCTCAATGGTGAGGGTGTTTTTATATACCGATGATTTTTCCACAAACGTTTTTCCATTGCGTTCATACTCGGCCATCACGTACAGGAGGTTTCCGTCATCAGGTACTTTATATGAAATAACGGCCCCTCCGTTGATGGGGGTTATGGTTTCCACTTCTACAGGACCGGAGTTCCAGGTCCCCGTAACTTTCTCTTCTTCTTTTTTGCAGGAAAAGAGAAAAACAGAAAGTATCATTACAATTATGAAACTATATTTTTTCATTAGAAAGTTATTACGATTCATTAATGAGCCATTTTCTTATTGCCATCCATAGGTTTGCACCAGGTTGATATTGGCACGTATATCCGATTGCGCAATGGGATACAGGTAGTCCCTGAAGCTAACGGTACGGGGCGCCCCATACACCCAGGGCACATAATACTGATCGGGAGTGGTTCCTGTGGTTGTCCATAAAGTGGGCGGCAGGCTCCAATACTGCAATGCTGTCTTCCAGCGGCGGATATCCCAGAACCGCTGTCCCTCAAATGCCAGTTCAATCAACCGTTCTCTTTGGATGATCTTCCGCATTTCGTTCTTATTTGTGGGTGCAGCAGGATTATACGCTGCAGCCTGCCAGGATTCCACAACTCCTTTTAAGCCGGCATTGGCCCTTACTTTATCAATCCAGTTGTACACTTCCCCATCCGGGGCGCCTTTTACTTCATTCAGCGCTTCGCTGTACAACAGGTACAGATCAGACAGGCGGAGCAGCGGAAACTGGTAAGGATAGGGCGAATAAGGGTTACCGGAAACGCCCTTGCTGCTGGAACTTTCAAATGCGATGATCTTTTTGGGCACATAGCCATTGAGGCCTGTTTCTCCGGACCGTTGCCGGAGGTATACTCCAAATGAAGCGCCTCCATTATCCGTGGTGGTTTCGTTTTCAAAATATCCCCTGTCAAAACCAAGGTCGGCATAAAAGCGGGGTTCTCTGAAGAAATGCATGGAAGCCGTAATTTCTCCCGTGGGGATATAGGTGGTATGATGATCGCTGGCCGTTGCGCGCCGCGGTTTATACCGGTTGGCATAATCAAAAAACTTATCATCTTCGATCGGCACCCCATTGTTCGAATAAAACAATTCTGCCATGTGCCAGGAGGCCGCGTAGTATTGCGCCTGGTAAGACTGATCCTGTGAATACATTTGCGGATACAACAGTTTCAGCATATTTCCAAGAGAGTTTAAACCAAGTCTTGCTGCATTGCCTTTTAAATCGGCAAACTGCTCCTGGGTAGACCAGATCACGCCCGGGTTACGCTCCAGGCTTTCGGTGATTGCTTTCCGGATCGTCATCAATTGCACCATGCTGTCATTCATAGCATAGGTTTTGGCTCCGCCGGCAAGTTTGTTAAACTCATAGAGACGGTAACCGTTGTTTTCAGCGGCATCAATGGCTTCCTTAATTGCAGTAGCCGCTCTTTCCCATTTTTTAGGATCGTAGGTAGCAGCAATCAGTTGCTTGCCCCTGTTATCCTGCCAGCCGGCATAATCAGAATTTCCGTTAAACAGGGGGCTGGCGGCGGTTGCCAGTAGTTTCGCTTTTATGCCCAGGGCAATTACCTGGGAGATCCTTCCCTGCTCCGTAGCCGGATCCGGCAATACCGGTGGCAGCCCGGGCAGGGCTTCATCAATGAGCCCGGCAATATAATCCACACACTCATCCACCGGCTCGCGGTACACGCGGGTTTGTTCCGGTGTGGCAGAAATAGGAAGATTTTCTTTCACCAGTACAATCGGACCATAAAGCTCCAGCAAAAAGAAATGATAATAGGCTTTCAGAAACTTTACTTCCGATATCCACCGGGTGCGCTCTTCCTCGGTAATATCCCTTGGTGTATGCGCATTTTCCAGAAAAATATTACAATCGCGCAGGGCTTTATACATGCTTTTAACGGCGCTTTTTCTGCTATCCTCGTAGCCCGACCAGTAATCCTGGTAAGGTGTATTTGTGTTTTGCAGACCCTGTGAAATCCGGCCGGCCAGCGAATTCCCTGCGCGGGTTTCTCCTTTGTAGTCAAATTCATCTCTACTGGTAAAGTAAGCAGGATAATATAGCGGATCGGTAGGATCGGGCAGCCAGGAATAACAGGTTCTCAAAAATTTTTCCATTACCGACCGGTTCGAAAACGCATGCTCCAGGGTGGGCGTATCATTGGGTACCACATCCAGGAATTTACGGCACCCCGCGGTTCCCAGCAGCGTTAAAGATAACACCAGGATGAGGGACCAGCTTTTTGCCCGAAAATAAACCCTTTTACAAGCGTTCACTTGTTCTTTTTCGACTTTAGCCGTACCGCCAACCGCAATAAATAATTTATATATAACAGATATCATTTTGTATGATTTTAATTAGCAGTAATTAAAAAGTAACGTTCAGACCAAAATTGACCACCCGCTGTACCGGGTATTTTAAGCCATCGCCCGCCATCTCCGGGTCCCACATTTTGAATTTAGACCATACCCAAAGGTTGGTACCGCTGACATACAAACGGAGGCGCTCAATATGGGCCCGTTGCGTTAGCCGTTCCGGCAGGGAGTAACCAAACTCACCCGACTTCAGCCGTAAAAACGATCCGTCGCGAAGCCAGTACGTGTTAAGATTACTCTTACTTGGCTGACCATTGTTTTCGATGAGGTATTCAGACAGCCGCGGCCAAAACGCATGCAGGTCCCGGTTGTTCTCCGACCAGTGATCATCGGCAATGTACTGCAGCAAGGCCCTTTGCCCGTTATTAACAAATGGGGTGATCTTTTCCGGATCAATGAAAAAGGAAGAGCGCCCCGACCCCTGGAAGAAGAGGGAGAAATCGAATGAATGATACACTGCGGTGAATCCGCCGCCATAAATGATTTCAGGAACTGTTGGGTAACCAATGGGCACCCTGTCATTGTCATCTATCTGGCCGTTTCCATCAATATCCTTGTACTTAATATCACCGGCACCATACTTACCAAACAACTGGGTTGGCGAATTTGCCACGTCTGCATCATCGATAAACAGCCGTTCTGCTATTAACCCTACCGGCTGCGAAAGCTTCAGGCCCACATGGGATCTCCAGGGAACATCGCTATAGTCGGGCTCTTCATATTTTTTATACTTGCTGGAGGCATAGGTAAAGGTTCCGTTTACCTGCAATGAAAAATCTTTTCTAAAAGTTTTATCATATTTTATCTCTGTTTCAAATCCTTTTCCCTGGGCTACCCCCACATTGGTCCAGGGAATGGTGCGTAAGCCCATGGTAGAGGGTATATCCGCCCGTTTTTGCAGAATGTTTTCCCGTGTTTCGGCAAAGAAATCGGTGATCATCGTAAAGTTTCTAAACAGGCCCAGCTCCAGTCTTATATTGGACTTCTTGGCAATTTCCCAGGTAATCAGGTCATTTCCGTACCGTTTAATTTCGATACCCGACCGGTAATCCCGGTTGTATCCAAACCAGTAACCCGAGCCGCTCATATCTACCTGCGGCAGGTAAAAAAAGCGGTCTATTACATTGCTGATCAGATCATCGCCGCTGGTGTTGGTACCACCTATCTGGTCATTACCCACTTTACCATAGGTACCGCTGATCTTTAATGTACTGATCACATTTTTCAGCGGCTCCATAAATTTTTCGTTACTCACCATCCACCCCGCTCCTACCGATGGAAAGAAGCCCATGCGATTCCTGAGAGCAAACCGTTCGCTTCCGTTATAGCCAAAATTAAATTCGGCAAAATAACGCGAATCGTATCCGTAGGCCAGTCTGCCTGCCGAGGAAATATTCCGCTGGGGCAGTGAGGCCTGCAACTGCTGCAAATCATCCAGCTGGGTGCCATTGCTAAGAACCCGGGGGGCTACCTGGCTGGCGGACCGGATCGTTTCCACGAGGGTTACATTGAGGTCATGCACGTCATTAAAAGTGCGGTTGTAACCCAAACGAACTTCTCCATATTGGATGGCGCCCACCGTCCGGTTACCCGGCGAATAGCCCAGGTACTCCGTTCCCCTGTCGGGGTTCAGCGCCACTAACTGGTAAGATCCGTCTAATGTTGTAGCCGGCAGGTAATAAAAAGGCGCATAACTCCTGGATTGCTGGTAAAGTGCCTTCCGTGTTACATTATAAATACCCCGTGCTGTTAATCCTTTTAAGCTACCGCTGAATTTATGCTCCATTTCCAATTGCAGCAGCATCATGGAGGATTTTTGTTCCGTAAAACTGCTGGCAAGATCCGCCACGGGATTCATCAGGTTCATTTCCATATTATTTCCGAAAAGAACGTGTTTGGAAAATTCATTGGCGGAATCGGGGGGATAGTAGGGTAAAAAACTTACCGGCGAAGCATTACGGGCGGCCTGAAACACTGCTGAACCACCAGTTGCAGGGCCGCTCAGATCATCAAACGAACCGTAAGCTCTTATTACAGCTGTAGTAGCGGGGGTAAACTTGATAGTTACGTTGGAACGCAATTGAAAACGGTCGATATTGATATTGTTTTTTACCATGTTTTCGGGGCTTTCTTTTATGATCCCCTGATCGTTCTGGTAATTAGCTGCCAGGTAATAGAGCACTGTTTGTCCGCCTCCTGTTATATTCAGGTTGGCGCGCCGGTTTACGGCTCTGTTTTTTATCAGGTAGTCGTACCAGTTTACCGAGGGATACAAAACAGGATTGGATCCCAGCTCTGTTTCCCGGATTTTTGACAAAGTATACGGCAATTCCACCAACGCATCCCGGGTCCTCACCGCTTCATTGTGCAGCTTCATATAGGTAATGGGGTCGGCCAGTTTCACCAGTTCCGAATTATAGGAATTTGATTGCTCCACTCTTACGTTGAACCCCAGCTTATCTACCTTACCTTCTTTGGTGGTTACCAGGATGACCCCGTTGGCCCCCCGGGCGCCATAGAGCGCGGCAGCATTGGCATCTTTCATAATAGAGAACGAAGCAATATCATCCACGTTGATCCGCGCCAGATCGTTCGGCTCCATTTCAATACCATCAATAAGGATAAGGGGATTTTTTTTGCCCGAAGAGCTGAAAGAAGTAATACCACGAATAAAGAACTCTGCATTGTCGAGCCCCGGTTCACCCGATCGCTGATAGGCGATTACCCCTGCCAGTCTTCCCGCAAAGGCTGTTGTAAGATTGCTGGAAGGTACTCTTAAGGTGGATGGGGTAACCGTGGTAATGGCGCTTACCACACTTTCCTTTTTTTGTTTACCGTAAGCCACCACTACAACGTCATCTTCACTTTTTGAAGAAGCGGCCAACGGAATTTCCATTTCTTTTGTTTTTGAAAAAGAAACCGGTACTTCCTTTTCCGCATACCCCACGGAGGTAATGATGAGCACTACATTGTTCGTAGGAAGGTTCAGCGAAAACTTACCCGCCATATCGGTATTGGTACCCGTTGTGGTTCCTTTAATCATCACACTGGCACCAATAATGCCCACGCCTATTTCATCTACCACCCTCCCCTTAAACGCTCTATCCTCCTGGGCAAACCCGGTTCCCGGCTTCAGCACCAGTAAAAAAAGCAAGGCATACAATAATATCCTTCCGTAATTTTTATATTCTTTCATTTTACTTTTAATTATTTTGTCCTCTAATCCCCCGGGGACACCCAACAACCCGTGGCCCGGTTTTACAGAAAAAAATTGCGCAAAAGAACATTCACGTCTTATGCACCTGACCTTCGTAAAAGCCGGCCATCAATAAAATAAAAAAAATGACCTCAAGGGAGCACGTTACAACTCCTGAGTATTTCAGCAAGCAATTGGCAATCGTCATTTTTGCAGTTTTTTAGCGGTTTTACAACCGATATTATGCGCAAGATAATCGCAAACACGAATAAAAACAATTTTTTTTGCGGATTTTTTGCGGATTTGAAAAATATTTTTACGCAAACACCCGAAGTTCCGGCCTTTTAGCGACCGCAAATACGCACAATAAACCGCTATTTAATTGGATTTAACCGCAAGACGTTTAAATACCTCAACTTTATCAAGGCGTTACATTCATAATCACTTTTTTTACCACGGAAGCATTATCCTCAATGGTGTTATTGGCCGCAACAAAAACCGCTTCATACCTGCCGGGATTTTTATAAGTATAGCTATAGGTAGCGGGCATAGCACTATAAACAGATGTTCGAACGGGAACAGACCAATCTTTTCCCAATTCAACAACACCTAAGCTGATGGGCGCCGAAACGGCCCAGTTTTCGCTGTAAGGGTCATTGTAAGGACTGTTGGGGTCGTAAGGCACATATACCGGCAAAACCGCACCCGGGTTATATTGCGGGCTTTTGGGATCATAGATCGGGTTCCTGGGATCAAATACCGGATTGGCCGGATCATAGATCGGATCTGCCGGGTTTTTATATACCGGACCATACAAAGTTACCCGCGTATTGGTAATGGTAGACCGGGCTTTTGCATTGACGGGGTTTTCATCCACGATCCTGAACCCGGCCAATGCCTGGTTGGCGATGGTAACGGCCGTAGTATCTATTTTAGCATCGATACTCTTCAACAGGAAATTTTCGACCAGCCACTGCCGGGCATAACCATTGGCTACCTGTGGCCGGTTGATATAGCGCAAAGCAAAGTAAACGGGCTTGCCGGCAACTACATATTTTGAAAGATCAACGGTACGTGTAGCCACCATTGTTGCCGAAGCGGCCAGAATAAAGCTATCCGTTATATTTACCCAGGTAGCTGCTTTTACAGCCGCAAAGTCGTTGTAGTTCCCGTTAAAGTCTGTAGAAAGCAGAATGGAAAACTGGCGGACCTGCGTGCCCGCCGGGCTGCCAGCCGCCACTCCGTTGGAGAAGGCAAGCGTAAGGCCTTTGCCGGCCACATCAATACTTCTGCCATCTTTATAATTATAATCCTTATAAACCTCTCCGGGATAAAAAGCCAGCGTGGCCGCTTTTCCCGTAAATTTAAAAACAGCGGGCGTACCGGCTTTCACCGTAAGCTCAGTGGTAGTCACGTCAAAGTCGGGAGCTACCACTTCTGCCGGTTTTTTTTGACAGGACAGCAGGAATATTCCTGCGGCGGGTATCAGGGTTCTGATTTTCATAATTATTTCTTTTGTGAACCAGGAATCAATTACCATCCGGGATTCTGCGTCATTTTTAAATTATTGATCATTTCTTTATCCGGTATCGGCATCAGCACATCGCGGGCCGATGCCCGCGTAAATGAAAGTACAAACCCGGCGCCCGGCGAATCCTGCTGTGCCTGGTTTCCCATATCCTGGTTTACTTTCAGAAAAATTCCCCAACGAAGCAGGTCGGCCTTCCGGCAACCTTCCATATTAAATTCACGCATGCGCTCATCCTGGATAAATGACAGGAAAGCCTCTTTAGAAGCCCGTGCCGCAGGCGGAACATCACCATCGGTTGGCTTGTAAACCAATGCTGTGGCGGAAGCTCCGGAGCCGCCGCCACCGGAAACGGTTATGGAAGGAACATTGGAATAACTGCCTTCACGGAAGAAACGTACACCCGAAGAATCGCGGTTCAGGTTAATAGCCACCACAGCTCCTCCCTGGATAACAGCCGTTGCCGCGGCACTGCTTCCATCACCAGCCGAAATGGATACTGCCGGCGCGCTGGTATAGCCGCTGCCTCCATTGGTAACGGCGATGGATTTAACACCGGCAGACCAGGCCCGGCGTCTGACCAGGTTTACGGCCGCAATAGCATCGGCCGTAGGCGCCCCGTTTATGGCATTGTCTGCCTCGGCAAACATCAGCAGGATATCCGAATAACGTATCAATGGCATATTGGTGGCCGATACTACCGATGTTCCCCTTGGTATGGCTTCATACTCGCGCCGCCATTTGGCAGGGTACAGGTACCATTTGTCCCGCTCGGTAGCCGGTAAACCATTCAGCAGCTTTAGTCCGTTTACCGGAGAGTTTACATAGCTAAAATGGGCAATGCTCCACCATTTTCGAAGATCGCCGTCTTCAAACGAATTGTAAAACTTTGCCGTAATTGTCATATAAGCGGCGGCATTGCCCGTAGCGGAGCCCAGGGTTGAGGGAGGCCCGTTAATATAGCCGATATTTGTCCACTCGGCAAAGGCCAGTGTAGCAGGGTCTGCATTATTGCCATAAAACTCTGCTTCCCACAGATTTTCTTTGATATCATATTTATCCTGCGCCTGTGTAATAAAAATATTGGAATAGCTGGGGTTGAGGCTATGCCCGGCGCCCGCATCGTCCATCACTTTTTTTGCCCACATCTTTGCATCCTGGTACTTTGCCAGGTCTTTCAGCGGTTCACCAGCCATGGTAAGGCAAACCCGGGCCAGCATGCCGCGTACCGCAGATTTATTGACGGCGCCCGGATATCCAAGTTCTTTAATACTGCGCACCAGCGGCTCGGCGGCCGTCATATCCGCCAGTATCTGCGCATATACATCCTTTGCCGATGCCCTGGCTATCGATACTTCCGATGGAGATTTGATAGCCGTTAATTTAAGCGGCACCCCACCCCAGTACTGCACCAGGGTAAAATAATAATATCCTCTCAGGAACAACACTTCTCCCCTTATCCGATCTCTGGTGGCCTGGGGTATGGCTGTGCTCCTGTCCAGGTTCTCCATAAGCACATTGGCCCGGTTAATACCATCCCACAAGGTGCTCCACAGCCCTGTCATAAACGGATCTGATGCGGAGTAATTAAAGTTAAAAGGCCCGTTTAAGGTAAGCCGGTTCATATAGGCAATGTCCGCATCCCAGTCCAGTAAATAGTTGGCATAGCTGCCCCAAAACCCGCCGTTGCCCACGGTATTGTATACCCCGGATAATGCAAAATTCAACTGTTGCTCCGTTTGATAATAGTTAGCGGTGTTAAGGAAGTCGGTTGGAGCCGGCTTCAGAAATTTTTTACAGGAACCCAGGTTCACTGCAGCAAGCAATAATACCGGCAGATAAAATAGTTGTTTCATCGTATTAAAATAAGGTGGTTAAAAAGTGGCTTTCAAACCAAATACAATCGTGCGCACATTGGGGTATGCCGAAAAATCGTAGCCGGGCATGAGTACATTATCTGCTACGGATACTTCGGGATCCAACCCGGAATATTGGGTCCAGGTAAACAGGTTCTGAGCAGAAAGATCCACCGAAAGATTTCTCAGCCAGGCCTTCCTGATCAGCCTGGAAGGAACCGCATAGGAAAGGGACAATGTTTTCAGCCTCAGATACGACCCATCCTCAATGTTCTTTGACGAAAAATAGCCTATAAACCCCTGCCCCCGCGTACGGTAATTTTCATCGGTGGGGTTCTCCGGCGACCAGCGGTTGGCATAGGTGGCGTATTGGTTAATATTGGCAAACCCGTTGCTATTGCCTTCCAGCAAGAGCCGGTTAGCATTGTAAATATTGTTGCCCTGCGACCATTGAAAAAATACGTTCAGCGAAAAGCCTTTATAATTAAAATTGTTGTTGAATCCGCCAATATGAACGGGCTGCCCCCGGCCAATAATAGTCATATCGGCTGCATTAACGGTTCCATCGCCATTCAGATCGCGGAGCTTTATATCGCCCGGCTGCACGGCGTTGCGTGCCGTACCATTGGCGGCAACATCCGGTTTAAGAATATATACACCCGGGGCCGGGTTATTAAAATCCTGATATTGGTAATTGCCATCCCAGATATAACCGATCATCATCCCTACCGGCTTGCCCAGCTCGGAAAGATACAGCGGTTGTCCAAACTGGGAAAGATAGACAGGTACCCTGCTCAACGCCGACTGGCCATAGGCCAGCGATAAAATTTTGTTCTTATTAAAACTGATATTGAAACTACTGGTCCAGTTAAAATCCGTTGTTTTTATATTGGTTGTATTCAGCGTAAACTCCCAGCCGGTATTGCGCAGGCTGCCGATATTTACCTGGGCCGATCCAAAGCCCGAGCTCTGGGGCAGGTCCGTGCTCACCAGCAGGTTGGAGGCCGTACGCCGGTACCAGTCCACCTCCAGTCCCACCCGGTTATCCAGCAGCCCGATTTCGTAACCAATATCCATTTGTTCCGTTTTTTCCCAACGGAGCAGTGGATTACCAAGCGTAGACAAATAGGCCGCGGGTATGGGCGCCTGGTTGTTAAAAGAATATCCCTGCCCCGTATTGTTGAGCGAAAGCTTGGCATAGGCATCAAAATCGCCTACGCGATTATTTCCGTTTTGGCCATAGCTTGCCCTCAGTTTAGCGTTTGTAATAAACGGGAAGGCCTGGCTAAAGAACTTCTCCCGGCTCATATTCCACGCAATAGCGCCCCCTGGAAAATAGCCCCAGGGCTGCAAAAATTTGGAAGATCCATCGGCCCTGAAGTTTACCGTAAGCAGGTATTTTGACCGGAAGTTATAATCGATCCTTGCGGCATAGGATATCATGGTGTTGCGGGTATTATAAATGACAGGGGCTGTAAAACTGCCTCCCGAAGATTCATCAAGCCCATCCATGCGTTTTACTTCATTGGGGAGCTGCGTGCCGGTAAAGGAGGAGTACATGGTTTTATATTGGTTTACTCCAAACAGCAGCATGCCGTTTATAAAGTGATCCTTCCCTATTGTGGTTTTATAATTCAACGTGTTCTCATTAAAAAAACTATTGGAATTATTGTAGCTCATGCTTCCCCATACGCCATTTTTGTTAGACGGATTGAGCGGGCTTCCCTGCGATGTTTTGGAGTTATAGAACTGCTCATTACGTACATTGGACTGCATAAATCCGGCGGCAGCTTTCAAAATAAGATCGGGGGTAATGGCAAAGCTTATAAAGGCATCCGACTGCAGCTGGTTACGTATTGTATGCTGGTATTGATTTTGCAGATCCGTAACCGGGTTGATCCGGAAATCGCTGGTATTAACGGCTTGCTGATCCGCATCTTCATTCAGCAGATCCTCCCCTTCAATAGCCGATACAGGGCGGTACATCCATGCCCGGATCAATGCAGAAGACGTGGCGTTACCTCCCCCATAAATAGAACGTATCTGCTGTCCGTAAACATCGGTTTGCGTAACAGCCATATTAGCACCCGCCTTAAATTTTGCTGAAATGGTCTGGTCTAAAGAGAGCCGTCCGGTATAGCGATCCATCCCCGTGTTAACAATGACTCCTTTTTGATTAAATACGGAACCGGACACTGCGTATTTTGTTTGCTCTGAACCTCCGCGAATGCCCAGGTTATAGTTTTGATACGCCCCGGTGTTTAATACCTCATTTTGCCAGTTGATTCCCTGTACATTCTTGTAATCGTCCAGCGTTTTTCCCAGTGCCGTATAAGCCGGTGTATTAAAGGAGTTGGGGTTCAGTTCCATCTGGTATTTTACGAATTCATAGGGGCTCATTACCGGGATCAGCGGCGGTTTTAACTGGTAGCCCATAGTACCGCCAAGGGTCACTTCCGGCTTTCCCTGTTTGCCCCTCCGCGTTTGGATGAGCACTACACCGTTTGCCCCCCGTGAGCCATAAATGGAGGTAGATGAGGCATCTTTAAGAATAGAAACGGAAGCGATATCATCCATATTCAGCGTATTGGGATCCAGGTCCTCTATTGGAAAACCGTCTACCACATACAGGGGCGTTGTGCTTTGGGTAAGCGAGCCGGCTCCCCGGATCATTATATTCATTCCTCCGCCGGGTTGCCCGTCCGTACTGTTTACCTGCACGCCCGCTACCCTTCCGGCCAGGGCCTGGGCAAAAGAGGGCACGGGCGCCTTTTTCATGTCTTCTACATTGACCGTTCCTACCGAGCCCGTAAGATCCAGCTTACGTACCGATCCATAACCGATTACCACAACCTCGTTCAGGGAAGCATTAACAGATGTAAGCTGCACATCAATTTTTGACCGGCCGGCTATGGCAACAACAACCGGCTCAAAACCCACATGCGAAAAACGCAGGGAGTCTGCAGCACCGCTGCCACTCAATTGATAGAGGCCCTCCGTATTTGTAACGGTTGTCATTGCCTGTTGGCCGGTTGTCTGAACGGTAACCCCCTGCAATGGCCGGTTGTCTGTTTTAGCGCGCACTACACCACTAACCTGCACTTGTGCGGTGCATACACCCGGTATCCAGATACCGGTACAGAAAAGCAGTTTAAAAAGGGAAATACGCATAAATAGATGTTTTTAAAATTTGAAAGCGCACTTTGTGTTTCCTGATGTTATCCGGGGAGCTGCAATGAAAAAATCCGCATGATGCCGTTTTGCATGGTTTTAGCGGTTTAGAGTATATATTACACGCAATATAACGGCAAAAAACGGGTAAAACAATTTTTATTTGCGTTTTATTTGCGGTATTTTTAATTTTTATACGCAAAAAAACCTAAAGTTTTTATTTTTGATGCGGAATCAATTCATTATATATAAATGATATTTATATGAACAGGAAATCAACCAGGAGGACTTTTATTAAAACAACCGGCCTTGCGGGATTGTACGCAACATGGGGCTCCGGCTTTGCACCGCTTTTTAATTCCCAAAAAAACGGGCGCAGGGTGGGCATTATTGGCCTGGATACCTCCCACTCCTCTGAATTTATCAAATCATTAAATAAAGCCCGGCAAACCACCATGTATAACGGGTATTATGTATCGGTTGCCTATCCCTATGGCAGTAAAAAAATTGAAAGCAGTTACAGCCGCATCGGTCAGTATACCAAAGATGCAAAAGAAAACGGGGTTGCCATTGCCGGCTCTATTGACGAGCTGCTGAAAAATTGCGATGTGGTGATGCTGGAAACCAATGATGGCGCCCTGCACCTGGAGCAGGCGGTAAAAGTTTTTAAAAGCGGTAAAAAAGTATTTATCGATAAACCCGTTGCCGCTAACATGAAGGATGTAATCAGCATCTATCAGCAGGCCCAAAAATACCATACGCCTATGTTTTCAGCTTCTTCGCTGCGCTATGTGGAAAAAGCCCAGCAGGTACGGAGCAATGCCTTTGGAAAAGTGCTTGGGGCCAGTACTTTTAGCCCGGCTAAAACCGAACCTACGCATACCGACCTGTTTTGGTATGGTATACATGGTGTAGAACTGCTGTACACCGTAATGGGCACCGGCTGTATCCGTGTAAGTCAGACCTCCACGGCAGATACCGATGTTGTGGTAGGTACCTGGGATGATGGAAGGATCGGCGTTTTTCGTGGTACCCGCAACGGCAAGCACGATTACGGGGGCATTGTGCATGCAGAAAAAGCAACGGTATTTATGGATCAGTATGATGGCTATAACCCGATGTTAAAAGAAATCATCCGGTTCTTTGAAACCGGCACGCCGCCGGTGAGCGCTGCAGAAACACTTGAGATTTACGCGTTTATGGACGCCGCGGCAAAAAGCAGAAAAAACAACGGGCAACCGGTGGCATTGCAAAAGCCTGCATGGTAGCATGCATTATGGGAGTACCCCCAGGGGGATGAGCGCAACGATCTTTTATCTGCTACCGGTCAGGATGTATTTTTCCAATATATAATATATATTTACAATCAAATCAAACCCTTTCCAGAGTAAATTGTTAACATGAAACACGGCTTTCACTAAATCATCACTATGCGTAAAGACGAACGGCAAAAATTTATTTTAAAGGAAATCAATCTGCACAACAAAGTCCTGTGCGCAGACCTGAGTTTGCAGCTAAAAGTATCAGACGACACCATCCGGCGGGATATTACTGAACTGGCCGAAACAGGGAAGGTGGTAAAAGTGCATGGGGGCGCCGTTGGTCCTTCATTTATATCCCCTTTCAGCGGACAAAATGAAGTTTACGCCCTGGAATCCAAAAAAATCATCGCGGAAAAAGCATTAAGGCTTATAAAAAACAACTCGACCGTACTTACCGAAGGGGGTACCACCATACTGGAACTGGCCAAAATGATTCCCAAAAGCATGAAGGCCACGTTCTTTACCATCAGCCCCCAGATAGCTATTACACTTTCTGAGTTTGATAATATCGAAGTGATCACCATCGGCGGAAGGTTGCTGAAAAATGCCAACCTTCATGTTGGATCCGGTATGATCAACCAGCTTTCAGAAATAAAGGCAGACCTGTGTTTGCTGGGAGCCAATGCCTTTTCTGTTGAAGAAGGCTTAACCGATCTTGACTGGGAAGTGGTGCAGGCCAAAAAAGCCCTGATACGCTCTGCTAAAAAAGTGGTGGTGGTTACTATTTCTGAAAAATTAAATACCGTTCAAACCATAAAAATCTGCGACGTAAACCAGGTCAATTACCTGATTACCGAATTAGAGCCCGGCGACCCCAGCCTGATCAAATACCAGGATACCAACCTGCGGTTATTATGATCAATCAAATCTTAACTCGTGCAAACCTCCGGGCCCGTGCTGCGTGGCGGTTTAATCGCTAAGCACGCAAGGAAAAATCATTAAATAGGGTCTGCTGTTTAAGTAAGATCAGGACCATAATTTTCTTGCTTGCAGCTTTTGCTCCCGCCTTGCGCATGCGTGTCAGGTTAAGAACAGGTCTGTTACCATGAAATACAGTACGGGTAAGCCTTTCAGACCCAAAAGATCGCATCTTTTAATGCCAAACAGGCGCAGCGCGCCGTTGACCCTTATAACTATGAGCATCTAAAACTTCCCTTAGCCGCAGCGCGGCGGTAATTTCCTGTGCACCGCTTGTACAAACCGCAATGATTACCGGTGCGCTGCACCTTTATTACCCGTATTGTCGTTTACTAACAGGATCAGCGCTGCGCTGCAGCTTTCAGTGACAAAAGTTAACTTGCCACCCACGCACTTTGCGGAATAAAAGTCTGTGTTCCGATGCATTCTATCGTATGTTACAGGCTCCCCATCGTAGTCTTTATTCGTGATAACCGTTCAATCTAAAGAAATGTGTCCACACGATAGGAGCGATCGGGATTGTTTCGGCATCTAAAGATGATGGTTCGTCAATAGATGCTGAAATATGGAATAGATCCCGGGTCAAGCCCGGGATGACATCTTTGGACCCGGGAGAACGACATCCTGCTGTAAAGCGACTTTTGAGACAGCCCCAAGTTAATGGCGATATGATTATACAAAGTATCTATGTAACGGGAACGGATCAGACAATAAAATCTTAGCGAACATAGCGGAACCCTTGCGACCCCTGCGGTAAAAGCCATTTATGCCCCTATGTTTGCCACTGAAGCCCTGAAACACTGATGGTTTTTGGGAACAGTTTCGTCCGGCAAAAAAACCTCTACAAAGCGGCATATCAAAAATCGGTGCTTTCCTGTATTTGTGGCAAATAGTGAAATAAACACTTATACTGTACCCTTCTTAATAGCTGCGGCGTTCTTTTGAATTTTTTGAATGGCCGAAACAATCATATCCATCGCCTCTTTGTTGGCAAGCAGTACATTTTGCGGCAGCCAAACAGCCTCATGGCAAAGCGTTTCATTTTTAGGGCATTGGTTGTTTTCCTTAAACCGCTCGTAACTCAGCTCGGATGCCGCATACATCTTTTTGTAATTTTTTGTTTCAAAGGTATTGCCCAGGTTCTTGATATCATTTAACGGCATATACCCGCCGGAGCAGGGAATGCCTTCGGCCTGCAAGGCTTTTAGAAATTGGGCCCTGGGGAGGTTGGCAAAGAAGCGTTGATCATACTTAAAGGGGAATAAGTGGTACGCCGCCTGGGTAACGCCGGGGGTTAAAGTGTGCGGCGTAATGCCTTTTATGGTTTTCATTTGTTGCACCAAATAGCGGGCATTCTCGTTTCTGGTGGCTGTTTGCGGCAAAAGCCGCTCCATCTGTACCATTCCAATAGCAGCCTGGTACTCCGTTAACCGCAACTTGCTGCCCGGGCGTGCAGAAGCCGTGCCATAGGGCAATCCCAGGTTATGATAAGAAACACAGCGATCCATAAAAGCCTCGTCATCGCTTACAATGGCCCCGCCCTCACCAATGGGCAGGTTTTTGGAGTTCTGAAAACTAAAACATCCGGCATGGCCAAAAGTACCTACTTTTTTATGATCGATCTCCGCCAGCCAGGCCTGGCAGGCATCTTCAATAACCACCAGGTTATGCTCTTTTGAAATCTGCATAATGGCGCCCATATCTGCGGGCAATCCACAGATATGCACCGGTAAAATAGCCCGGGTGCGGCTGGTGATTTTTTTCTTTATCGCTTCCGGATCAATGAGGAAGGTATCAGGATTTACATCGGCAAATACCGGCATGGCGCCGGCATTGAGTATGGCGGTAAGGGTAGCAATAAAGGTATAGGGCGGCAAAATGACTTCATCCCCGCCACCAATATCGGATTGAGCTACCGCCGTAATTAATGCGTTGGTGCCGTTAACGGTTGCCAGCGCCCGTTTTGCACCAATCAGCGCGGCCCATTTCTTTTCAAACAGCGTTACTTTTTCAGCGCGCGACCATACCCCGCTGCGTAATGCCTCGAGCACCAACGGCTCGTCCGTTTCCCGGTTCCAGATGGGCCATTTAGGCCAGGGAGCGCCAACCAGGGGCCTTCCGCCCAACACTGCGGGTTTTCCGGTTGCATTTAAAACAACAGGCAGTACGGCATCAAAGCTCAGTGTGGCACCCAGCCCAATCACTGCCGATTTCTTAATAAAATTCCTGCGCCCTTTATTATTGTTCATAATCATTTCGGTATTAAAATATTATTTCTTCCTAAACATACTTTCATAGTGTTGCGTACCCATAAATATGCCCCCGCTCCGGCGATAAAAATCATCATCCAGCTCAAACACGCCTTGCTTTACCTGTTGCCAGGGGGCGTGCTGCACCGCATTGTACGTTTTCATTAGTTCCCAGTTCTTATAATTCATGTCGCCATTGGTTTCCATCATCGGCATCCCGATTCCCGGAAACGGATGCAGGCGGGCGGCCAGGTTCTTATGCCAGTCGAGCAACAGGGGGTTTACTGTCAGATCCGCGCAAATACAGGCTGCATGATGCTCATAAGCCACTTTTGCAATTTTAAAGCTTATGCTTAAGGTTTTAGCAATTCCTTTTAGCACGATGGCCTTATATCCCTGCTGAATTCTTTTAACCGCATCGGCTTCCGTATGTACGCTTTCATCGGCGCCTATAATCACGCCCAAATCACTCACATCGTCATTGCTGGATTCCCAAAACGGCTCTTCTATGAGCTTTATCTGCTCAAATGCGCCTATTTTTTTTGCGTGATCCAGGTACTTTAACAGGCTTTCCTTTTTCTGGTAACGGCCATTTGAGTCCAGTGTATAAATCAACCGTCCGTCTTTTGTCTGGGGCGTTCTTAAATCTTTAAGCGTCCGGTGCACCAGGGTAAGCCGGTCGATATCCGACTGCAGCATTTGTTCCTGGTTGCCAGGCATCCCGGTCTTTATTTTGAAAACAAAATAGCCTTCCTCCGCTGCCTTTAAAAGATCCGTTACCGGCATACCATAAGGCACCTGGTACATAACGGCGATCCTGGAGTTATGCGTACTTAGCGGCTTCCGGTAAACCGGGGGAATCATTGTATCAAAATCAGCGCATTTGTTTTCGGATGCATATACCAGCCATGCGGCATTATCAACGCTTACCAATGCATTATAAATAAAGTTAAGGTTCACGTTATTGCTTCCGGTAACAGAAATGGCATACCGGGCCACCTCGGGTAAAATAGTTGTTAAAAGATCAACGGGCGTATCAAAAGGCGTTTGTTTTGCCAGCTGTAAGGCCTTCTCCGACAAGGCATACATCAATGCATTGCCGGCGCTTTCCGAGTGGCCGGCAAAAACATCCGGATCGCCATAGAGTACGCTCTGCGTGGCAAGTCCTACCTGGGGTTTGCCGGTTGCTGTTTGCATCAATGATACGGCCTGCCACAGCTCCGTCAAATAACCGCCCTTAAATCCAAAGGGCCGCACCAGGGGCTGCCTTTCAAAATCAGAAGCAATATGGTCTATTTTTATTTTCATATTTTTCGATGGAGCAGCCAGTCCCGCCAGGGGGGCTATCATTGGCAATAATGACATTGAAACCGTATTTTTTATAAACGATCTTCTTTTCATTGTTCCCCTTTATTAAAAGCTATCCCCTATCATTCTGCAAAAATGCTTTTACAAAATCATCGTCAATCAATTCCGGGTAAGCCCGGGTAACCCGGGTTATTTCATCAGCCTGCCCCGCCGATAAAACTTCATCGGGATTTAAACACCAGATGCCCTTTAGCAGGCCCTGCCTGCGCAGCACTTCATGTATACCGGGAATGCAGCCGTGAAAATGATTGGCGGGGTCAAAAATGGCAGCGTTCATATCCGTAACCGATATATTCTTTGAAAGCCATTCGCCCGCGGTTTCATTGTTTCCGGCCTTATATGCTTTAACAGCGTTCAGTAATGCAGCAGCAGCATGCGTCCATACCGCCCAATGGCCCAATAAGCCCCCGCGGAAATCCTTCTGCACCTGCTTCCCGTTTATTTCAAAATGATAGGTCGTCAGCAGGTCGGCAATAATATTATCATCATTCCCGGTATACAGGGCTATTTCCGCTGCCCGTTCGGAGTGACAAACACCCCTTACGGCATCCAGCGTCTGGTAACGGTTAAAAGCCGCAATTTTGATAGCGTGTACATTGGGTATATCGGCAAACTTTTTCCAAAACGCAAAGCTCAGTACCCGCCCGCCCACCGCAGGTTGCAAATAAAAACCAAATACAGGGATCACATCGGCAACCGCCTTTGTACGTTCGATCAGCTCCTCTTCGGTCAGGTCATTTAAACCGCCCATACTCAACAATCCCAGATGATACCCGTATTTTTTAGCCAGCAGGGCTTCTTTAACCGCCTGGTCTGCGGGTCCGCAGATGCCGGCAATTCTCACAAAATCCTTGTTGCCGCTTTTATCAATTTCATCAGCGGTAGTTTGCAATACGGTTTCTAACAAATTGATATGGGGATCTCTTATTTCAAATTGAGTGGAGTGCACCGCTATCGCTATTCCGCCGGCGCCGCTGGCCAGGTAATAACGGGTTAACCGGCGTTGGGTAGCCTCGTCAAACCTTCTTTCGGCAGTAAGCGCCAAGGGATGCGCAGGAATGGCGATTCCTTCCTGCAAAATTTGTTTTATAGTTACTGGTAAGCTCATAACGGGTATGCATTAAAATTGACCTTGTCGTTCCTGAAAATGCGTGGGCTTGTTTATTTGCTGCCCATCCAGGCGCACCCAGTCGGCCACTAAACGGATCATTTTTTTTAAGCCAACGCGCGGGTATCCAAAAAGCCGGTGCGCCTCGGATGCGTTGCTCAGCAGGGCCGTATTCTGCACCTGCCCGGTAAAAACAGGCGCTTTATCAAACAAGGTTCCAAACTGCGTTGCCAGCCAGGTTAAACTGATGGTTTCCGGGCCGGTAACATTTAAAATTTTTGCCGGTGCGCTGCAATGCAAAAAGCTCCTTAAGGCAATTTCATTGGCATCGCCCTGCCAGATCACATTAACAGCACCTGTGGATATATCAATCGGCTTTTCTTTATACACCGATTTTGCTACTTCCAGTAAAACCCCGTAGCGCAGATCAATGGCATAATTGAGCCGGTAAATCAGTACCGGGGTTCCATGCAGGTTAGAAAAATACTGGAAGATGCGCTCACGTCCTAAACAGGACTGACCATACTCCCCTACCGGATCCGGTTTTGTTTCTTCTGAAAAGCCGCCCTGATCCAGGGTTGAAAAAGGATAAACATTGCCGGTTGAAAAAGCAACGATCCTTGAATTTCTATATTTTTCCGCAACACGCCCGGGCAAATAGGCATTCATGGCCCAGGTAAATGGCTCATTTCCTTTTGTGCCAAATTTCGTTCCTGCCAGGTACATTACATTTTTAACGTCCGGAAGCGCCTGCAGCTGTTCTTCATCCAGCAGGTCGGCCGCAATCACTTCCACGCCCAGGTCCTCCAGTTCCTTGCGGGCAGCCTCATCACTAAACCGTGAAACGGCGATGAGCCGCTTTGATATCCCGGCCTGCTGCAGCGCCCTGCTGGCCAGCTTTATCATACCCGGGCCCATTTTTCCGCCGGCGCCCAAAAAAATAATATCGCCGGTCAGCGCCCGCAGGTCATCCAGTAAAGCGGCCGATGGCTGATACAATTCCTCTTCAATCAATTGCAATTCATTCATATACTTATTTAAAAAATAATTCTTTAATATTAACAACTGCCAGCGTCAGCAGCAGCAGCAGCCCAATGCCGGCAATAATTTTTGTGAGCGGTGTATTTACGTAGCCTCCCATTATTTTTCGATCATTGGAAATGCTGTACATTGCAATACCGATAAAGGGTACCACCAATATGGTAACACTTTGTGCCAGCACAATCAGCTCCAACGGTGCTTTATCAAACTGCAATGCCACAAAGGCGCCAATAATCATTACCAGCGCAATCAATACCCGCACAACATTGGAGCTCAGCTGCCCTTTATAACCCAGTGCATCACCCAACAGTGTGCCTCCCACAGATGCATTACCGATCAGTGAAGAAAAGGACGCGCCAAACAAACCTACCAGAAAAAGATGCGCGGCGTAATCGCCAAACAATGGCGCCAGTGTCTTAGACATATCGGTAGCATTGGTAACCACTACTCCTGCGGGATGTAAAACGGAAGCCGCACAGATCAGCACAATACTGGCCATAATACCCAGGATCAAAATACCCGGCAGACTATCGGAGGGTTTTTGCCGCAAATGGGGCGACAATCGCCGCCGCTCCTGAACCATGTAGGACTGGTACAGCGCACCAACGATGGAAAAGGCCGATGCAAACAAAGCGATCACCAACCCTAAAGAGCCTTCGGGCAAAGCCGGCGCCAATCCCTTCATCATACTGCCGGCCGATGGTTTTGCTAAAAAAAAGGTCACAATAAAAGAACCGAGCATGATCACAATTAAAAGGATCATAATTTTTTCCAGGATTTTATAAAACCCTTTAAAAAATAACAAGGTAATGCCCAGTGCATTCGCCAACAAGACCCATACTTTGGAGCTGATACCCGTTGTTTCTGCCAATGAGATGCCCACCCCGGTTGAATTGCCCGCCTGAAAAGAGGCCGTTACAAAAAAAACCCCGATACCCACCAGTACGGCAACGGGCTTACCCCAGCGTTCTTTTATGAGGGACAAAAAAGACTGATCCGTGGCCAATGCAATCCGGGAGGCCATTCTTGTAAATACCGCCATAAAAAATATAGCCGTTACAACAGCCCAAAGCAGGTCGTAACCATAGCTGGCCCCCAATTTTGAGGTAATGGTCATTTTACTGGGCCCAAAAACCAATGCAGCTGTAATGATTCCCGGTCCCAGCACCTGCAGCAACCGGGCAAATTTTCCACTCTTATCTTTATCAATCGCTCCCATGATGAATAGCTTTGCAATCCTTTTAAATATTGAACGGGCTTAAGCTTACCCCGGGTTCTCCAAATGAGCACCCGTTCTTACAGAAAACCGACCTGGGAGTACTAAACGGACCACCAGCATCCAAAAAAATTTAAGTAAGCACGTTCTTTGAGCAACGAATATAAAAACAATTTGACATTATGAGTATTTTTTGCGTATTTTTATTTTAAAAAACCGCAAGCAAAACGCAAATTGACAATAAATGGCTTTTTGCCGGTCCGTGAAGACTTTTGGCCGGTTCGTGAAGACACGAACCGGGGCGGGCATATAAACAAAAAATA
This sequence comes from Niabella hirudinis, assembly GCF_051201075.1. Taxonomy (NCBI): domain Bacteria; kingdom Pseudomonadati; phylum Bacteroidota; class Chitinophagia; order Chitinophagales; family Chitinophagaceae; genus Niabella; species Niabella hirudinis. Next base: position 140,769 of record NZ_JBPEHJ010000001.1, read on the forward strand.
TTTAATCCAGAACGGGTATGAACAAATTATTTCCGGTTATCTTTTTAGCTTTCCTTACAGCAAATGCGCAATCACAAACGAGCCGGTTTACGGATGTGATCCCCTATCCCGCTTCTGTAACAGCCCGGCAGGGCAGCTTTTCTGTAAAAAGCAATACCGTTCTTATTTATGATTCCGAAGAAACAAAACGCATTGCGGGGCTTTATGCGGAATTTCTGAAACAGACAAAAGGACTTCATCTGCCGCTCAAAAAAGGCAGTCCGTCTCATAACCGCAATGCCGTTATATTTAATAGCCAATCAGCGCCGTCAGAAGGTTATGAAATGAAGATCGACCCCGAAAATATTGTGCTGAAGGGGAATGGCGCGGGAATGTTTTATGCCCTGCAAAGCCTGATACAGCTATCAAAATTTACCGATGCGGGTACGCCCGGTATTCCCGCAGGAACCATCAGCGATAAACCACGGTTCGGCTACAGGGGCATGCATATAGACGTGGCCCTGCACATGTTCCCCTTTGAGTTTTTAAAGAAGTTTATTGACCTGATGGCGCAATACAAGCTCAATACCTTTCACTGGCATTTAACGGAAGACCAGGGCTGGCGCCTTGAAATAAAAAAATACCCCGGGCTTACCCAGGCCGGTGCCTGGCGCGCTCAAACCCTGCTGGGCAGTGCGCAGGATGAGCCGATGGGCTACGACAGCATTCCCCATGGCGGATTTTACAGCCAGCAACAGGTAAAAGAACTGATCCGGTACGCAGCCGACCGGTACATTACCATTATTCCCGAAATTGAGATGCCGGGGCATTGCATATCGGCGCTGGCAGCCTACCCCGAGCTGGCCTGCGGCGATCATCCCGGCCCGTTTAAAACCATCGAAAGCTGGGGTATTTATGAAGATGTATTCTGCGCCGGCAAGGAATCAACCTTTACCTTTCTGGAAAATGTACTAACCGAAGTAATGGAGCTGTTTCCCTCCAAATACATCCACATTGGCGGCGATGAAGTGCCTAAAACCCGCTGGAAGACCTGTAAATACTGCCAGCAACGTATTAAAGATAATCACCTTAAAGATGAGCATGAGCTGCAAAGCTATTTTATACAGCGCATTGAGAAATTTGTAAACGCGAAGGGCCGCACCATTATTGGCTGGGATGAGATCCTGGAAGGCGGCCTGGCCCCCAATGCCATCGTAATGAGCTGGCGGGGTGAAAAAGGCGGCATTGCAGCAGCACAACAAAATCACCAGGTAATCATGGCGCCCAATGATTATATCTATTTTGACCACTACCAGGCTAAGCCGGAACAGGAGCCGCTGGGGTTTCCGGGTCTTAACCCGCTTAGCAAAGTATACAATTATAACCCTGCCTCTGATGCACTAACAGCCCAACAAAAAAACTACGTGATGGGCGCCGAAGCCTGCGTATGGACGGAGTATATGCCTACTCCGGCAAAAGTGGAATACATGATCCTGCCCAGGATGCTGGCATTTGCAGAAGCCTGCTGGACCCCCATCGCTCAAAAGCAATACAAACCATTTCTGGAAGACCGGCTCCCGCTGCATTTATGGGCGATCGATAAAAAAAACGATACCCACTTCTTTGTGCCCATGGCCATTGGAGCAGAAGACGACCGGGTATTTCAGGGAAAAAGCTTTTCGGTAAGTTTAAAACCCACCGTAAAAGGAGCCCGGATATTTTATACACTGGATAATATGCCCCCCAGGGAAACGGACTACCTGTATGAAAAACCCATTGTTATTAAAGTTCCGGATGGCGAAAAAAGGATACTAAAAACGATTGTGATCACCCCATCCGGCAGGCGCAGTGCCATCAGTAAAACCACGTACATCAATACCCGTCCTTCACCGCTGACAACATATTAAGTTTTATTTGATGAAAAAATCAAAAAATAAACCGAAACATAATATTTGCGTATATTCGCAATTAAAGAACGCACAAAAACCGCACAATTAACCTTACAAAACGATTTTTCATGCAGAATAGAATCACGGAACAACCATCCAGCCACAGGGATCTCGAAAAGAAATCAATTGGGGAACTAACGGAATTAATCAATACAGAGGACAAGACTGTGGCCCCCGCTATTGAAAAAGAGCTTCCCCGCATAAACGCATTAATAGAAATTATTGTGGAAAAAATAAAAGATGGGGGAAGACTATTTTATGTAGGCGCCGGCAGCAGCGGCCGCTTATCGGTTTTAGATGTTATTGAGCTGCCTACAACCTATGGTGTGAGCCCGGACCTCTTCCAGGTGATCCTGGCAGGGGGAGTAGACCGGCTTGTAGAAGCCCGCGAAGAAATGGAAGACGACAAAAATGAAGCCTGGGAAAGGCTTCAGGAAAAGCATATTAATCAAAAAGACATTGTTGTGGGCATATCCGCCAGCGGTACAACCCCCTTTGTTTTGGCAGCGCTTACAAAATGCCGGGCAGAAGGTATTGATACCGGGTGTATTGTAAGTAACCCCGACAGCCCTATTGCCGCCCAGGCCCTTTATCCCATTGAAGTGATCACCGGGCCTGAATTTATAACCGGCAGTACCCGTATGAAATGTGCCACCGCGCACAAAATGATTTTTGACATGATCAGCACTACTACCATGGTGCGGCTGGACCGTATTGTTGACAACCAGATGGTAAACGTAAAACTGATCAACCATAAGATTACCGACAGGGCGGTAAAGATGCTGATGCGGCTGGGTGCCATCAACGATTATGAAGAAGCAAGGGAAATATTGTTCCGGAACGGAAACGTGCAGAATGCACTGAAATCATTAAATTCAAAAAATTATCGCGCATAAAACTTTAACGATGGCATTGGGTGAGCAACAATCGATCAAAAAATCATTGATTATTATCGGCCTTTTATTTTCGGTATTTGGTTTTGTAACCTGGCTGAGCTCCGTATTGATCCCCTATTTAAAACTGGCCTGTGAGCTGAATAATTCACAGGCATACCTTGTAGCTTTTGCACTGTATATTTCCTATTTTGTAATGGCGCTTCCCGGGGGATGGATCCTGAAAAAAACCGGGTTTAAAAAAGGAATATCATTGGGGTTAATGGTTATGGCATTGGGTTCCCTGCTTTTTATCCCTGCGGCATTATCCCGCACCTACCCCCTGTTTTTAACCGGCTTATTTGTTCAGGGCGCGGGGCTTTCTGTTTTACAAACGGCGTCTAACCCCTATGTAACCATACTGGGTCCCCGAAACACAGCAGCCAAACGGATCAGCATCATGGGTATATGCAATGGCGTTGCCGGTATTATTGCACCGATTATTTTGGGCTCGGTTATCTTAAATGACACCGATGCTATCAGTCAGAATATCGGAAAACTGGATCCCGTTGCAAAGGCAGTAGCGCTGAACGAATTGGCGCACCGCGTGGTATTACCTTATATTATAATGGCTATAGTACTGGTTATACTGGCGCTACTGGTTCAATATTCCGGTCTCCCGGAGGTTGAGGAAGAGGAGGAAGCAGCGGAAGACACGGCCCCCGCAGCCAATAAAAATTCTATTTTTCAATTTCCGCATCTCATTATCGGAGCATTTACACTATTTCTTTACGTAGGTGTTGAAGTAATTTCCGGCAATACCATTATCGATTACGGTTCTTACCAGGGCATTCCTATGGTAACCGCAAAATTTTTTACCAGCATGACCTTAACGGCCATGCTCATCGGGTACCTGATTGGCATCATCGCAATGCCCAAATTCCTGTCGCAGGAGAAAGCGCTGCAATATTCGGCACTGACAGGCATCGTTTTTTTGCTCTGCGCCTTGTTTACCACAGGTTACCTCTCGGTATTATTTATTGCATTGCTGGGGCTTGCCAATGCACTTATGTGGCCCGCAATCTGGCCGCTGGCTATTTCAAACCTGGGCCGGTTTACCAAACTCGGTTCCTCTATACTTATTATGAGCATCTGCGGTGGCGCCCTGCTACCACTGGCTTATGGCCATTTTGCAGATGTATCTAACCCGCAAAAGGCTTACTGGATTGTAGCGCCCTGTTATTTAATGATTCTTTATTATTCCCTCCGGGGTTATAAAATACGAACACAATAATTTTGAAAACAACTTGCCATGAATAAAAAGAAATACTCCCGCAGAAAATTTATTTCTGTATTGTCTGCCAGTTCAGCAGCACTTACCCTGCCAACGGTTGTACCGGCGGGTCCGTATATCAAAAGCAGCACCGCAAAGCTGGCTGTCGGCGGCGGAGCGCCCGTAAGAACAAAGCCCTGGCCGCAGTGGCCGGCCATGATTGTTGATGAGCAGATGCTCAACAATATTACCGCTACCACCAAAAGCGGCAACTGGAGCCGGATCAATAACCCGGTTAACGGCACCGTGGCTACTTTTGAAAAAAAATATGCGGCCCTTACAGGGGCAAAATATTGCGTAGGCACGGGCTCCGGAACGCAGGCTCTGGGCGTTTGCGTAGATGCATTAAATATACAGCCTGGGGATGAGGTGATTACCTCCTCTTACACTGATTTTGGCACCATTTCCTCCATACTGGCTGCCAGGGCGCTCCCGATATTTGCCGACCTGGACTATCCCAGCTACCAGATTGATGCGGCGGCCATTGCCCAAAAAATCACCCCCAACACAAAAGCGATCATGCCGGTACATATCATGGGTTCTGCCTGTAATATGGATGCAATCATGGCCGTGGCCAACAAGCACCATATCCCCGTGATTGAAGATGCCTGCCAGGCAAATTTTGCTAAATACAAAGGCCGCCAATTGGGAACTATTGGCCAGCTGGGCTGTTTTAGCTTCCAGGGCAGCAAACAAATAGCCGCCGGCGAAGGCGGCGCTGTTATAGGTAATGATGATGCCTTGATGGATAAAGTATATACCATCCAAAACCACGGCACCAACAGGAAGGGGCAGAACACTACCATTGGCCAAAAATTGCGGATGAATGAATTTGAAGGCAGCATCATCCTGTCGCAGCTGGACAAGGCCGTTGAACGTTTTGAAAAACGGAATGAAAATGCCAACTACCTAAGCAGCAAAATAAAAAATATTCCCGGCCTCACCCCGCAGCTCCAGTATGAAGGCACCAACAGCTCTGGTTACTATCTGTACGCTTTTACATACGATAAAAAGCATTTCAATAATGTGGAGCGCCAGGTGTTCCTGAAGGCATTGAATGCAGAAGGGGTGCCCGCCGGAGGTTATATAAAAGGCATGCAGCACGATTTATGGGCAACCAATATTTTAGAGCTGAGCGGCTATAAAAAAAGTTATACCAACCAGCAGATAAAACTTTTTAAAGACAGCCTTGAATTGCCTTCCTGCGACCGGGTGACAGAAACGGTTGTAGTGATCAGCGCAGGCGCTATTTTGCTGGGCACCAAAGCAGACATGGACGATATTATTCATGCACTGGAAAAAGTATACGCCAACAGGAACAGTCTGGCCTGATCCGTTTAACCCCTACAATTATTATGGCAAAGGAAAAATCATCCAGGAGAAATTTTATAAAACAATCATCTGTATTAAGCGCCGGCCTTTTCACGATGGCTTCTGTAAAAGGTGCGGCATGGCAGCACGCCTTTAAGGCGGAAACGGCAGAAAGGATTATCGACATACATCAGCATACGAACTATGCAGACCGGAGTGATGCGGCACTTCTGGCCCACCAGAAGACCATGGGCGTTAGCTATACCGTACTGCTTCCCTCCGGCCATCCGATGAGCATGGGCTCTACACATTATGGCGTTTCAAACGGCCTGCAGGCAAAAGCAACACCCAATGAAGCCTGTTACCAGCTGGCCCAAAAGTATAAGGGATCCTATTTCTTCGGCGCTAATGAAGTACCCGATGCACCTGGAGCCATCAAAGAGATTGAAAAATATCTGAAACTGGGCGCCTGCGTGATAGGCGAGCTGAAATTCAATATTGATTGCGATTCAAAAGAAATGCAGGCCATTTACAAATTAGCGCAGGACTACAATGTGCCGGTGCTGATTCACTTCCAGTATAAAATGTACAACTGGGGATTTGAACGCCTGCACAACATGCTCCGCAAATACAAAAAAGTAAACTTTATCGGTCATGCACAAACCTGGTGGGCCCATATTGATAAAAACTACAGCAATCAGAATACCCTTTACCCTACCGGAAAAGTTACCCCCGGCGGGTTAACGGATCTGCTCCTTACCCGGTACGACAATGTTTATGGCGATCTTTCCGCCGGATCGGGCCTGGCAGCGCTTAAACGCGATGAAGATTTTACAAGATCTTTTTTAAAACGCCACCAGGATAAACTGATCTACGGCAGCGACTGCTCCGACAGTGAAGGAACGGGAGGCGCCTGCACCGGCTGGCAAGACATAGAAGTTATCAAAAAATTTTCACCTGATAAAACCGCAACGCAAAAGATGTTTTTTGACAATGCCAACCGGGTATTCCGGTTAAAATTATAAACGGACCGGACTTGAATATAAATGACGCTCTATCAAAAAATATTATACGGTTGCATCGTTATACTTTCTGCAGTTCTTTCTTCTTACACCCCAATAAATGATCCCCGCAAAAGTATAGACAAAGGCATTCACCCCGGGGATGATACCGGATGGATGGCCGGAACTGCACGATGCATCATTACCCCTGTTACGGATGTATGGCTTGCCGGTTTTGGCGTAAAGCGTCCTGCCGAAGGCAAATTGCACGATATATGGGTGAAAGTACTGGCACTGAAAACAAAGGCGGGCAAACGCGCCGTTATGGTGACCACTGACCACCAGGGTATGTCGCGGGTCATATATGAAAGCCTGTACAAAAAAATACAACAGCAGTTTCAGCTCAGCCGCTCGGAGTTCATGCTCACCTTTTCACACAATCATTCGGGGCCGCGTCTCCGCTGCGACCTGGAGGATTATTACCCGGCAGATGATCAGCAACAAAAACTGGTGGATGAATATTCAGACCGGATGGAAGAACAGATCATCGGCGCAGTAGATGAAGCGTTAAAAAATCTGCAGCCTGTCCGGATCTATAAGGGAGAAGGGCAATGCACATTTGCCGTTAACCGGCGCGACAATGCTGAAGCAACCGTTCCGGCCATGCTGGCCGAGGGAAAACAGCTTAAAGGTGCAACAGATCATTATGTGCCTGTTTTATCTGTAAAGGATACCAGCGGCAAACTCATGGCGATCCTGTTTGGTTATGCCTGCCACCCCACTACCCTGTATGGCAATCTGTGGTCGGGCGATTACCCGGGCTTTGCACAGATCAATATTGAGCAACATTATCCCGGTGTTACCGCACTGTTTTTTAATACCTGTGGCGGCGACCAGAACCCCCTGCCCCGCGGCACCGTTGCATTGTGCGAAAAATATGGAAAAATGCTGTCGGATGCCGTAACAACTGTGATCGGCGGGCCGATGCAGCCGGTTTCATCCAAACTGCAAACAGCATTTCAATTTGTGACCCTCGATTATGAAACTAGGGTAACAGAAGAAAAACTGCGCCCTATCACCACCGGAACCAATGCTATTCATGCCCGGTGGGGCCGGCGTATGCTGCAACTGATCGACAAAGGGATCCGGTTTCCCGCGGCTTATCCTTATTACCCGGTACAGGCCTGGCAGCTGGGCAAGGAATTATTATTTATTGCAACAGGAGGTGAAACCGTAGTTGATTACTCGCTCCGTTTTAAACGGACATTTGGAGCAGGTGCCACCTGGGTTTTCGGGTATACCAATACCATGGTTGCCTATATTCCTTCGAGGCGGGTTTGGGAAGAAGGCGGATATGAAGGAGGCCCCCATCTGGATGAATATGGCCACCCTGCCTGGAGGTGGGCAGGAAACGTGGAAGACCGCATTAGCAAAGGAGTGCACCAGGTCGTAAAACAGGTACGCAAATGAAAAAAGACGTTGGATACGACCCGGCAAAACGATTAATTCCCGGCGCAGTCCCGCGGACACAGGACCATAGCTGGCTACCCTTCTGAAAGATCAGAACAGAAAAATGTGATACAACGAAACCCGTTAAAAATTGAAATTACTGACTAAAAAAGCTTTTATACAATGATGCCCAATTTATTCAACAACATCCACATGAGGTCTGCATTTATCATTTCATTAACCCCTAAACGCGCTCCGGTACTCTGTATCGCGCTTGCATGGGCAGGCATGTTGATGCCGGGAGCGGCTGCTTTTTCCCAGTTGAAAACCAGCGGCCAGGTAAACATCGAAGCAGGTGCTGCCAGTGCCGACATCACGCCCCGGTTTCCCATTCGTATGGCCGGGTATGCGGCACGGCTCAGCACAGATGCAGACAGTGTGCTTCAACCAATCGCCGCCAAGGCGCTTGCACTGGGTAGTGATGAGCAGCACCCCACCGTAATGATCACCGTAGACCTGGTAGGTATTCCCTGGCGCATTACAAAAAATGTTACCGACTTTTTATCTAAAGAAAAGGGAATTGATCCCGCACAAGTTGCCATTTACGCCTCCCACACACACGGTGGGCCGGAAGTAGGCAACCTGATCAATATCCTGCAATACAGGAACGGGCATTTTACCGACTCCCTCCTGGCACTGAAGCAGCTCATCGAAATTACACGGTACACCGAACAGCTTACACAGAAACTGAAAGATCTGGCGGTAGCCGCATTGAACAACCGCAAACCCTCCCTTGTATCATGGGGACAGGGGCAGGCGCAGTTTGCAAACAACCGGCGCACAAAAGACGGACCTGTAGACCTGGCATTGCCCATCCTGAAAATAACAGATCTCAATGGTGCATTAAAAACCGTTTTCCTGAACTATGCCTGCCACGGCACCACGATGGGTGGTGAGGAGCACAAAATTCATGGCGACTGGATTGCCGAGGCGCACCGCCTAATAGAAGCAAGACATCCCGGAACAACCGCACTGATCGCTTTGGGCTGCGCCGGCGATGCCAACCCAGCGCCGCGCGGAAGCTGGGAAAATGTTCAGCAGCACGGTAAAGAAATTGCTGATAATGTAGACAAGCTGTTGACCGCGCAACTGCAGCCGATCAATACACCGCCCTCCGGCAGCATGAAATGGATCAAATTGCCTTTTTCCAAGGTACCCACAGCAACAGAGTTGATGGAATGGACAAAAGATGAAACAGTGAAAGGATATTATGCCCGCCTTGCTCTTGAAAGGTTGGAACGGGGCGAAGCCATTCCATCTGCAGTTGACTACCCTTTTCAGGTGTGGGACTTTGATCATAAAATGGCAATGGTAAACCTTGCAGGCGAAGTAGTGGTTGATTATTCGCTGAGGCTTAAAGATCTTTATGGTGCAGAGCGGCTTTGGGTAAATGCATACTCCAACGATGTGCCCTCCTATATTGCTTCACGCCGTGTTATTGGTGAAGGCGGTTATGAACCGGAAAGCAGTATGTACTGGTACAATAAGCCGTCCCCTTTTGTACCCGAGGTGGAAGATATCATCGTAAATGCCGTGGGCGGATTAATGCCTGCTTCATTCAAAGACAAGCGCCCCTCTGGTAACCACCAGGAGCTGGTTCAAAAAGAAGCAGACGGGTCCTATCGCTTATCATCATGGCTGGCCGGCACCGAAGGCAACCGCATTAAATATATGCCGGAGTGGAAAGCTTTTGGCTGGTTTGATGCAAAAGACAAAGCCATCTGGAACGTGGACATAGCAAAAGCAGGAAGATACGACGTTTATCTTGACTGGTCCGTTTCCGACGCCAATGCAGGAAAATCATTTGAAGTAGCAGCAGGTAATAAAAAAATAAAAAGCAAGGCCGACAAAACAGGATCATGGTTTACCTATCGCACAAAAAAAGCAGGATCGATACAGCTTCCGCAGGGTAAAACAACCATCGAATTGAAATCGGGTAATGCAACAGAGCAAGGATCCATGTTTGACCTGAGGGAACTAAGACTGGTGCCCGCAAAATAAACAGCACTTATGGCATGAAGAAAATATGCTTCCATATAATGTTCCTCCTGGTTACCGGCAGCCCGGTTCTTTTTGCACAGCATGAAGAGCCGGGCTGGGTGCTGGAACAGCCACATGCCGGCTGGAAACCAAGAGATTCACAAGGGGAGCTGGTATTTAAAAATAAACTTTGGATTCTGGGTGGCTGGTTCAATTCAAATGAAGCCCCACCACGCGACGTATGGAGCAGCACAGATGGCAGGAACTGGCAGCTGGTCACAAAACAGGCACCATGGATACACAGCGATCTTGCCATGTCCGTGGTCTTTAAAAATAAAATGTGGCTGATGGGTGGCTGGTACAATGGCCGTTTGCCCGGTCATTCAGCTGGCAACCAGGTATGGTCGTCAAAAGATGGTGCACAATGGACGCTCGAAACCAAGGATGCCGAATGGTCTCCAAGAGTAGCAGCAGCAATAGTCGTTTTCAAAGGGAAGCTCTGGCTGATGGGAGGAATAGAAAACTATTATTTTGGAGATGATAAGAGTTTAAAAAACGATGTATGGTGCAGCACCGATGGGAAAAACTGGAAACAGGCAACGGCAGCGGCTGGATGGCCGCAACGGGCCTATCACCAGGCAGCGGTATTAAACGGAAAAATATATCTTTTTGGCGGGGGCAACTATGTTCCCGGGTATTTTGCGCTCAATGACGTATGGAGCTCTGAAGACGGCGTGCACTGGACAAAAGTTTGCGCCGCCGCCCCCTGGCATGAGCGTATCTGGTTTTCAAGCGTAGTGTACCGCAACCGGATCTGGGTCCTGGGAGGCTGGTCCGGCAACCCGTATAAGAACTGGCAGGATGCATGGTATTCTGAAGACGGAAAAGAATGGAAACAATATGCGGCACAACCGGTGTGGAAGGAACGTCATGAGCCTTCTGCCTTTGTGTTTAAGGATAAAATATGGATCGCAGGTGGAATGACGCCGCCATTGATCAATGATGTATGGTCGTTGCAATTGCCGGCGGGCTGGTAGCGTTTTTGTTGCTTATTCCCCTTTCAAAACCGGAGAAAAGCTACGCTGGGCTGGTGTCGGTCTATATGAAGAAAAATGTAAAAATGAATAAATTAATAACTCCCATTGTTGCGTTCATGCTTTCATTTGCATTTGCTCTGCCGGCTTTATCGCAGCAGGAAACCGTCTTTTCAAAAAACGGGGCCATTCATAACCAGGTTATACAGGCCTGGAACAGCCATTTTCGCAATTATTATGCAAATGAAATTCAGAAGCGGCTGTTTGGGGAGGGCGATGTTTATGTTTTGTACGATGTACAGATTGGGGGGCTGCAGGCTTTTGTTGAGATGACGCGAAGGTGTAAAGACCTCCGGCAGACGGCAGAAATCGCAGACCTTCTGACTCCCGTTTTCTCGGCATTAAAACCGGTACCCGGAAGTAATAATAGCAGCGGCTGGATCTGTTCCGGCGGGAATATTTGTACCGCCTATGGTTTTTTAGGCACGGAGGTTCCGCTTTGCAGTGTACAGTTCCTGGGCCTTACAGGGGCATTGGCTACCAGCATCACCGAAAACATTCCCGCTCGCCAACAAACAACGGCATTGAAAACCTTTGTAACAACCACTTTCAACACCATGGCCATCCAGCTCGATCGCTGGTTAACCGATGGTTATTTTGCATCGGTCAATAAACGGCTCCTGGTAACAGCAGCCCCCGTAAAAGATAAAAATTCCGGCTACTATTTTACCGACAAGGATCTTTGGCACCTGACCGTGCTTTCGGATCTGGCGGAGCTGCATCAATCGGGACTGCAACCGGCAAGCCCAGATGGGAAAAAGGCCTTTGAATCATTGCGGCATAAAAAAGACAACATAAAAAAGATATTTGATTTGTTTGTAGCCCGCAGTTTTCTTACCCCATCGGCAAATGGTGCAAGAGCGGAAATAGACAAAGGGTTTTGGAAATATCATTTTGACAATCGCTATGCCGGGTATGCGGACACCCTGAGCCCTGTGGGCTGGGAAAAAGATACAAGCGGGACATGGACAATGAAAACCCTGGTGCCATGGCAGGAGGCATATCTTGCAACGGATGCGGGGTGGGACATCAGTCATGCCCGAAGGCTCGTTCCCGCTTTTGAAACCTTTACCCGGAACCGGGAAAACATAAAGAAGGTATGGGGCGCATCTTTTGATCCGGCAACGCTTTGTGCCGCCTATGCCAACCAGATTGTTGAAAAACTATGGAACGGAAATATCCATTACCCTTTATTCTCTAATTTATGGAGCGGGGACAACGGCTGGTACCGTGTAGCCTATGCCAGCCAAACCGGAAGGCAATTTGCGGGCTACCCTCCTTATGGCCTGACCTCATCAATACCTGATGGCGGCTATGTGGTTTGGGGCGGCCTTCATCCAACGCTAAATAATATTTTTAGAACTATTTTCAACTTATCGCAAACGGATGAGGCCCGGGCGGCATCGTTCATAAAACAATACTATCCGGGCCTGGCCGGCAGCCGCTCTGATCCTACTTTAAAAAAATCCATTACCCGTTTTTGCTTCTTATCGGATCTTGTGGGACTGCCTTTGGCAAATACAGGCAAACGGGATATGCAAATTAAAAGGAAATGAATCGTAGAAAATTTGTAACAGGAACGGCCACTTCAGGCGCAGGCCTGCTGTTAGGGGGCCTGCTAACGGGGTTCAGCCATAAGGATGCACCCGTTTCCGGCACAGGTAACCTTCCCGCAAAACGAAACTTTATGCAGGAAGTGCTGAAATACCGGAAGATCGATGCTCACGCGCACGCAGATGACAACCAGTACAAACCGGCCGTGAACCTCGATTTTGCAGACCGGCTCGGTATCGACAAGCTGATGATCTCAAATTTCATCCGCCCCTTCACCGCAGGAACGCCCGATGATTTCCGGTCAAAAAATGATTTTATTATTAAATGTATGAAGGAGCATCCGGGCCGGTTTATTGGCACGGTAGCGTTAAACCCCGCATTTCAGAAAGAAGCCCTCCGGGAAATTGACCGTTGCCGGGATGCCGGCATGACGGGACTGGGAGAGCTTTACAACCAGGTAAAGATTGATGATCCGCTCTATTACCCGATCATTGAAAAATGCATTGATCTCAACTGGAACATTATGATGCATTCGCCGGTGGGGCACTCACGGGTAAAATTATACCAGAGTGAACCAAAGAATATTTCATTGCCGGAAGACTTTGCCAGCATTGCAAAAAGATACCCGGAAGCCCTGTTCCAGTTTGCGCATATCGGGGGCGGTATCGACTGGGAATATGCCTGCAAGGTGTTGAAGGATGCGCCCAATGTATTTATTGAAGTATCCGGCAGCAACAATGCCGCCGGCATGATCGATTTTGCACTGCACTATGTGGGAGAAGACCGGCTGGTATTTGGTTGCGACTATAGTTTTTACCAGGGTGTGGGGCAGCTGTTTTCTGCAAACCTTACAGACACACAACGGAAAAAGATCTTTTTTGAAAATATTGCAAAACGGTTGAAAAAAGCAGGTCTCCATGTTAATTGACAGCAACGCATATATTGGCCACTGGCCCTTCCTGAAATTAGAAAATAATACACCGGAAACGCTCCTTCGAAGGATGAAGGAATTTGGTACCGATGTTTCTGTGATCAGCAATCTTAACGGCATTTTTTATAAGAACACGCAGCATGCCAACGAGGAATTGTTTGATGCCCTCCGGGGCAAAAGCAGCTACCGCAGCCGGTTGATCCCCTTTGCCGTCATTAACCCTTTATACGGCGGCTGGCGCGATGATTTTAAGATCTGCACTACCCGGATGGGGATGAAAGGCCTGCGGCTCTATCCCCAATATCACGGATATGATATAGCGGCGGAGCCCTGCGTGGAACTGGTAAAAATGTGTCGCGACAACGGTTTGCCCGTTGCCTTTTGCCTGAGGATGGTAGACAGCCGCACCAGCTCATGGATGGATCTTGACAAAGAGTGGACGTTGAAAAATATAGTGCCCATTGTAAAAGCCGTTCCGGATGCAAGATACCTGATCGTAAATGCAGCCAACAGCCTTGCCCTGAATGAGGAGGAAATGCAGCTTTTCAGAAAGGCCGATCTGCTGATCGACTCATCCGGAAGAAGCATGACCTACTGGAGCGAATTGTTTCAACTATTTGGAACCAACAAATTTTGCTTTGGTACCCACGCCCCCCTGCTCGATTATTTTTCCGGTTTACTACGCATTGAATCACTGAGGGAAAATGAAGCTGATGAAAAAACAAAAGAGCTGTTGCGGTCAGGCAATATAAAAAAGTGGTTCGGATTGTAAAAACCATTAAGGCGTTAAGAATAGTTTAGTGGTAGCGATTCTTAATGAATCTTAACTTCTTAATGGTTTTAAGCGCATTTATAGCTGATACGCATATTTTCACTATTGAAATTTAAACAATAATCATCCTGATAACAACTCAAGAATATGAACCGAAGAAAATTTGTAGCCGGGGGATCAGCAGGTATGGCAGCCTTGCTGATGGGACGCGCCTTAACCGGAAGATCAGCCACGGGGAGGCAGCAGGCAGCGGAGGCCGCCGTTGACACCGCAGTTCAGCGATACGATCTGATGAAGGACGTAATGCGATACCGGAAAATAGATACCCACGCACATATTTACTGGACAAGCGACAGCCCCGAAACGCAGCTCGATTACGGGCGGCGGCTTGGCATTGAAAAGCAGGTAATCTCCAGGTACCTGGATGTAATGCCCGGAACGCCCGATCAGTTCCGGGAGTTTAATGACCTTACGATAAAGGCCATTAAAAAATACCCGGGTCAGCTGCTGGGCGGCTTCGTGCTCAACCCCATCTACAAACAGGAATCGTTAGACGAAATAAAAAGATGTACCGATGCGGGGATGATCGGACCGGGAGAACTTTATTACCAGGTAAAGATCAATGACCCTAAATATTTTCCTATCATCGAAAAACTGATCGACCTGAAGATGATCATTCATTCGCATGCAGAATGCCAGCTGGGTGTAGGCGGGTATCGGATGAAATACAATGGCTATAAACAGCCCAACACTTCCATACCGGAAGACTTTGTGGATATCGCCCGGCGTTATCCGGAGGGGATGTTTCAGTATGCCCATATTGGCATGGGGGGCGATTGGGAATATGAGTGCAAACTGTTCAGAGACTATCCCAACATCTATGTAGATACATCCGGAAGCAATAATGCCGAAAACATGATCGACTTTGCGGTGGAGCATCTTGGCGAAGACCGGTTATTTTTTGCATCGGACAACTCCTACTACCAGGGTGTGGGAAAAATACTGGCGGCAGACCTGACCGACCGCCAGAAACAGAAAATATTTTTTGATAATTACAATAATCTTTTAAAAAAGGGAGGTAGAGGTGTTGATTGATATAAATGCATACGTGGGGCATTGGCCTTTCATGCAACTGAAGTATAACAATTGTGCAGCGCTTGTTGAACGGATGAACAAATTTGGGGTAGATACCTCCGTAATCAGCAACCTGAATGGTATTTTTTATAAGAACACCCAATCTGCCAACCAGGAACTGCATGCTGAATTGAAGGCGCTGGGGCCGCGCGGGAAGCGGTTTATTCCCTTTGCGGTTATCAATCCAACCTATGCAGGGTGGCAGCACGACCTGGAAGCATGCGTAAAAAAATTCGGGATGAAGGGAATACGGGTGTATCCCAAATACCACGACTACGCCATTAGCGACCCGGCACTTATTGAGCTGGTAAAAAGAGCAAGGGACCTGGATTTGCCCGTGGCGTTTAATTATAAAATGGTCGACAGCCGCCAGCGCTCCTGGATGGATATCGACTATGTAGCCTATACCCCAAAACCGGAGTGGACTTTAAAAAATATTTTCCCCATTATCAAAGAAGTTCCGGATGCCAAATACATGATCCTGAATGTAACCAACAGTATGCAGCTGGATGCAGCCGATGCCGCCCTGTTTAGAAAAGCACAGGTATTGATGGATACTTCCGGAAGATCGATCAACGAACTGGGAACGCTTTTGAAAACGGAGGGCACCAGCCGTTTTGCTTTTGGTACGCATGCGCCTATATTGGATTACCTCACCGGTATGCTGCGGATCGAATCTTTAAGGCCAACCGAGGCTGATGCCACCGTAAAGGAACGGTTGCGATCGGGAAATGCAAAAAAATTCCTGGGATTGTAGGAATGCGGTTCGTGATGATACAAACCGCATTCTATCCGCCTCCGGTTCGTGTCCTCACGAACCAGCCAAAAAAGACCAGCCAAAAAACCGGCCAACAGATTGCGCATCGACAAAACTAAAAAAATTACAATGGTAAAAAAAGGACCCCTGCTCGTCATTGCGGTATTGCTCCTCTCCCAAACATTTACTGCCCATGCCACGCGCATTTTTGGAGGGCAGTATTCGGAAGCACGCATCAACAACCTCCGGAACAATTGTCGTAAATACGACTGGGCAAGGCAGCAGTTGACGGACGCCGTTGAAAAAGCCGGGCCCTGGCTGGCCAAAACCGATGCAGCGTTGTGGGCCATGGTTCCGGGCCAGGATCTGCCAAGGACGATTGATGTGGGGTACGATAAATTTGCCAGCGGTCCAAAGTTTACCGGCTGTATCGTTTGTGGCGACAAAATTCTTCCCTACGGCAACTATCCTTACAATCCTGATTTTGAGAAAAAGCCCTGGAAACTGACCTGCCCTGCCTGTGGGTCCGTTTTTCCTACCAATGATTTTGGTAAATATTACCAAAGCGCACTGGACGAGCACGGGCTGTTTGATCCTGCCAGGGGAGATACCAGTTTATTGTTTAACACGGATCATTCGGACCCCAAAGACCCGCTGCACAAATTTGGGGTCGACAACGGTTTCGGCTATGTTCATAACGGCCGGGCATATAAGTATATTGGATATTACAGCTGGAAATACTGGCGCTATATTAATAGCGGGTTAACGGCGCTTGCAGATGCCTTTCTTTTCACCGGAGATCAGCGTTATGCGCATAAAGCCGCTATTTTATTAGACCGGATCGCAGATGTGTACCCATCGATGGACTGGCAGGCTTATGCCCGCCGGGGATGGTACCATTCTGATGGATCAACCGGCAAGGGCAAAATAGAAGGATCTATATGGGAAACCGGGGTGGTACAAGGCTATGCGGATGCCTATGATAAAATCCTGAGCGGCACGCAAAATGATCCTGCATTGTATACATTTCTAAAACATCAATATGAGCAATACCGGCTAAAGCCCAAGGGCACCCGGGATCTGTTTGTAGCTCATGTAGATGAAGGCATTCTGAAAACTGCGGTAGAGGCGGTGTTTAACCAACGGATCCGCGGCAACCAGGGCATGTATCAGCATACCGTAGCCCTGTGTGCCCTTGCACTGGATACGGAGCCTTTTACCACAAAATGGCTCGACTGGCTGTTTGCCCCCGATGGCGGAGCCATTCCCGAATTAATGATCAACCGTTTTGACAGGGATGGCAGTTCAGACGAAGGGGCGCCGGGATATGCAACGATCTGGGGCGGGCATATTTCACCGCTGGCCGCGCTGTTGCTGTCCTACCCTGCCTATACGAATCATAATATTTTCAGGGATTTTCCTCAATTTAGGAACGTGTATACCGTAGCCTACCGCATGGCCGTGTTGGGTAAAGCCATCCCAAATATCGGGGACGCCGGATCAACAGGCCTGGTAGGTACGCCCAATGTCAATCCACAGTTTATGGCCGAAGGTTATCAATATACCCGGGATCCGGAAATTGCTGTAGCTGCCTACCGGGCCAATGGCTATTCTGCAAAAGGACTGGGGCTCGATATTTTTTCTGAAAACCCGGAGGCTATCAATAAGGAGATCCAAAAACTGGGAGCGGCCGCGGGGCCAAGGCCCACGGGCGGATACCAGATGAGCGGATTTGGACTGGCCGTACTGGAATCGGGCAAGGGATCATCAGCCATCGCCCTGGCAAACAACTATGGCCGCACCATTCACCATGCACATGCCGATATGCTTAATTTTGATCTGTTTGCATTTGGGCATTGGCTTACACCGGACCTTGGCTATCCTGAATTTGCCACTAATATACCCAGCGTTACGGAATGGACCCGCAGCACCATCTCGCATAACCTCGTATTGGTAAACGAACAGCCGCAAAAAGGAGTTTGGGGTGGTCATACCCGCCTGTTTAAGCAGCTCAACGGGTTTGGAGCATTTGAATTGGATGGAAGGGCCGCCTATCCCGGCCTGAAGGCATACAGCCGTACCATGTTCCTGGTGGGCGGTTCGGGCAATGGAACTATCGATAGTAACGCCTATGTGGTAGACATCTTCAGGGTAAAAGGGGGCCACGATCATGTTTTCAGTTTTCACGGTCCCCCCGGCACTGCCAGCTCCGATGGGCTTGAGCTGCTGCGCCAGGAAAAGGGCAGTTATGCGGGTGAAGCTATTTCCAGGGGCACAAAGGCCGCCGGCTTTCCCTATGGTTATTCCTTTCTTTATAATGTAAAAAAAGACCTGAATCCGCCCGCCCGCTTCATGGTAGACTGGGCGGCGGAAGAGGGCTACCGGGGAATAACCGGCAGCAACAATATTCATATACGCATGCATGCGCTGAGCCCCTCGGATGATGTGGCAGTAGCCGATGGCGATCCCCCTCAAAACAAGCCGGGCAATCCTAAAAAGCTAAGCTACCTGCTGATGCACCGGAAGGGAACAGACCTTAACAGCAACTTCGTTTCTGTTCTGGAACCATATCGCAATCAGCCTTTTATAAAATCCGTAGAACGCCTGGATAACAGCAATGATGAAACCATTGTCCTCCGGGTTGAAAAAGTTAACGGCACTATCGATTACATCCTTTACAATCCTTCATCAAAAAATGAGGTTACACTTCCCAATGGCATTACAATGAAGGGCTCTATCGGCTATATAGAAGAAAAGAATCACAAGGCAACCCGGGCAGTACTGATAAACGGCACTTCGCTCCGGTATAAAACGCTCAATCTCCGGTCCGCAGGTGTTATTGAAGGAAGGGTTGTAAAAATGTACAGGGGCTCCGGCGCCGAGGCATGGATACTGGTCGACTCAAAAGCGCCATTGGATCAAAGCATTGTTGGAGAACAAATCATTATAGAAACAAAGGGCGCCCGGGATGCCAGTTACCCGGTACGGGCCGTTAAAAAAGAGGGAACATTAACCCGGGTATACGTTGGCCCCGGAACGTTTGTAAGCAATGTGAAAAATAAAGGCAGCGCGCAACAGCTGAGTTACGACTTTGAAGAGGGGGCATCCTTCCAGATTACAACACATAATGCCTGGCCGGCACGCAACTAAACATCGCCTCCATAAATCGCATGCACGTCAAACTAAGAAATATGTTCCCGGCGCTATAGGCGCATCGTGTTTATGGTACCATGTAAAATGAAAAAGGAGTATTCGTTTTGGAAATGGAGTTTGTGAGTTTTGACGGGTGCGTTCCAAATTGTCGCGCTCCCATAAACGTAATGTCACCCAAGATGTCATCCCGGGCTTGACCCGGGATCTACTCTCGTTTCAGGGTCTATTGAACGACAATATACATAGATGCTGAAATAAATTGCCAATGACAGATCTTAATGTATTGACAATGAATCATACTTTAGTCATGCCAAACAATGTCTTGCTGAACTTGTTTCAGCTCCTATCCGGCATCTATGCAAGATTAAAGCAGAGCCTGAAACAAGTTCAGGATGACCATAAGCATGCTATGTCATGACTATATTGATTTTGCAACGCAAAAAAAATCAGCATGACAGGTTGTTTTGGAAACTGGATCTTCAAACCTTATCTTGTGCATCTAATTTTGCAACGATGTTCTTACTGGTTTTTAATATTATTTTCTGCATCGCTTTTATCGGTTTTGCCTGGGTAAACTTAAACGACAGCGATGCCTGGCTTTGGGTAAGCATCTATGGCATTCCGGCGGTGCTTTGCGGCCTTGCCGTGTTTGGCTATTATTTTCCGGTGGCCTGCCTGGTAGTTGCCGCACTTTGTTTTGGTTACTCCATCAGCATTTTCTTTGCAAAAGACGGCGTAAAGGACTGGATACAAAAATATAATGCTCCGAGCCTGGTTGAATCGATGAAGGCCAACAAACCTTATATTGAAAAAGCAAGAGAGTTTTTTGGCTTGTTAATTGTTGTGGCAGTAGTGCTCGTAAACTATTTTGTAACACGTTAACCACACTGTAATGTTTGCTTATAATATTGCCTTGCTGCGCACCACCTTATCGGAGTTTTTACAAAAACAAAGCAGCGCCGAAAGCTTTACCTGGCTGATTGGCCAACAGGTAACACCGCAAAACATCAACCGGGACTTTTCCCTGGCAGGCCGAAAATTTTCCCGGCAAAAACCGGTGGGCGACCCGGAGCAATTCATTTACCTCACCGGCAACTTTCCCCAAACCAATTGGCATAGCTGGAACATAACCGATATGGCCCGTTTATACCAATTGCTGCAGCTGGAGGTACCCGACCAGCAAGCTTATATTGATATAGTAGAAAAATTGTTTCTTCAGGCCGATCTTGGAGAGCTCACTGTTTTGTACAAAGCGCTCCCCTTTTATGCTTATGCAGAAGCCTTCATTACGCGTTGCACGGAAGGTATCCGGAGCAATATCGGCCCGGTGCTGGAAGCGATCATGCTGGAAAACAATTACCCCGCTGAATACTTACCGGAAGCAGCGTGGAACCAGATGATCCTGAAGGCCATTTTTACCGGCAAAGACCTGTTGTTCATATACGGCCTGCAACGAAGAAAGAATACCGCATTAGCCACTTCCATCCTTGGCTATGCAGAAGAAAGGCTGGCAGCCCGGCGGGATATAGACCCCGAAATATGGAGCTTAACAACTCCGTTCTTTCCGGAAGAAACGGAAATTCTAACATCAAAATTCTTACAACAAAACAGCTGATATGTGCTGCGGAAATAATGAAATTGAAAAACGGGCAGCGCTCCCGGACACTGTTGATACAGCGTTGATAAAGGATATGTGCTTTTTTGATCCCCATGTGCATATGACTTCGCGCACCACAGACGATTATCAGGCAATGGCCGATAACGGCATTGTGGCGCTGATTGAGCCCTCTTTCTGGCTGGGACAACCCCGTACAGCTGTAGGCACTTTTAAGGATTATTACAGTGCGCTGCTGGGCTGGGAGCGTTTCCGGTCGGGCCAATTTGGCATTAAGCATTATTGTACCATCGGGCTTAACTCCCGGGAGGCCAATAATGAAGCACTGGCAGAAGCCGTAATGGAACTATTACCTCATTTCATTTACAAAGAAGGCGTTGTTGGTATTGGAGAAATCGGCTTCGATGACCAAACGGCACTGGAGGAAAAATATTACCGGCTGCAACTGGAGCTGGCAAAAGAAGCGGCCCTGCCGGTACAGGTACATACCCCTCACCGCGATAAAAAAAAGGGCACACAGCGGAGCATGGATATTGCACTGGAACACCAGCTGGATCCGTCAATGGTTATTATTGACCATAATAATGAAGAAACGGTAGAAGAGGTATTGAACCGCGGTTTTTGGGCCGCCTTCACGATTTACCCGTTTACCAAAATGGGGAATGAACGGATGGTTGAAATTGTAGAACGATATGGTTCCGAACGCATCATGATCAATTCGGCCGCAGATTGGGGCATCAGCGACCCCCTGGCCGTTCCAAAAACGGCGATGCTGATGAAGAAAAAAGGCATTGATGATGCCCTGATAAAAGCCGTTACTTATAGCAATGCCATTGTTGCATTTGGTCAAAGCGGGCAAATAGACGTAACCGATTTTACAAACGGCATCACCGTTAACCAATCCGAAAAATTTGAAAACAATTCTGTTTTGAGGGGTGGGCAGCAGCCGCGTATCGATAAAAGCTCCATCATTATTAAATAAGGTGCGCAAACTATTCTATTATATCACGCTTTGCAGACCCGCCAATGTGATCACCGCTATGGCCGATGTGCTGGCGGGTGCCAGCATCGCCTTATTTTACAGCAACGGGGATGCACCCGCCGAATTTTATACCAATGGTATCTTCCTGCTGGTAGCAACTGCAGCGCTCTATGCGGGAGGAATTGTGTTCAATGATATTTTTGACCTGGAAACCGATCGTATTGAACGGCCCGAACGTGTAATTCCAAGTGGCACTATCTCCAAACAGGCAGCGCTCATTTTCGGAACGGTCTTATTGATGATCGCCTTAGCCAGCAGCGCGATGGCTGGCGGCACCAGTTTTTTTATTGCCTGCGGCATTGCATGCGCTGCACTGTTATACAACTACAAAAGTAAGCATCACGCTATTGCAGGGCCCCTCAATATGGGTGTTTGCCGGGGCCTAAACCTGTTATTGGGCCTTTCGCTGGTGCCCGGCCTTCTAAAACCAAACGCCTGGTTAGCCATTGTACCCCTGGTTTATATTTTTGCAGTAACCACCATTAGCCGGGATGAAGTACATGGCGGCAAAAAGAAAAACCTGGCCGTTGCATTTATTTTATACCTGATCGTTTTTATAACACTATGCATTATAACCGGCTATACAAAAGTATATATGGGGCTGGGGCTTTTGTTGCCTTTTTTTATAAGCATTATGCGTCCCTTATATAAAGCCTGGCAAAACCCCCTCCCAAAAAACATTATCAAAGCAGTAAAAGCCGGCGTACTAAGTATTCTTTTCCTGGATGCTACCTGGGCAGCCATCCACAATCAGTTTCTTATTTGTGCCCTCATTATTTGCCTGCTGCCGCTCTCAATCTTATTAGGAAAATACTTTGCTGTTACATAACTTTATGTATGATTATTGAACAACGATTTACTATCAGCTACCAGTACAATATCCATTTCATTACCGAGGTTTTTGATGCACACAATACAACATTCCGGGATGTTTTACTCAATAATTCCAGCCCGGAGTTTTCTCCCTCCCTGCTATTTGTAATCGATAGCAATGCGGGTATCCGGCATCCGCAGCTGCAGCCGGATATCAAAAATTACCTGGAGAAAAACACCTCCGGGAATCTTCCAGTACATTTTCTGGTAATACCGGGTGGTGAAAAAGCCAAAGAAAATAATAGCGCTTACCAGGCCATACTCAATGCCATCAACCGTTTCAATATTGACCGCCACTCTTTTGTTATTGCCATCGGAGGCGGCGCCGTTTGCGATGTAGCGGGGTTTGCCGCAACGGTAGCGCACCGGGGCATCAGGCTGATCCGCATTCCTACCACTACCCTGGCCCAAAATGACGCCGCCATCGGAGTAAAAAACGGTATTAATGCTTTTGGCAAAAAAAACTTTTTAGGCACATTCTCCACACCTGTAGCCGTTATCAATGACGGGGCATTTTTGAAAACACTTTCATCAAGAATCTGGATCTCGGGCCTTTCCGAAGCCATCAAAGTAGCGCTCATCAAAGATGCGCGGTTCTTTGAACGGATAGAACAGTTGGCGCCTGCTTTAGCTGAACGAAGCGAAGCTGCCATGCAGGAAACCATTATCGACTGCGCACAACTGCATTTGCAGCATATAGCCAATGGCGACCCGTTTGAAAGCGGTTCCTCAAGGCCCCTGGACTTTGGACATTGGAGCGCCCATAAATTAGAGCGCATGTCCGATTATAAATTATTACACGGAGAGGCTGTGGCCATAGGCATTGCGCTGGATTGTACTTACGCGCATCTGATGGGTTACCTGGACGCAGCCGCGCTTAACAGGATCCTCGACCTTTTATCCGGTTTGGGCCTCCCCATAGCCCATCCCCTGCTGAATGATACGGAAACCTTGTTATGCGGGCTCGACGAATTCAAAGCCCACCTGGGAGGTATATTAACCATTCCCTTATTAAGGGCCATTGGCAGCGCCTTCAATGTTACGGCTATCGATGCGCCTGCCATGCGTTGCGCTGCAAAGAAACTGGCAACCGTTTCACAACCTACCTCTTTAGCATAAATAGCATGATAACCCATTACGGCCACCTTACTTATTGCAGCAATATTCATTCCGGGGAGGAATGGGCTGCCCATTTTAGCCAACTGCAGCAATATTTTCCCGAGGTTAAAAAAAAATGCAGCCCCCACGCTGCAATGGGCCTGGGCCTGCGGCTTTCAGCAACTGCCGCCCAAACACTTGCAAAAAAAAAAGAACTCGACCAATTTAAAAACTGGTTGAACGGGCAGAACGCCTACGTTTTTACAATCAATGGATTCCCGTATGGGGGCTTTCATAAAACCATAGTAAAAGATCAGGTACACGCACCGGACTGGACCACGGCAAAACGTGTGGGGTATACCAAACGGCTGGCCAATATACTGGCAGCATTGTTGCCGGCAGCCATGGAGGGGAGCATCTCCACATCTCCGCTCAGCTACCGCTACTGGCACAAAACGGAGGACGCAACCAACCGCGCCATTCATAAAGCCACCTCCAATCTTGTTTCCGTTGTGGAGTATTTAATAACGCTGGATAAAAAATACGGGAAAACCATTTTTATCGCTATTGAGCCTGAGCCAGACGGAATCTTAACCGATACCGGTTCTTTTATCAATTGGTATACCCGGGTATTAATGCAAAGGGGAGCGGCGCAATTAAGCAAGAAGCTGGATATTCCGGTATCAAAAGCGCGTAAGCTGCTTAAAAAATACATCCGGCTGTGCTACGATGTATGCCATGCCGCGGTCAATTATGAAGATCATACCGCCAATTGCGCTTTACTGCAAAAATCCGGAATCGGTATCGGAAAAATACAGATCAGCGCCGCATTGAAGGCAGGCTTTACTTCAAAGAAAGATCATAATAAATTGGTGGTAGCAGCCGTTAAAAACTTCCTGGAGCCTACCTATCTGCACCAGGTTATCAGCCGTAATAAACAAGATGAAAAGGCATTGTACCCCGATCTGCCGGAAGCGCTGAAACACAGCAAGGACCCGCATACCAGGGAATGGCGCATACATTACCATGTGCCTGTTTTTACAAAAAAAATAATCCCGCTGTCCACTACCCAGGAAGACATTGTTGCCCTTTTGAATATTCATAAACAATCGCCGCTTACCCGGCACCTCGAAATTGAAACCTATACCTGGGAGGTGCTTCCCAAAGCCCTAAAAAAAGACATGGCAGCATCCATTACCCGGGAAATGAAATGGGTGCTCCAGCAACTGAACAAATAATTATGCAAAAGACCGTTGTCATCAATATTGTAGGTTTATCAAAATCCATCCTTCACCTGCTGCCGTTTGTAAACAGCTATGCCGCGCAGCACCAGCTAAACCTGATAGCGCCCATGGCGCCGGCGGTAACTACGGCAGTACAATCTACCTACCTTACCGGCAAGTGGCCGTCCGAAACCGGCATTGTAGGCAACGGCTGGTACGACCATACTGACGCCGAAATAAAATTCTGGAAACAATCCAACCACCTGGTGCAGTCAAAAAAGATTTGGGAAGCGGCAAAAGAAGCCGATGCCTCCTTTACCGCCAGTAATATGTTTTGGTGGTACAATATGTATGCGGCTGTTGATTACAGCGCCACACCGCGCCCCAATTATCTTGCAGACGGAAGAAAAATACCGGATTGCTATACGCACCCGGCATCATTGAGGGACATCCTGCAACAGGAGCTGGGTCAGTTTCCGCTCTTCCAGTTTTGGGGGCCAGGCGCTAATATCAGATCATCACAATGGATTGCAGATGCTTCTATAAAAACCGACCAGCTCTATAACCCCACATTAACGCTGATTTACCTGCCACACCTGGACTATTGCTTACAAAAATTTGGCAACGATGAAACTCTCATAAAAAAAGACTGCCTCGAAATTGATAAAGTAGTAACGCAATTAATACAATACTACGAAAAACAGAATGCTCAACTCATTCTGCTTTCAGAATATGGCATTGTACCCGTACATAACCCGATCCATGTAAACAGAGCCCTTCGCAAAAAAGGATATATCGCCATAAGAGAAGAGCGGGGGCTGGAGCTGCTGGATGCCGGCGCGTCTGAAGCCTTTGCCGTGGCAGATCACCAGGTTGCTCATATTTATATCAAAGACAAAGACCGGGTTGCCGAAATAAAGGCCTTGTTTGAAAACAACAAAGGGATTGCCGCAGTGTTGGATAAAGCGGCCCAGGCCCAGTACCATCTGCATCACGAGCGCTCCGGCGACCTGGTTTTAATAGCGGACAATAACAGCTGGTTTACTTATTATTTTTGGGAGGATGACCAGCGGGCACCGGATTATGCGCGCTGTGTGGATATACATAAAAAACCCGGTTACGACCCGGTAGAAATGTTTATGACCTCGAAATTACGAGCCGCCCGTAAACTGCTCCAAAAGAAACTCGGCATGCGTTATGTTATGGATGTAATTCCTTTGGATGCATCGTTGGTCAAAGGTTCGCACGGGAGCCCCTTTGTTGCCGATGATTACAAACCGCTATTGATTACAAAAAACGCTACCGGGTTGCGGGAAACAGCGCCTACAGATATCTATAATATTATCTGGCAGCATTTGTTTTCTTAGAAGCTACTAAAAAACAGAGCCTGAAAAACCTTTAAGGAGTTAAGAGCTATTAAGCCGTCATCATTCTTAATGAACCTTCACTTCTCAATGATTTACGATATATGCCATAAAACCCGGATCCGGAAAAGTTGTGAACGCCGGGCATTTTAAAACCTATCTTACGGCATCAGGCCTGCTTGGCCGCCCAGTAAGGACAATATCCATCCGGGGAGATGGGGCCGCGTAACAGCTGGCAGCCGCCGTATTTTTTATCGCCTTCCGGTTTCAGATACAGTGCACAATTCTCGCAGCGGTTATCTTCCATGGGCGATTTTTCCACATAACCCAGGCTTTTTCTTTTATCAAAATCTTCCTGGGTCATTTGTGAACTGTCGATAATAGCCGTGCCCGGGGCCTCGGGGGCCGCCGCAGGCTTATCTGCCTTTGCCGGCGTTGCAGGCTCCTTAGCGGCAGGTTCATTACCTCCGCAGGACTGCAACAACGCAGCGCCAAAAACGGTTGTCGTTGCAGAAAGAAATATCCCCTTCAAAAATCTACGTCTGTCTTGCATAAAACTCTTATTTTAATTGATAGCTGCACAAATGGGAGTCGCTTATAAAATATATCTTATTATCGTGCCAGGCTCCGCCGGCTTCAATAGCCACGGGCGACATAGCCGCTGTTTCCAGTTTAAAAGATGCTTTGTTTACTTTTAAAATACCCTTCCGGCAAATCAGATAGCAGTTGCCCGTAGCAGGATCTTCTACAAACACCCGCGGCGATTGCACCGTTACTACAGGCCCAAAGGCGTCCGGTATGGCTTCTTTATAAATGATACGGCGTTTGGAGGGATCAAAAACAAAAAACAGTTTGCTATCCGCAATGCCATAAACAAGCGAACCCGCCCTATACAGGTCGCTATAGGTTTGCGTGCCTGGCAACACATTTTGGCGCCAGATGGGTTTCAGGTTTTTTGCATCAAAGAGATAGAGTGTGGCTTCCGTTGCTTTCTTTAACCCGCCCGTTCCGGGGGCCGTAGTAGTGCCGCAAAGCACCTGGTTTTTATCCAGGGCCGCCATGCTCATGGTAGACTGATCGGGAATCAGCATGCTGTCGCTCAAATTTTGTATACGCCCCCCTTTATAATTATAAATCAACATGCCGCCGCCGGTGTACCCATACTCCGGGGTACCGGTTAATAATACTTTCCCTAATTGGTCCAGTACCAGTACCCGGTGCGGCCGGTGTACGTGCTGCTTATCCTGGCCCAATACAACGGGGTTAGCCGTTTTGGGATCCTCGCTCACTTTTTGGTCCGCATTATACCGCACCAGGGCGCCATAGGGGTATGCCGCAAAATAAACATCATTTTTAAATACTGCTGAAGCATTATACTGCCCATGCGCGTTGTAATTTTTAAACGTATTGGCAGCCGGATCAAATTCAAAGAACCGCATGGGGAATGTGGTACCCCCAATTAATTTTCCTTTTGATGTTACGTCTACCGCCATTACCAGGCTCCCCTCACTGGTATAGGTAAATTTCACTTTCTTTTCCCCCGCCGGGCGCTTAATTACCAACTCCCGCAGGCGAAAGTCAATACTTTGTATAACCGATCCATCCGGAAATTTTTTATAAAACAGGGTTTGCGCGCCGGTAATGGATGGCTTTTCATCAATCACTTTAAATGCATCACCGGTAAATGTTGCCGCACCATTATACAATACGATCATCTTTCCGGCTTCGTCTTTTGAGGCGGTGCCATATACCCTACCGTCTAAAGCCCGGTACAATACCGGCCATCCCTTCAGCCGTTTGTCTCCGCTTAGCAACCTGCGGGTTTCCCGGGTTTTGGCGTTAACGGCAATGATCTGTGTTTCGGTAGACCCAATACCCACATATACCCAGCCCTGCGCATCTGTTGCAATAGCCCGCGGGTATTGCATCCAGGCTTCTTTATTTATAAATCCATAGTCGGCCAGTTGCCGGGTTTCAGGATCATAGGAAACCAACCCGCAATTGGGATAGGTGGCCGCCCATATTACCCCTTTATCATCTTCGGTAAAAGCCATTGCTGTAAGATCGGGCCCTTTTTTCGAAAAGGTAAATTCATTTCTTACCGGATCAAATTCCGCAAAATTGCGGTTGAAGTAACCATAAAATTTATTGCCGGAAGACAAAATGGAGGCATAGGGCGCATCACCCGGGGAAAACGGAAGATCAACCTGACGGGTGGTACCCGAAGCTGCATCTATAGACAACAACCCATAGCCGCCCCT
Source organism: Niabella hirudinis (assembly GCF_051201075.1). Classification (NCBI taxonomy): domain Bacteria; kingdom Pseudomonadati; phylum Bacteroidota; class Chitinophagia; order Chitinophagales; family Chitinophagaceae; genus Niabella; species Niabella hirudinis. The sequence continues at coordinate 169,574 of NZ_JBPEHJ010000001.1, forward strand.
GTGGTCAAACAGCCAGGCCAAAACAACATTCTTTCCCCCCGGGCCGGTAGTAGCCACCACCCCCCTGTCGCTGCTTTCGGGGCAGGCAACACCGTAGTCATAAAAGCCCTTCCCCAAATCCTGAGCACAGGAGCAATAACTGCCCGCAAGGCTTACAATAAAAAAACAAACAAACCGGATACCTCCGTACATTTTTAATCTATTTTTTCTCATCTTTTATCTTCACATATTTGGCAACGGTATCCGCAATATCTTTTGCCGGACTGGCTTTTAGTTTTTCAATTTGAGCCAGTGTTGCGGGGCTGATCTTTATTTTGCCGGTGCTGTACACTTTACCCAGCCCTTTTATGATGGCATATTTCCATGCCGGATTACCGGTCAGGGCCGCTGCATCCATCTGCTTCAGCAATGTAGCTACTTCTGCAGGATTATTACGGGCAGCAATAATGCTTGCATAGTCCTCTACCAGGGCTCCCTTATTGGCAACAAATTCATTGAAAAATGTTTTGCGGTCAATCAGCGATTTAAAAAATCCTGTTGAACTGCCTTCGGTACTGCTCAATATGGCTGTTTTATACCATGCATTACTTCCTCCGTATTTTTCAGCAACCTGTAATAAAACATCTTTGGCCAACGGTTTATTTTTTGCGTTCCCAATACTTAACACAGCCTGCAGGGACACTCTTGTAGCAGGATCGTTAACTGCGATCTTCCCGATTTCAGCAGCCAGTTCGGGATAACGCTCGGCCAATACCAGCCCGTGTTCCCGTACCCCGGGAGTTGCATCAGCCAGGGCAATTTTTACGGCAGCTGCGTCCAATGCCTGTAATCCATCCAGGGTATAAATAGCGTGCAATCTTTCTAAAGGATTAGTGGTCGTTTTTACAATTTGCTTCAGCGTGTCAGTAACGGTTTTATCCTGTTTTGCAATAATTAGCCGCTGCGCCTGCAAACGGTACCATTGATTACCGTTGCCCAGATAAGGTAACAGCTGGGCAGCGGTCATCACCGATAATTTGGCATAGTCTGTAATTGCTTTTTTCCCTTTTGGAACAATGCGGTAAATCCTTCCCATATCGCTTCCACGCATAAAATCCATGTCCGTCTTCAGACTGTCGGGGATTGATACCGGCGTTTCGATATGCTGCCGGTAATAATCAATAACGTACAAATACCCATCGGGGCCAACAGTAAAGCCAACCGGCCGGAACCAGGCATCAGTAGTAGCCAGAAATTCCCGGTCATTTTCACTTGCCGCGCGTTTTGCTGTGTATACTGCGCTTTGCAGATCAAGGTTAAGTATATCACGGTGCACCAGGCTGCCGGCCACATCACCGGTGAACACATTTCCGTAAAACTCTTTGGGAAAAGCGTCTGCATCATACACCGTTCCACCCGAGGAACCGGTAAAATGATCCCTTGCATATTCAATTTGCTTGGAGCCCTGTTTTTTAAAGTTTACGTTGCGCGCATCGGTCCGTGCCTGGCGCCAATAGGGCGTTTCGGTCCTTTGATACATAATAGGATCGTGATCAGAGATATTAACAATAGCCCTTGGATTTTTTAAATACTCAATGCGGTGGGTGTATCTCCAGGGAATAACGGACTCCTGGATATGTATCGAATTTTCTGTGAAGAACCGGTGCCCCCAATCATTAATAGCCTGGCCAAACTGGCCGGGGCCCGTTTCCTGTTCAAACTTTTTTTGATCAGGCCGGAACCGGAAATCGGCGCCCTGCATATTTAAGGGTGATACATTGGGCTCATCAGGAGCGCTCACTTCTCCCGCCTGTCCGCGGTTATTGGCATAGATCCAGTTATCTACCGAATACCGCAGGCTGGTGATCTGTGCTTCCGAATTGGCTTTGTAAAAACCGGTATATAATACTTCTTTTATATCGGCCTTATAATCATTATTTGTATCCTTCAGAAACAGGATTTGCGGGGCGGCTGTTACAATCAGTCCGCCGTTCCAGGGCAGTATACTGGTTGCTTCAGAAAGTTTATCGGCAAAGACAATCGATGAATCGATGCGACCGTCTTTATTCAAATCCAGTAGCGCCCTGATATTTCCTTTTTCCTCACCAGGTTTGGGCGCATAGGGATAATCCGGCATGCCCACGGCGTAAGCCACCCCATTTTCGTCAAAAGCCAGGTCTACCGGGTCGGTAATATAGGGTTCCGCCGCAAATACCTGTATTTCAAAATTGGGATCCAGTTCAAACTTTTTCAAGGCCTCCTCTGTAGTAAGCGGTTCGGCGTACCGCGATTTGGCGCCCTGTTTGCCATCATTGTTTTTACAGGAAAAAAACACCAGCAAACAAAGCGAGCAGGCTACTGGCAACAGACTAAACTTTCTTTTCATAAAACACTAAATTGAATATGATTTTTTTTGAACAATTGGAAGGAGCTGTGGCAGCTTCTGTTTAAGTATTAAATAAGATTTTTGTGGTGATATTTGCAATCATTTTATTTTAGTTTTCTTACAACTAAAAACGATACGCAATATAGATTCAAAACATAGAAAAAACAATTATTTTGCGGATTTTTTGCGGATTTTTATTTTATTTTACGCAAACAAACCGATTTAATGCCGGCCTGAAGCCTGTAAAATATTGAAGTAAAATTTTAAATTCCAATTATTTAGAAAGGAAACCTGGAATATCTTTAAAAAACAAGATTTTGCGGTTTTCAATCAATTCCGCTCTTAAAAACAAATAACAACGATGATCCTTATTGCAGATGGCGGCGCCACCCGGACTTCCTGGAGTTTTATCAATGACGAGTCGGTATTTAATTTTGAAACCGAGGGATACCACCCTTTTTTTGTAGACGCCCGGTATATTGAGCAGTCTCTACAAAAAGCGTTACCAGACATACTGGCTTCCTGCTGCGATCAAATAAGGGAGGTTTGTTTTTACAGCGCGGGGGCGGGTTATTCAGCGGAGGCGGATATGGTTTTAAAAAATGGAATCGCTTCGGTGTTTCCGCATGCCGGCGTTTCTCTTGCAACGGATCTCCTGGCTGCATCCCGGGCCCTACTGCAAAAAGATGCGGGCTTTGCCGCCATCCTGGGTACCGGCAGCAACAGCGGGCTGTATAATGGAAAGGAGATCACCCATAATATTGAATCCGGCGGTTTTTTATTGGGTGATGAAGGAAGCGGAGCCTATCTCGGCAAAATGATTATTGCGGGCTATATCCGGGGGGAAATGTCTGGTGAACTAAAGCAGGCTTTTGAAGACCGGTACCAGCTAACGCCGGAGCAGCTCATTAATGAAGTATATACCACTAAAACACCCAACCGGTACTGTGCCCGGTTTGCTGCATTTGCCGGTGCGCATATTCAGAACACTTATTGCCGGGAACTGGTCATAGTCAACTTTGATGACTTTTTCAAAAAGATCATTGTCCATTACCCCAATTACCAGCACTATTCCATTAATGCTGTGGGATCTGTTGCCTATTACCTGAAGGATATTTTTGAGGAGGTGGCGGCCCGCCATGGGATGACGGTGGGCAATCTGTTCCCCTCCGCTATTGACGGGCTTACCCGTTATCACCAGGCCCGGCATTAATCCAGGTCCCATTTTCCCAAACGCATGGCCCCGGACCAGGCATAACAAACTTACCTTTTCAGTTCCGGCAGGAGCAAAAAGACCTTAAATACTGGCGTGGTTACTACTTTCTCAACGCAGTTAAAGTAAGCTGCTCTCCGGCCTTTGTACTCAAATAGTACGTATACCCTGCGGACGGGGCAAAAGTCCCTCCTTTCTGCCGGGAGTGATCCAGGAAGCCGGTAGTCCGGATGGGCTCCATCATCGGATTTTTTGCAGCATCCTTTAAAAGCCTGCCGCCTTTTATCCGGAGCGCTACCGGGCTTTTGATGGGCAGGATACCGCCTTTCTTTGCAATGATCCGGGCGCTCGTTAGCCGATGCCCGGCCCAATTAATATCCACTTCAAAATCCCCCCGCGCTTTTATCCCCTTTATGGCGCCCTGCGCCCATTTATCAGGCAATGCAGGCAACAGGTGCAGGTAGCTGTCGTGCGACTGTAATAGCATTTCGGTGATCCCTGCCGTAGCACCAAAGTTCCCGTCTATCTGAAAAGGCGGGCAGGCATCAAACAGGTTAGCATAACACCCGGACCCCCCAAAAGCCGGGTCATCTTCTTTAACCAGGTGAATGAGTTTTGATAAGATACTCAATGCCCGGTTGCCATCGTATAAGCGGGCCCAAAGATTTACCTTCCACCCCATAGACCAGCCGGTAGCCTGATCGCCACGGCGTTCCAGCACCCGCTTTACCGCGCCGGTCAGTACCGGGCTGCTGTTGGGAGTGATCTGGTTGCCGGGGTGAAAGGGATATAAATGCGACAGGTGACGGTGATGTACATCCTGCTCTTTAAAATCCCATTGCCACTCCTGTAGTTGCCCCAAAGAGCCCAACTGGTAGGGCAGCAGTTTTTCCAGTTTTGCTTCAATCTCCGTTTTTAAATCATCGTCAACGCCCAGTGCTTTTTGAGCTTCCAGAAAACGCGAAAAACTTTCCCTGATAATGGCCATATCCATGGTGGGACCCGGACTAAGGGTGGAGTTTTGCCCATTGCCATACACAAATGCATTTTCCGGCGAATGCCCTACCGGTGTTACCAGGTAACCGTCTTTATTAAGAATGAGCCAATCTTTATAAAACTGTACCGCCCCCCTTAGCAGCGGATAGATCTCTGTTTTTAAGAATGTTTTATCGCCGGTAAACAGGTAGTGCTCCCATAAATGACTGGTAAGCCAGCCTGCTTCCATGGGCCAGAAAGAACAAGCACAGATATCAATGGGATCGCCCTTTCGCCAGATGCTCATGTTATGGTTTCCCATCCATCCCTGGTTGCCATAGATCCGAAGGGCTGCTTCTTTACCATTTACGGCTAATTCCTTTACGGCGTTAAAAAGCGGCTCATGACATTCGGAAAGGTTGGTGACCTCCGCCGGCCAATAGTTCATCTCCAGGTTGATATTGGTGGTATAGGCGCTGGCCCAGGGCGGTATTACCTTATCATTCCAGATGCCCTGCAGGTTTAAGGGTTGTCCGCCGTTCCGGGATCCGGCAATCATCAGGTATCTTCCATACTGAAAAAAAAGGGTTACCAGGTCTTCATCACCGCCTTTTGCATAATTCATGATCCGCTGATCCGTTGGCAGCAGGGCCTGTCCGGTCTTTGTATTTAAAGTAAAATGCACCCTGTCAAACAATTTCCGGTAATCTGCTATATGCCGTCCCAATAATGCGTTGTAACTCAACTTACGGAGTTTTGTCATCTGCGCACGGGTGCGTTCTGCAGCCAGCTGCGGGAATAAAGCAGGGCTGGTTTGAAAATCCTTAAAGCTGGTAGCCGCGGTTATATACAATACCAGGTCCTGCACCCCTTTTACAACAATCCGTCCTTCCTTAATCACCACTTCACCCCCGGTATGGGTAAAGCGGATCCTGTTTTGAAAATACATTCCCAGGCCATCCGCCTCATCGGCATAGAGCACTGTTTTGGCAAACGGCTTCCTTGAGCCATCCATATTAAAGAGTTCGGGGTATTTTCGCTGATCGCCTGCAGCTTCTACCTGCGCCAGGCTCCTTCTTAATACAAAGCCCGGGGCACGGCCATTCAAAAGGTATTCATTCCCTTCCGTGGACAGTTGCATTACGGGTATGTGCGGAGTAGTGAGCCGGATACTGCCATTGATCTTTCCCGGTCCCTGCGCACTCATTCTGAACACCAGCACCCGGTCCGGATTGGATGCAAACACCTGGCGCTTATATCTTGTTTTACCTGCCGCATACTCCACGCCGGCAACCGCATTGCCGATATCGAGATAGCGTCTGAAGTCTTTAATAGCACCGTTGTAATCAAAATCCAGGAGCAGATCGCTCATTGGCTGGTAACACTCCAATGCCCGGCCCAGCCATTGTTTCGTAATAAGCCCCTGCGCCTCCGAATACCGGCCGGCATTCATCAGCTCCATTACTTCATTGTAATGTTCACGTATGGAGGGCACTTTATAGTTGGTTGCAGGGTCGCCGGAGTACAGCGTATTTTCATTAAGCTGGATCCTTTCCCTGACGGGATCTCCAAAGATCATGGCCCCCATAAACCCATTACCCACCGGCAGGGCCTCCGTCCAGGTTTGGGCGGGCTTGCTGTAGTAAAGTTGCTGCCTGTTGTTTTGGGAGAACGTTGGGTTTCCACAAAGAAGCAGCAGAGCTATCGCCAAAAATCTCATTGTTAATTTCTGTTTTCTATTTGTGTTCATTTTACAGCGCATTCGGGATAAAGATAACGACCCCTCCGGCAACCGCGGTGCGCTGTATTTCTTCTGTTCGTTGCCTTAAGCTCCTTCAAAATTGAATCCGCGGCTGATCCTTAAAAGTTGAAGGCTACCTGTACCCTGCTATCTCAATACCAGCTCCACCACATAGTCCGTTTCATCCGGTTGCTTCTCCAGCAATAACAAAACGCCCTCCTTCTGCTGAACAAATTTTACGGGTTTTTTATCGATGAATACTTTTGCAGACCGGATCTTCTTTCCCGTTAGGGGAAGCAGTAATTCCTTACCCTGCAGATCAAGAATATGCACAAACAGGCGGTCTTTTTTTTGTGTGGTAACTCCCCATTTTTGCGCAGCTACCAGCCCTCCTCTTGTACCATAAATCGTTTCTCCATATTGCTGTAACCATTTACCCATGGCTCCAAAGCGCTGTACGGCAATCTCCGGCAATGTTCCGTCCGGGCGTGGGCCTACATTCATTAAGAGGTTGGCATTGTTTCCCGCTGCTTTTACCAGGTATTGGATCAGCGTTTTTTCTGATTTATAATTATTATCGGTAATCTTATACCCCCAGGAGGTATTCATCGTTTCACAGGTTTCCAGCGGCAGCGCTGAAACTTCCACGCCATGGGAAAAACCCGCTTTGTTCTGTCCCGGCAGATCCCGCTCAAAGGCTTGTGCATCCTCACCCTCCAGCGCTGCCCAGTGATGGTTGTTGATCACAAGACAACCGGGCTGCAATGAATGGATCAGTGTATAGATCTCATCAAATTTCCAGTTAAACGCCTTTCCTTTATCCCAGGCGCCATCGAACCAGATAGCACCGATCTCCCCATAATTGGTCAGCAACTCTCTCAGTTGCTTTAACATAAACTGGTGATAGGTGTTGTAATCCGGCTGTCCCTCCCCCGTCCATTTTGCAGCAAGCCCTCCTCCCTTGGGATTGTAATCAGGACGCCCCCAGTCCAGCAGGGAGTAATAGAAATGCAGCTTCATACCCTGCTTATGACAGGCATCCGCCAGCTCTTTTAATACATCGCGCTTAAACGGTGTGGCATCCACAATATTATAGTTCGAACTTTTGGTACCAAACATGGAGAACCCATCGTGGTGACGTGATGTAATACAGATATATTTTGCACCGCCCGCCTTTAGTGCAGCCACCCATGCTTCCGCATCAAACTTTGATGGGTTAAAGCCTGCAGCCAGTTTGCTGTATTCTTCATAGGGGATCTTTTTTTGCAACATGGCCCATTCGCCGTCGGCCAGCATACTGTAAATACCCCAGTGAATAAACACCCCCAGTTTATTATCCTGGAACTGTTGCCGGTAGGCCAGGTTTTCTTTTGAGGGAACATAGTTGCGTTGTGCATCTGTGATCAACGCCGTTGTTAAAAACATTAAAATCAAAATACTCCGGTTCATAAATACTTATTATAATTAGCAAATACTGTTCAACAAATACGCAGCGCTCTTTTATCAGATCTCCGGGATCTCATAGGCTGCTGCTTCCGATAGTAAGGGACTGGCCATCGCCTCCAAACGAAGTCTTATTTTACCGGTGCTGCAGGGTGCAAAACGCACTATTTTTTTATAGCCGATCGTTGAACCACGAGCAGCCTGTTTCCATTGCCCATCCGCCAAATACTCGACCGTAAAACCAGAAATGCGTTGTCCCAGTGCGATATACTCCTGCAAAACCAGGCAATTGATCGTTTTTGTGCCGTTCAGTTCAAACTCAACAATGGCGCCCTGCGTTCCGTCCTTAGCAGCCCAGTAGGTTTCGGGATTATTATCGGTCAGCCTTCCCGGCTTGTAGGCCCGCCCCCTGGTATCACTTGCCCATGCCTTGCAACCCCGCAACAGGTTTTTTGAAAAGGCCCGATCCAGATAATTTCTAAACTCCATCAGGCGCAGGGAATCCGTTGTATGGATCTTCCCGGTACGATCGGGCGGTATATTCAGGTTTAATGAAGTTCCATTACCCACGGAATGAAAATAAATATCCATGAGTTGAGACAGTGATTTTACCTTACTGTCTTCTGCCGGGTGAAAGAACCATCCCGGGCGGATGGAAACATCGGTTTCTGCCGGCATCCAGTATTGACCATTGCGGGTACCGGTTTCACCCAGCCAATACTGGCAGGTTCCGGCATAGGCCTTTGTAAATCCTTTAGCCGGCAATGGCGTATAGGTTGCCCAGCAGGAATCTTTGGCATGCCCATGCTCATTGCCTACCCAACGGATATCCGGTCCTGCATCGCTGAACATAATGGCATTGGGCTGCAGCCGGCGTACCAGTTTAAAAGTTTCTTCCCAATCGTAGTAATGGGAACGGTCGATGAATCTTTTTTCCTTTGCACCGCCGTAATACCCATCGCCCCCATTGGCGCCATCGAGCCATACCTCAAAAATAGCTCCATATTGGGTCAGCAATTCCTTAAGCTGGTTGCGGTAATAGGTAATGTATTGCGTGGTGCCATAATCTGCATGATTGCGGTCCCAGGGCGAAAGGTAAACACCAAACTTTATCCCATACTTTTTGCAGGCTCTGGACAGCTCCCGCACTACATCTCCTTTGCCATTTTTCCAGGATGAGTTCTTCACCGAATGGTTTGTATAGGCTGAAGGCCACAGGCAAAAACCATCATGGTGTTTGGCGGTAATGATCGCTCCTTTAAAACCGGCTTTGGCTAATGTGCCGATGATCTGATCTGCATCAAAATCTGTCGGATTGAACACATCTTCCTTTTCATCCCCATATCCCCACTCTTTGCCGGTGAAGGTATTTACCGTAAAATGCAGGAAGGCGTAGGTTTCCATTTTGTGCCATTCCAGCTGGCGCTTACCTGGCAGCGCTCCATAAGGCGCCGGGGGCATCACCTTCGGGGAGCAACCGATTGCCAGTATTGAAATTATCAGCACCGGTACAACAGGATCAATCCATTTTTTCATATCGCATACGTTTTATAAATATGCAGCCTCCGGGAATCATTTTTTGCCACTGAGGCAAAGCAATTTTATTTTACCACCGGAGTGCCGTATTGATTCCCTACTTTATTTTTTTTATTTTTACCACCCCGCAAGCTACTTTGTTTTAGCCAGGCTTCCCCAATGGCAAGGAAGTATTTATCATCCTATTTTACCCATTTATCACACTTTTTCATGCACACCAACACTATACGGTTCCCTGCTCCATCAACGAAAGACTCTTTGAGGATATCCTTTTATTTTAAAGAACAAAATTTATAGGAAACAACCCGAAATCAATAATTAAACCTGTTTCATGGTATTGTCTGTTGTCATCATCCCGGCCCATTAAAGTGCCGGAAATCATTTGCATAAAAAAACGCGGAGATAGCAAACACCCCGCGTTTCATATAGTATCTGATATAAAATTCTTAGTTCCGCTGCACTTCTTCCTCTCCTGTTTAAGGCAATACGTAAGACTGAGCAACGGCAGTTAACGTATCGATAGATCCTGCCGGTAAAAAAGCAGTTGCCACTTGTATGCTGGTTCCTGATTGAAGCCCCTGCAGTGTAGTTTGGGTAGTTGCATTTTCCACGCGAACGGTTTGTTCCGCTCCATCTAACTGGTATTTTATCGTTGTATAAACAATGGCAGCGCTTGCCACTGCATTCCAGTTTACCAGCATATTTCCACTGGTCTGTTTGGCAATGGACGCTATCGTCCGGTTTCTCAGATTTCCAACGTAAGTATCTCCATATACCGACACGGAAACCTGCCGGGGCAATGAGCGAAGCCCGGTAGCGTCCTTTGTCAGGAATTCGAATATATAATCGCCTTCGCTTAAATTTTCCAGGGTGTATTCCATCGCCATGCGTTCGTTTTGCGGGCGCGTAATATTTATGATGGCAGAATCTTCCCTTTTGTTCCAGTAAATGAGCGTTTGCGTAATGCGGGGATCTGCTTTTACCTCCCAGGTAAATTTGGCCTTGTTATATCCCGGCGCTACTTTAAGGGAGTCAACCACTCCCAGGTAAACGCCCTCCGGCCGGTCGTAGAACGGATCGCTTACATCGTACATACTTTTATGACAGGAGGTACCAACGCATGCAATGATCAGCATCGCCATCAAACTCCCCCACAGCTTGCCTGATGACCGTTCCTTTGAAAATAAATTCCTATATAGCTTCATGATCGTATTATATTTTTTATTTGTTTGCAGAATCATCTCCAAATATGGAAAGCTCTGCAAAGTGAATTGCCGCTGTCTTTTGCCAGGTTTCCTTAACCACAAACCGGAGGTAACGCATTTTGCCAGCGCCCGGTTTAAACAGAAACTCGAAACCCGCCGCTTCCGCAGCCTTGTCTTCATTGGTAATGCCGGGCCCGCCGGAAGGCTTCACTTCCTCAAAATCGCCCAACTGTGTCCATTCATTTTTCCAGGCATCTGTTTTCCAGTAGTCATCCGTGCGGCTATGGCTGAGTGTATTGCTGCCCCACACTTCAAAAAACCGGGGATTGTGCTGAGCGTAGGAGTAATCCAGACGGTTCCAAAGCACCATCCGGCTTAGTAATGCACTTACACCCAAATCGATGGTAAAGGTTTCGGGCATCACAAATCCCGCCGTTGGTTGGGTATGCCAGATTACGCTGGTGCTGCCGTCCCATACATTAGAAAGCGGCCGGTTATTGTGGCTGGTGTTGTTATCACCGGCGAGGTAGCCATCGGTAAATTTTTTCTTATCCAGCTGTTTTTCAAACAGGGGCGATGCTGCCTCCACCAGGGTATCGGTTGTATGCCCAAAGCGGTCCAGGATGCGCACGCCAAACTGGCGGCGGGTGGTATCAAACCCTCTCATAGCACGCACATCTTCATCCTTGCTGGAAAAAGAAAGTCCCTCTTCCTCCCATTCTCCCTGGTTGTTAACGGCATAGAGAAAGAAACCCAGAAGCTCTTTGGTTTCATTGCTCCAGTTCACGAGCACGCCGCTAAAGTCGGGTGTTATCTTAATGGTTTTAAACACTGTTTTCAGTGCCGGTTCCAGGGGCACAAAGGTTCCGGAATAGGCCGGCGATTTATTTTCGCTGTGGTCTACCAGGTAAAGCGAATAATCAACCGGAGCTACTGTTCCAAGCCCTTCTACGTTAACCGAATTTTGATATACGGAAGACCGGGTTACTTTTTTTACACCGTTGTCGCCGGTATACTCGCAAAGCACGTAGGAAATATCCGTTTCATTGGGGAGCTGGTAGCTGATAATGGCCCCGCCGGGTGTGGCCGTTGCTTCGGCACTTGTTATAGCCGGCGGAGGATTGCTATCGGTGCGTGGCTGGCCAATCTCCTCGCGTTTACATGCCGTTACCAAAACAGCAAGGAGGGCAAATGCTGTAATGCGCGTCAGGATGCCCCTGTTCCAAAAATGTATATTGTACATAATCACTTGTTTCATGTTTATAATCATTTTACCATCCGGGGTTCTGTACCAGGTTGGAGTTCCGGATAACGGATACCTGGTATAAGGGCCACAGATAATCCTTGTAAGTATAGTTGCGACTGTTAAAATAGGTGGTTACCTCATAATAGTCCTGGTCATTTAATCCCTGGAAGTTCCATCCCTGCACGGGCTGGTTGAGGTATTTCTGTGCGTCTTTCCAGCGCCTCAGGTCAAAGGCCCGCTGCCCTTCAAAGGCCAGTTCAATCATGCGTTCCCGCTTAATGATCTCCCGCATTCCTTCTTTGGTGGTGGGCTTGGTAGGCAGTGATGAATAGCGTCTCCAGGACTCTTCCACCCCTTTGAGGCCGGCACGGGTACGGATGCTATCTACCCACTGATACACTTCCTGATCCGGTGCATCCTTTACTTCATTGAGCGCTTCCGCGTACAGCAGGTAAAGATCTGCCAGCCGGATCACCGGTATGGTATAATTATACGGGCTTAAGCCGGTACCGGTAATCGAAGACCGGAAGCTCACCAGTTTTTTTATAAAGTAGCCCGTAGGAATATGGTTTGCGCTATAGACAACGCCCTGCGGTTCCCCGCTCCGGTTTTTAATAGTGGCCGTGGTTACTCCCAATAACGCCTGCACATCATAAAGCCCGCGGTCAAATGCCAGGTTGGCGTAAAATCTTGGTTCCCTGAAATAGTTCAGTTTTGCCGTGGTTTCATTGCTGGCAATAAAATACTTATGGGTTTTGTCCGTGTTCTTTTGCCTACTATACCGGTCTGCATAGTTCCAGGAAGGGTCTTCATCGATGGGCACCCCATTATTGGTATAGAATTGCTCAGCAACTTTCAGGGTCGCGCACAATTCCTGACTTCCCGCTACCTGGCTGGGGTAAAAATTGGGTGTGCAATAGTTTTGAAAACTGTTGGCAGATGTGGTGGGCGCAAAAATAATTTCGGGGTTCAGGGTAGCCCGCTCCGTTGCCGCCCCTCTTATGGTGAAATTTAATTGCAGGGTGTCCGCGATGTTGATTAACCCGTTTTTATAACGATAGAGTGCATTACCCAACAAATGCGCCATGTCCATTGCTTCCTTTATAGCGGTCGCTGCGCGCACCCATTTGTTACGATCTGCTGTTGCCGGAAAAAGCTTTGTGCCGCGGTTGTCGGTAACCTGCGTATAGTCGGGGTTCCCGTTCAGCAGCGGGCTGGCCGTCCATACCAATACCTTTGCTTTAAGCGCGGCCGCGGCCACTTTGGTAGGCCGGCCCATTTCATTGATGGGGTCTTCAATCATCTCCGGCAAACCTTCTTTGGCCTCATCCAAAAGGTTTACAATATAATCGGTCACCTTATCCACCGGCTCACGGTACACCCTCGCTTCAGCGGGGTCTACTTCCATCGACAAGTTCTTATCTACGATGGGAATGGGCCCATAAAGCTGAAACAGGTAATAATGCAGGTAGGCTTTTACAAATTTTACTTCTGCAATCCAGCGCGACCGTTCATAATCGGTAATGTCCAGTACCTTGCCGATATTTTCTAAAAAGATATTGCAATCCCGGATGCCGACCCAGATGTTCTTACCATCGCGGCGCCCATCCCAGTAATTCCAAAGCGGGTCGGTCATGTTCTGGCCACCTCTGGCAATCTGGGATCCGCTTCTTCCATGAATACCGCTGTTATCCATATCCCACCAGATTTCATCAGAGCCCACATTGCCCGGATAGGTAAAGGGGTCATTCTGATTGGGCATCATATTAAAACAGGAAAAAAGAAATTTTTCCGCATTGGCCCGGTTGCTGAACGCATTGTCCAGTGTGGCCACGCCGTCCGGAACCACATCCAGATATTTTTTGCAGCCAAAACTGCCAAGGCTCAGCAATACCAATAGTATTATCCTGTATTTATTCATTATTATTTGCATCATGTCAGATTTCATCGTTAAAGTTCAAGATTGATTCCCAGGTTCACTACACGCTGAACGGGGTAGTTAAAGGCATTACCGGCCTGCTCGGGATCCCATAGCTTAAAGTTCCGGATCTGGAATAAGTTATTCCCCGAAGCATAGATGCGGGCGCCTCTAAAACCGATCCTTTTTAAGAGCGATTGGGACATGGTATACCCGATCTCGGCCGTTTTCATACGCAGGAAGGCGCCGTTACGCATCCACCAGGTGCTGGAAACCGTGTTATTGTCGATATTGGTAGTGGACAGCCGGGGCCAGAAGGCAAATATATCCCGGGTATCTTCGGACCAATAGCTGTCTGCAATAGCCTGCAGCACGGCCCGGTTTTGTACACCGGCAATATCCTGATCGGATCCAAAAGGCGCCACAGCGGAAGGATCGATCCAGAAGGACGATAGCGCAGAGCCCTGGAAGAAACAGTTGAAATCAAATTTTTTGTAGCCGATGGAAAGACCAAACCCATAGATGATCTCCGGCGTGGTAGGATACCCAATAGGCACCTGGTCATTTTCATCAACCCGCCCGTCATTATTGATATCCTTGTATTTGATATCGCCGGCTTTATACTCGCCAAAGGTTTGCAGGGGGGAGTTGGCCACTTCTTCATCATCTAAAAAGTAGCGTTCGGCGATATAGCCCCAGCGCTGTGAAATTTTTTGTCCCTTATGAAACCGCCAGGGTGTGGCGGCGTAATCGGGCTCTTCATACAGTTCAAACTTGCTGGAAGCATAGGTAAAGTTTCCGCGCACAACGGCCCAAAAATCCTGCGAAAAATTCTGAGTATAGTCTAAAGAGATATCAACGCCCCTTCCGTTTGCCTTGCCAATATTGGCTTTGGGGCTAGCCTGCAGACCCATGGTAGTGGGAATATCGGCGCGCAGCTGCAGGATCTTGCTTCTTTTTTCTACAAAATAATCGGCCTGGATATTGATATTGCGGAGCAGGCTCAGTTCCACGCCATAGTTGCTTTTCTGACTTACCTCCCAGGTAATTAAGGGATCCGAATAACGGGAGATGGAGATCCCCGGCCTGTTATACCCAAAGTTTTCCCCAAATGAAAAACCCCTGCCGCTATTGTTCATATTGACATTGGAAAGATAGTAGAAGCGGTCTTTAATATCACCGATGGCATCGTTACCCACCAGGCCATAAGTGGCTTTGAGCTTTAATTTGGAAACGATATCTTTCATCGATTCCCAGAATTCCTCATTGGATATCACCCAGCCCGCACCAACGGAGGGGAAGAAACCCCAGCGCTCTTCCTTAGAAAACCGTTCAGAACCATTGTACCCGAAATTGGCCTCTACAAAATACCGGTTGTCATAGCCATAAGTAAGCCTTCCGGCCAGGCCTGCGTTTCGCTGCGGCAGCGAGCTTTGCAGATCATCATAGGAACCGTTTTTATTTTCGCGCACATTGAACAACAACATACCGGAAACCGAATGGTCGCCAAAGCGGTTGTCATAATTCAGCGCAGTTTCAAAATACACCGAATTATTCATGGTCCTGGGTGAAGGCACATAATCCAGGTAATCGGTACCCGTATTCGGATTGAGCGGCATCAGCCGGTAATCATTTCTCCCCGCACCTATTTCTGCTACCGGAGCCAATGCATAGGTGAACGGTATGTACTGGCGTCTTACTTCCAGGTCTGCAAACCGGTTAATATTGTACATGGCCCTTGCCGACAGCCCCTTGGTAATAAAATTGAGGTTCTGGTTCAATCCAAACTGGATGTACATCGATGAGCGGTCATCCGTCCGGTATCCCTTTACCATGTCCGCATAGGGGTTCAGGTAGTTTCCGGCCGCTGTATTTCCAAAGAGGATATGTTTGGTATAAATATTTGCAGAGTCGGGCTCATAAAAGGGCAGAAAGTATACCGGGTTGGCCAGTACGGCCTTATTGTACAAACCGGTACCACCATCCAGCGGCCCCTGGTAATTATCAAAGGTACCACTTAGCCTTACGATGGCTTCGGTTGTCTTTGTAAGGTTTACATTTACGTTGGACCTTAAAGAATACCGGTTGATCTGGATATTATTATTAAAGTTCTGCCGTTTATCCATCTTAATGATCCCGTTATCCCGTGTGTAGGCTGCGGCAATATAGTAACGGGCCACTTTTCCACCCCCACTTACGTTGAGGTTATAGCGCTGGTTATAGGTAACCTTATCCAGCAGCATCTTCTGCCAGTCAATAGCAGGGTATCTTACAGGATTCGCTCCCTGTTCGGTAAAATAGATCTTACTTTCATCATAGGGAAGACGGGTACCCGTTGTCCGGGTGCGTAGGGCCTCGTTCTGCATTTTCATAAAGGTAACAGGATCTGCAAAACGCACGTTCTCCGTGGGAGAAGAGGAAGAAGTTTCTGCTCTGAATTTTACCTGGGCCTGGCCCTGCTTTCCTTCCTTGGTGGTAACCAGGATAACGCCATTGGCGCCTCTTGCACCATACAGCGCCGTTGCATTGGCGTCTTTCATCACCGAAAAGCTGGCAATATCATCCACCGTTAACCGGGAAAGATCGCCGGTTTCCATCTCTACCCCATCAATCAGGATAAGCGGGTTAGCCTTACCTGTACCAAAGGTAGTTACACCGCGCACAAAAAACTGGGCGTCATCGGCTCCGGGTTCCCCGCTGCGCTGATAGGCGATTACCCCGGCAATACGACCCGCCAGGGCCGTGGTCAGGTTGCTCGAAGGTACCCGTAAGGTTGAGGGATCAACCGTTGTTACGGATCCCACCACGGCTTCTTTACGCTGCTTTTGTCCGAAGGCTGTGATCACTACCTCATCCATTTTTTGCTTTTCCAGGTCTTCCTCCAGTACGATCACAGTATTCCGGTCGGTACCCGCTGCCAGTGTTTTGCTTTTGTATCCAACAGCCGTAACCACCAATGAGTCCTGTTCGGAATCTACTTCGATCATGAATTTTCCATCATTATCCGTAGAAGCACCCCGCTGTGTACCCTTAATGGAAACGGAAGCGCCCACAACCGGAACGCTCTGCACATTAATCACCTTTCCGTTCAGTACCCATGAGAGAGCCTGCTGCTGTCTTGCGGGCCGGAAGATGGTGATCATCCGGTTCCCGGTTTTCCTGTAACTAAGATCTGTGCCCTGCAATAGTTCCGCCAATGCCTGGTCTACCGTTACATCTTTTACAGTTGTACGAACGCGGAGACCCGTCAATAGCTCGTTCTTATAAAAAAAGCTATAGCTGGTCTGCCGTTCAATATTTTTAAGGGCCTGCTCAACCGGTATATTCCGTAAGTTCAGACTTACTTTTTCCTGTCCGCTGCTTGTAGCTGCAATACACTGAAATCCCGTTACCAGGATCATTAGAATGGAAAGCTTCATCAAAAGGAATAACTTAATAAAGGTTCGATGCCTCGGTTTTACCAAAGCATGAATGATTAATTTCATATTTTTGCAATGATTTAATGTGATAATGTCGCTTGGGGAAGCGGTTTTTATTGCTGCAAATTTTGCGGGGAATGCTACGAACATTTCCCGCTTTTTTTAACTCTTCATGTACATACTTTTTTGTTTTTTATTTTATGGCGAAATCGTTACAATTTTGTTGCGGATGGTATAATGAAATGCCCCGGTTAATTTGAGAGACTCCAGCACCTGCTCCAGGCTGGCCCCCTCCCCAACGGCCCCACTATACTCCACTAATTTCAGTTGTTCACCGGTGATCTGAACATCTACGTTGAACCACCGCGACAATTCCCTGGCCACTTCATCCAATCGCTGTTTATCAAAAACCAACCGGTTATTAACCCACTGCGTTTCTGCCGGGCCAGAGCTGTCTTCAACCGGCTTTATCTTTTTTACAGCGTACAGGATCGTTGTTTCCTTTCCAGCCACTCCTTTATCCAGTACGGTTCCTGAATTGTTTATGGAGATCTTTTCAAATGGCTCCAACAAAAACTTTCGGGCGGGATCCTTCCGCATGCTAACCTCCACCGATCCCCGGATAAGGGTTGTTTCAGTGCTCCGGTCATTCCCATACGCTTTTACATTAAAGATGGTACCCAGTACTTTTACATCAATAGTAGCCGTATGAATAATAAACGGCCGGTTCTTGTCCTTCACCACATCAAAGTATGCTTCACCCGTCAGCACAATCTCCCTGTCTGCCTTTCCAAAATCTTCGTCATACGACACTTTGCTGTCTGCATTCAACCATACCTGTGTACCATCCGGAAGCAGGATATAGGATTTTGACCCCTTCCTGGTAGCCACCACATTTTGTTTTGGCAGCTCTTTTCCCTGTGTGTACAAAAGATATCCGCCTAATCCCACCAGGAGCAACAGGCTGGCCGCTACAGCTATCAGCCGGTACAGGTTTATCCTTTTTCCTGCCGGCACATCCTGTTTCTCTAACTCCCTGTGCAAGCGCTGCAGCAAAGCTTCGATTTCAGGTTCGGAATACGAATCCCCGTATTCAAGTGGTTCCCGGAATACATCATCTACCAATAATACCAGAACCTCATCTCCGGGACTTTGCGCCAACAGCGCTCTCAGTTCCTTTAGCTCGGGCAACGATAGCGCTCCTGACTTTTTCTTTGTCAATAATTCGATCAATCTGCTCCCAGCCATTCACATAGATGTTATTCTACTATAGAAGACAGTTTTTTCGCCTGATCCCCCCAAAGCGCTCCCAATTATTTTTGCATTTTTTTTTGCGCGTAGTACCTGTTGTATTCGGGCAGCGATTCTTCCAGCAACTCCACGATCCGTTTCATGGCGATTGTCATCTGGTTTTCAACCGTTTTTACCGAAAGATCCAGTAAGGTTGCCACATCCTGGTATTTCAGCCCCTCTTCTTTGATCAGCCGGAATATGAGGCGGCAACGGGGCGGCAGCTCATTAATAACCCTGGCTATCTTTTGAAGGTTCTCCCGGGCAATCATACTGCATTCGGGTGTTTTAAACGACAGGGCGGCCGTCTCCCCCAGGTCCTCAAAACCTGAGACCTTCCGGCTCTTGATATGGTTCAACGCCTGATGCCTGGTGGCAATATAAATGTAATGGGAAAAATTCCGTATTGCCGTAAGGGTTTTCCGGTTTTCCCAGATCTTCACAAAAACATCACCCACAACTTCCTCCGACTGCTGCCGGTCGTTGATCACCGAATTGGCAAACGATACCAGGCCCGGCAGGTAATGCCGGAAAAGCCGATCGAAAGCGGAAAGATCATTTTGTTCCGAAATTGCAATCGTAAGGGTCTTAATTTTCTCTACAGTCATCACTACACGCTATTGGCTTGCTTTTAACTTTGATCCTCTATATCGTTATAATATCCCTTTTATCCAAAGATCCGGAAACGGTTTACTGCTCTGAACACCACGGGAATCCTGACGAAGATCAATGATTTTTCAATATGCTCCGCAACAATCAACGATAACGATTTCTTTCATTTTTCAGACTCAACTGCATTGCAAAAAAACCTGCAAAAAATTGACCATTACTGATGTTATTTTTGCCACTGAGCCGCAGAAACACTGAATCATTGTACTTCCCTGCTTCAGTTACATTTGTAGAGGAACCAAATGATGGTATTTAGCCAGAGTCCCGCCGATTGCAAACCTTGCGAAAACCCTTGCGCGCTTTGCGGTTAAACGGCCACAGGCACTAAGATGTCAAGAAACGTAGAAAATCTGTGCTTTTGTGGCGGCCGGTGATCTATTTCACGCAAAGACGCAACGGAGCAACGACGCGGAAGGCAATTGCCACGAAGGCTCAAAGACACGAAGATGCACGAAGAACGAATGGTGCCTCTTTGTGTTTCTTTGAGCCTTTGGGTCTTAGTGGCGCTATTGCACCAACACGGTTGTTTGCCCGGTTGTTAATCCATCCGCCGCTGCTTTTATTTTCAATATTCCCTTCGCTCCTTTTTTTGCCTTTACAATAACCAGGGCCATCCCGTTATAAGCACTTTTCTCCGGGCTCTGGAAAGATTCAAAGCTGGTAGCATCGCCGTTGTCAGTGGCCACGATCTCGCCCGGGCCTTCCACCGTAAACCGGATCTTCGGATGTGTACGCGGTACCATCCGGCCTTTTTTATCTTCCACCTTAACGGTGATAAAGGCGAGCTCATCGCCGTTGTTTTTAATTTTCTTTGTATTGCTGCTTAAATCCAGTTTTGCCGCTTCCCCGGTTGTGGTAACCACATCTGTAGCCCACTGTTTTCCCTGCCTGTATGCAATAACCTTTAGCTCACCGGGTGTATATACCACCTGATCCCAAACCAGCCGGAAGTCTTTACCCGCCTGTTTCTTTTTGCGGCCCAGGCTCTTCCCGTTCAAAAACAATTCAGCTTCATCGCCCGAGGTATATACGTGTACCGGTACAATAGAATCGATCCGTTCTGACCAGTTCCAGTGCGGCAGGATATGCGCCATGGGCAGGTTGGGCCTCCAGTGCGATTGATACAGATAGAAGCGATCCTTTGGAAAACCCGCCAGGTCAATGATACCGAAATAGCTGCTGCGGGAAGGTGGTTTGCTCTTTTGCAACTCCGCCAACGCCTTTTCCAGTTCTGCCCGTTTGGATGGATCGTTGCGAAAATTCAGCAGGTTGGTTTCATCGGAACCATAAGGTGTTGGTTCTCCCAGATAGTCGAAGCCGGTCCACACAAACTCGCCCAGCAGGTTTGGATATTTTGCATTGGTTGCAAATTGTACATCGGGTGTACAACCCCATCCCGGGTGATCCAGATCGTAGGAAGTGATCTGCCAGCTTTGACGGTTGGTTCCAAAAAAATATTCTCCACGGGAGCTTACGCAGCTGGAAGTTTCGCTGCCTAAGGTCGGCATATTTGCGTACCGCGGGTCGGCATCCCATTTGGCCTGTTGCCCAAAAAAATAATTCACTCCCATCAGGTCCAGTCCCTGAACGGCGCCTGAAGCTCTTCCTCCGTCCGGATCGTTATATCCGTTAGACACGGGACGTGTGGGATCTTCCCGGCGCATAATATCGGCCAGTTCTTTTGTCATGGCCACATCCCGCTGATCCATTACTTCGTTTCCGATACTCCAGATAAATACCGAGGGGTGATTCCTGTCGCGATGCACCAATGCTACCAGGTCTTTTTCATGCCATTCGTCATAAAGTTTATTATAATCGTTTTTCTTTTTCCCGTGCTTCCAGGCATCAAAGGCTTCATCCCAAACCAGGAAGCCCATTTCATCGGCCAATGCCAGCAGTTCAGGAGCCGGTGGATTGTGGGAGGTACGGATGGCGTTCACCCCCATCTCCTTTAACAATACCAGCTGCCGTTTTAATGCGCTCGTATTCATGGCAGCACCCAACGCACCCAGGTCGTGGTGATTGCATACACCCTGGATCTCCACCCTTTTCCCATTTAGCAGGAATCCATTCCTTGCTGTAAACTCCAGGGTTCTGAGGCCAAAGGTACTGTAGTAGGTATCTGTTTTCTTTCCATTTACCAATACCGTTGTTACGGCAAAATAGCGGTTCGGCGTTTCAATGCTCCAGATACGGGGATTGCGGACAGTGGCCGCAATATCAATTTTGGCATCATCCCCTTCTGCCAGGTCAACCTGTTTATTTTGAACGGAAGCTACTTTCTTTTTAAGTGTATTCCCCGCTCCTGCTTCATAAATATCGGTCTGCAGTGTTGCTCTTGCAGCCCGTCCGCTCTGGTTTGAGAGGGTCACCGTCATTTTTATTTCAGCAGCTGCTGCCGTAACTTTTGGTGTGGTAATATAGGTACCCCAATGCTTCACATGCACCGGTTCTGTTTTTACCAGCCACACATGGCGATAAATACCGGCTCCCGGATACCAGCGGGAATCCCATTTTTCGGTATTCAGTTTTACTGCCAGCACGTTCTCCTTCCCAAAAAGGATATAGGGCGACAGGTCCATACGGAAGGAAGTATACCCATAAGGCCAGGTACCTATATATTGCCCGTTGAGCCAGATTTCTGCATAGGCCATGGCGCCGTCAAAATCAATGAATATTTTTTTGCCGGCATCTGCTGCCGGAATTTTAAAATGCTTGCGATACCAGCCAATCCCTTTCCAGGGCAGTTTGCCGGTTTCGCCGGCCAGCTCTATACGGAAGGGGCCGGTAATAGCCCAGTCGTGCGGCAGCGAAAGCCGTTGCCAATCTCCATCGTTGAACCCGATTGTTTCTGCCTGCTGCGGCTCCTCCATCCGGGTGCCATCGGGCTGCAGGCCATATCTTTTAAATAACCAGCCCTCATCAAAGGACGTTGTTCCCGCACTGCCGAGGCGGGTAAAGGAAGATTGTTGGTTCGTGGAGACACGAACCAAGGCTGCGGAAGATTGCGCATGGGCACTATTGCTGCATAGAATGATGGCCAGTAAGCCTAAAATAAATCGCATTCCTTATTATGTTGTTTTGTTATAAAATACTTTTTTATGTTCTGCCATGTTTTACTTTTTTAACGCAAGGGGCGCAATGAATCCGCAATGGGGATCTTTTTCAACATCCTTGCGGATGCCTGGCGCTCTTTGCGGTTAAAACTTAAACGCAAAATTTGTACTCTTTTTTAGCGCAAGTGGCGCAACGGATACGCAATGTCCGCAATAGGCAAACCTGCCCCCAAAGCAGCATTCTCTTCCCTGCTCATTATAAAGTCCGGATCGCATCATCTGAGAGTTCTACATTAAATACTTTCAGATCACGGATCAGGGCTTTGGCGGCGTTCTTTTTGTCGCCAATAAATTGCAGAGGGAAGAAAAGCGTTTGCACTTTGGCGGTTTGTTTACCGTTAGGATAGGTTCTCTTTGCCCCTTCCAGCTTTTCCTTCAGCACCCCGTTTACATAAAGTGCGGTACCCTTGTTGTTACCTTTGATGGTGAGGTTCGTCCATTCATTTGCCGGCACTGTATAGTCAAAATTGTAATGATACCCTTCCCGCGAAAAGCCCAGCTTGCCGCTGCCCTGCTGGTTCAGGGTCACTTCAGCATCCTTTGAGCCAAACAATACGGAATTGGGTGCGTTGCCCGGTTCGGGCTTTATAGCAAAGCTAACCGTATAGCCGTAACCAATACCCGGGAACGGTGTTGTAACAAAGCTTTCTCCGCCTTTCAGCTGAAGGGCCTTTTCTTTTTTGCTGACCGGCGCATTGGCTGATGCTGTCTTTTTCCCGAAGCCGAAGCTCCCCCCGGCATTCATTGCCAGTACCAGCGAATCCTTTGCCCGGATGCGGCCCAGCATATTGAGTCCCGGGCCTTCGCCAACCTGTTTGGCCCGGCTGGCAAAATCGGTGTATTCCATCGGCTTTACGCTTCCGCCCCACATTTTCTGCGATAGTACCTGCATAGCCGGAAATACCCGGTGATGCACATCCTTTTCCGTAATTCCATTGCCCACATGATCGTTCCACACGGCAAAGGAGCCTCCTCTTAACAAAGGGTAATTTTCGTCAAAGGTTTCCTTGCCTATCCGGTTGGGGGTCCATTCCTCATAGAGTCTTTTTACATTCAGGTAATCATAGTAATAGCCAGCTGCCGGCACAATATAGAGCCAGCCATCCGGTGTGCTGATCCCTTTATATCCTAATGCAAACATATCCTTTGGCTCTGCATAACCATTATACCAGAGGTTCATGGTAACACCTTCTACTTTTACAGGCGTGTCTCCTTTTGCATGGGTAAGGGCGCCCCACATCCGTACTTTTTTTCCAAAGCCCTCTACAAAGCGAATATAGTGGTCGGTAAACTTCCTGAATTTTTCTGCGTCCTTTTTGGCATATTCATCCGTGCCAATATGCACTTCCTTACCAATAAAAACCGGGTTGGGTCCCTGAAGGTATTCCCTGAACACGTTATCGATAACCTCATAGGTAAGCGGGTTATCCAGGTCCAGGTGGTCCATACCGTATTGTTTGCTGCCCACACCCGGAACGGCTTTGCTAAACGCGAGCGAATGCGCCGGCACATCAATCTCCGGAATGATGTTAACCCCATACTGCTGTGCCATTTTCTGCAAATCGATAAATTCCTTTTTTGTGTAGCTGCCATCTTTTGCCGTCAGCCCCGGATACCGGTCGTTCTGCAAACGGAAGGCGGAATAAGTGCTATCCCAGTTATCGCCAAAGAACTGTTTAAATCCGTTATCATTTAGGTGGATATGAAAGTCGTTCATCTTATAATAAGACATGAATTTTACGTAGTGCTTCAAAAAATCGAGACTGAAGAATTTACGGCCTACATCCAATACAAATCCACGCACTTCATTCCGGGGATAATCGGTTGCCGTTCCTTTTGGCAATCGCTTTTGCTGGTCTAATAACTGGAGCACGGTGCGTGTAGCCCAGATAGCCCCCTGTACATCCTTTGCTTTGATCGTGATGCGATCATCTATTTGCAGGCTATAGCCCTCCGCCGGCAAATTGTTTGTGGCCGCATCCAGGCTCAGGAAAACCGCTCCTTTTTGATTCTGACCTGTTTTTACGGGGGAGGATACCCCGGTCATTATGGCTATATCGTCTGCCAATAATCGGGCCACGGGCAGCAATTCTTTACTATAACGCGGATCTACTACCAGGTTTGTTTTTGGTTTCCATTCAAAAGAGCCGCTGCTCCCCTGCCACTGCTGCAATGCGGGGATCACAAAGGGAGCGGGGTTGGTTTGCGCCGGGGCTGCAAACCCTGCAAAACATAACATCAGGAGGATAGCTCCTTTCATTTTTCTTACTACGTTCATTATCGATTCATTTTTTATTAGAACTTGCTTATCAATTTACAGACAACAGGCCCCGGAGCCCGGGTACTTAGCTGATCCTCAAAAACCATTAAGGAGTGAAGGGCCATTAAGGAATCATCGCTCTTAATGAACCTTCGTTGCTTGATGCCGCCTGAATGATCAACCGGGCATTTTTTTAATGGGTTTAAGCTTCTTAATACCTCTCGGTTTCTTTTCCCTTTGTGATACCACTCTCATTAAACCCATCCACCCTGAAATAATAGGGCACGCCCTTATTTAACCCGGGTAAGTCCAGACGGCTTTTACCATATACCATTGCCGAGTGAAACAACTTGCCCGCCTCCGTACCAAAATAAACCACATAGCCCGTTGCTTTTGCCGCAGGCGTCCATTCCAGCTGCGCTCTCCTGCTATCGGGCGGGTCCCGGGTTACTTTAACGGCGGCAACGGCAGCGGGCTTTGCCCCTGTTCCTTTTCCAAACACACGGAACCCCGACAAGGAGAACTTTCCCGCAGGCAGGGCCCGGTTCGTGATCCGCAAAAACCGGGTTTTAACGGGCCGGGGTAAAACAATATAATCATTCGCCCGATCCAGCTTGTTATCCGATTTATCGATCAACGGCTTCCAGCTCTTACCATCGGCGGAGCCTTCGATCACAAACTGGTACGGTGTATATGCCATCCCGGCTTTGAGCCGGGCATCCTGATCGGCAAAATTGACCTGCACAGCATTGACGGTGCTCTGCTGCAGCAGATCTACCTGCAGCCATTCGCCCGCATTGCCCGTTTGCGCGCTCCACCAATCGCGTATTTCCTCGTTCACCGCCTGCTCCGGAGCGTGCCCCGGTAAAGCAGAGGAGGCCTGCACCGGTTTGTTATAAGAAAGCAGCATCCAGCCGGTAAACAGACTTTCCTTTTCAAAATTCATTTTCCGCTGCGGCATCCGGGAAGGATAATCGCCAAATGCCGTGTTGCAATGCAGCTGGCCGTCCTTATCAAAAAACGCAGGGAACAGGCCGACCCTTCTTTCAAACATATGCCGCACAGAGATGGTCATGGTGGCCACATGCCAGTAGTTGCCATATTTATCCCGGAACGTATTGCCATGACCTGCCCCATTTATAAACCCACCGGGCTTATAAGAAAACGGGCTATTGGGCATATAGGTAAATGGCCCCAACGGCTGATCCGATACATACACCCCATCCCCATACACTTTAAACTCGGTGCCGGGGGCCGCATACTGCAGGTAGTATTTACCATTGTATTTATTCATCCAGGCGCCTTCATTCCATCCCCTTTTATTGCCATTATGCTGTTCGCCGGGCTCTTCCCACCCATATTCATTAAAATGATGGCTGATCAATACCTGTGGAGTGCCGATAGTATCGAACCTTCGCCCCGGGTCCAGCTCTATACCCATGATCGGGTTTACATTGGAGCAGCCATAATAAAAGTAAACACGGCCATCATCGTCTTTAAACAATGCCGGGTCCGTAACGCCCAGCGGAAATCGCTTCCGGTATACCTGCCAGTTATCCTGAAGCGGGTCCGTACTAAAATAGATGTTCCGCGCCCCCTGCGATGCCATAAAAAAAACGGTATCATGGATGGTTGCAACCGCAGGCGCATAGTCCTCCGTGGGTAAGGTTTTGGAGGGCCGGAATACCCAGTTTAGCAGATCGCTGCTATGCCAGTAACCACCCGACTTGGAGGCATAAAGAAAATAGTTGCCCCGGTACAAATGGATCACCGGATCAGCAGCCTCCCGGTAACCCAGCCCATCGTAGCTAAAGCGATAGTTAAGGTTGAGCGGGTTGCACCATGTGTTGGCTTGCTGCCCCCATGCAGCTATACTGAGGAGACAATTCAACACCAATATGATTCCTTTTATCATCCGATTTCTGATTTTTGATTTCCCATTCCCCATTCGCTACCGAGAGGTTGCCGCTATGAGGCTGACGCCTATTCACCATCCCCTATTCAATGTCGTTTCCTTGAGGTTTTTTATCGCCTGCCCTACGCATATATTTCAACACAACTCTTAGTAAAATTGCAGGATCTAACCTGAAACTTTAAACCTGAAACCCGCTCTTAAGGAAACGGTATTGATTCACTATTTCCTATTCACTATTGCCTATTGCCTACTCCACCATGATCTCATCACAGAAAAGCCAGGCGGCCTGTCCTTCGCCCGGGTGCCCTTTGGGGCATTGCCCCAGGTTTTTGGCGGTAACCCTTACATAACGAAAACTGCGCTGACCGAACTTTGCTGTAAAATCTTTTGTCTGTGCCGCTTTGTCGGCCACCGGAACCGTGTTCATTACTTTGGCAACTTCGGAAAATTGTTTTCCATCATCAGATACCTCAAACTGCACCCACTGCGGAAAAAAGATCCATTGTCCGTAATGCTGCAAACAACCCAGGGTAATGGTGCCGGCTGTTACCGGCTGCCCCAGGTCGATGGTAGCCACCATATCACTACCATTGAATGCATGCCACTGTTTCCCCGCATCTGTTGTACCCCGGATGCCATCCACCAGCGTAGAAGGGCCGTTGGCGGGGTAATATTTACTGTAAGGCGTTGCATACTGCAAGGGGCGCCCGGTTGCTTTATTCAATGTAAAAGCCTGGTGCGCAGGCCGCCCTCTTACCATACTATTGTTTATGGCCAGGGCCGCTTTTACCGTCATCGCACCTTTTACTTCAAAAGGCTTTTCATAACGCTGGCTGCCGGTGCCGGGGTCGGTGCCATCTGTTGTATAATAGATCGTTCCGTCTTCGTTTTCGGTTTCGAGGCTTACCAGCAGTTTACCATCAACCACCTGTGGTTTAATATCTACTTTAAAATTGCCTTTGGAATAATGCAATCCCCTCTGCTCATACCCAACCAGGTGTGGCTGCAGCCGCCGGTTAAAATCCTTCCAGTTGCGGGTGTTCTTTGGGCTCCACAATACTTCGGAAAGCGCCGGCATCCGCGGCAGGATCATATACAACACGTGCTCGTAACTGGAGATCTGTTCCGTCCACAAATTAGCCTGTGCACCCAATACATGCTTAGCCTGTGCGCTGTTCAACTCCGCCGGAATGGGTTCATAATTATACACCCGCTTCAGGGTATTAAAACCACCGAAGGCCAATGGTTCCGTTTCGGGGTCGCCCTGGTAGTAGTCAAAGTAAAGCGGACCGGTGGGGCTCATAACCACATCATGATCCATTTGGGCCGCCTTAATACCACCGGATTCTCCACGCCAGCTCATTACGGTTGCTTCGGGCGCCAGGCCGCCTTCAAGGATCTCATCCCACCCTATTAGTTTCCGGCCATTGGCTATCAGGAACTTTTCCATGCGGCGTATAAAATAACTTTGCAGCTCTTCCTCATTTTTCAAACCCTCCGTTTTCATCCGGCGCTGGCAGCGTTCGCATTGTTTCCAGCTGGTCTTATCCACCTCATCTCCCCCTACATGAATATACCGGGAGGGGAACAATGCCATCACTTCTTTTAAAACATCCTGCAGAAATGCAAAAGCACTGTCATTACCCGCACAATAGTTGGGATGCACATCCTTACCGTAAAAATCTCCCGTTTCGGCAAAGGAATGTTTGTGCGGTACACAGGAATATTCCGGGTAAGCCGCCATGGCTGCTTCTGAATGACCCGGCATTTCAATTTCGGGCACAACGGTAATTTGTCTTGCCGCTGCATAGGCCACAATTTCCTTTATTTGTTCCTGGGTGTAATAACCGCCATAGGTAGCTTTATTCCTGTCGGCATTAAACCGAACCTGGGACCAATCCCAGGGCTTCCCCCAGTCGTCCACCCGCCAGGCCGCCAGCCCCGTAAGCTTCGGATATTTTTTTATTTCGATCCTCCAGCCCGCGCCATCTGCCAGATGCCAATGAAACCGGTTCATTTTATACATAGCCAGCAGATCGATAAACTCCTTTACCAGCTCCGGTGAAAAAAAATGGCGGCTTACATCCAGCATCATCCCCCGCCATTTGAACCGGGGGTAATCACTGATCTCCATACAGGGGATCCGGATGAACTGGTTGGTGCGCACAGCCGGGAGCGTTTGCAATAAGGA
The DNA here is from genome assembly GCF_051201075.1 of Niabella hirudinis. NCBI lineage: Bacteria > Pseudomonadati > Bacteroidota > Chitinophagia > Chitinophagales > Chitinophagaceae > Niabella > Niabella hirudinis. The sequence continues at coordinate 198,076 of NZ_JBPEHJ010000001.1, forward strand.
CTGCGCCGCATAAAACAAACCTGCCGGCTTATTGGCGCGGACCGCAATGCGGGTGGGTGTTACGGATAAAGTATAACCTTCTTCACCAACCCCTTCTGTTGGGCCCATACTGAAATGAATAATTTTTCCCGTGGCAGTTGCTTTTACCGGAAGCGTATAACCACTTACCTGTTTGACCGCACCGGTAAAATAGCTGATGATACCGGCCGCTTCCCTGCCGGCCACTGAAGCCTGTACCTGTACATTCTTATCCAGCAGGAAAACGCCCTCCTTTAAATCCAGCTTTACCGGCTGTGGAATGATGTGCACCGATGGCTGTGCATTTAAAAAAAATGTCAAAAACAAAAGCCCTGTCAATAATCCGGATCGCATATTTTCTTATTTAAAAATTCATGTTCAATCAATAGCTCAGTATACTTCGTCCTTGCTCAGTATACTTCGTCCTTGCTCAGTATACTTCGGCTGTGCTCAGTATGCTTCGTCATAGCTCAGTGTACTTCGTCCTTGCTCAGTATTTCCCTCCTTCTAACCTGACCACCGCCGTATACCCCCTTCCGGCGGAAGACGGAATGGTCAGCCGCAACGCTTCATCATCCTGCCGGAATGCTATCTTTTTATTGGCTCCCAACAAAATGGCCTTTTTTATTTTGCCCGGGTGCTGCGCCGATCGTAAGCCCAGCGAAGGGAGTACCAGCTCACCGGCAGCCGGGTTCAGCACAAACACATACAGGTTCTTTCCTTTTATGGTAAAGCGTACTTCGTTGGGCGAATAAGCCGGGCTTGCAATTGTCCGTTCGTTAAAATCATCGGAAGATCCTTGCTTCTTGTAGGCTTCTTCATCGGTGATGCTTACATCTTTAGTACGCACGATCCCTTTAAAATTATCGCCGTACACGCTCCAGGGTGCTGAAGCATAAATAGCTTCCTTATTGCGGTTCATCCACCAGCCGATGGTATCCAATATCATTTTATGATCCGGCGGTATGGTACCATCAGCGAGGAGCTCCACATTCAGCAACAGGTTGCCGTTCTTACTGATCATGTCGGTAAATGACTCAATAACGGTCCTTGCATTGTGCCGGGAGGGAATCTCCTTCTTATAGAACCAATGCGTAAAGGTCATGGTCCCCTGCCACGGGTAGGGCAATATTTCAGAAGCACCACCCCGCTCAATATCTTTCAGTACCATCGGCTCATTACTAATCTTTCCGGCTACCACAACCGAGAGGTTGCCGTGTTTCTGCAAATGGCTGTTCAAAAAGACCCTGCTGGCTTCTTTACCATATTTTCCATAAGGGAAACCATAACCATCGAACCAAAGCATATCCACATCATATTTTGTTGCCAGTTCTATATGCCGGTCAAGCCAGTTCTTCTTTACGCTTTCTTCCCACTCTTTTGTCCTTTTTTCGGGCGGCAGGCCATACAAATCCGCCGGATCCAGCCCCTCCCACCATTTGCCGATACCATCGGCCTTTGTTAAATTACCATCATACTTTACGCCCTTTTTGGGTCCGGAAATGTCGCTGCCAAAAGCCGGCAACCACCAACCCATAAAGCGGTCATCATGCGAGCTAACCCCAAAGGGAATCTTATACTTTGCCGCTGATTTACGGAACAAACCAATGATATCCTTTTTGGGGCCTACGTTGACCGAGTTCCAGGCATGATGGGTTGAATTAAAATTATCGAAATGATCGTGATGATTGGCCAGCGCTACAAAATACTTTGCCCCAATACTCTTGAAATAACGCAGAAGCGCATCCGTATCCAGGTGCTCCGCCTTCCATTGATGGATGACGTCTTTAAAACCCACTTCAGATGGATGTCCGAAATGGCGCAGATGATAGGGATAGGCATTGGCGCCAAAGGTTTGTCCGCCCACGTCCTGCATGTACATATGACGCGCATACCATCCGCCGCCGCTGTCCGGCAATGTTTGTGCCCCCCAGTGTACCCAGATACCCAGCTTTGCTTCCGTAAACCATTTTGGGAACTGGTACTGTTTGCCCAGCTGTTCCCAGCTTTGATCTTTTGTAGTCTGTGCGTGAGCTATATGTAGGCCCGCAAAAAACAGGGCAATCCCAAAAACAAACAATTTCTTAAACATGATACTTATTTTTTTGCCGAGGCGGACATCACCTCTTTTATACTTCCATTAATCCTTAGCTTAACCGGCTGGGGCTTTTCAGAAGCGATCCTGTAGGCGGTTACCTTTCCGTTCTTCCAGCTGCAGTCCACGGTAAATCCGCCACGGGCCTTTAATCCCTTAAAGGAACCGGAAGTCTTCCAGGCCGCCGGGATGGCCGGCAGCAGGTTGATGATACCGGCGTGACTTTGCAATAACATCTCCGGTATGGCGCCACTGATACCCAGGTTGCCATCGATCTGAAAAGGAGGATGAGTGGTAAACAGATTGGGCAACATATTGTAGGTAAACAGCCCGCGGATCATCATGCCGGCTTTTTCTCCTTGGCCCAGGCGCGCCCACATGGCACAGCGCCAGGGCCAGGACCAGGACCGGCGGCTATCGCCTACAGTAGACTCCACGGTAAAAGGTTTATTGATATTTTTTCCATAGTTACCGCTGCGGCTGCGCAAAGAAATGATTGCTGCCTTTGCCAGTTCCGGTGTCTGGGTTGGGTTAATCTGCCGGCCGGGATATACCGCAAACAAATGCGAGGTATGGCGGTGCTGGTCATCCGGATCATCGCGGTCTGCCTGCCACTCCTGCAACTGTCCCCATTTTCCAATTTTATTGGGCGCCAGCTGGCGTTGCATATCGGCCACTTTTTGCTGGTAGTCTGCATCTATGTCTAATGCTTTGGCCGCATCCAGGTAGTTCTGAAACAGGTCCCATACCAATTGCTGATCGTGCATTACCCCATCCTCGCGCGGGCCGTGTTCGGGCGACCAGCCATTGGGTACTACCAGCGTGCCATCCGGTAATTTCTTTAACCGGTCTTCCCAATAATTACAGATCTCTTTCAATATGGGGTAAGCCGTTGTTTTAAGATACTCCGGATCCCTGGTGAAGGCCCAATGTTCGTATACATGCTGTGCATACCAGGCACTGGCCGGTATATTCCACTCCCATCCATTGCCTCCAAAAATACTCTGACTGGTACGGGCCGTCCACCCCCGTGTATGCTGACCAAAGGCCTTGCGGGTGGCTATCCGGCAGGGCTCCGCCTGTGCTACGATGTAATCGATCAGCGGCTGATTGCATTCTGAAAGGTTGGCCGGCTCTGCCAGCCAGTAATTCATCTGGATGTTAATATTATTATGATAATCGCTGGCCCAGGGTGGATTATTGCTATTGTTCCACAGTCCCTGCAGGTTTGCGGGCAATCCACCGGGGCGCGAGCTGCTGATGAGCAGATACCGGCCATACTGAAACAGAGTTTCTTCCAGATCGGGGTCCTGTCCTCCGGCTGCATACCGGGTACGCCGGGTATCTGTAGGCAGACTGCCCAGGGCGGCAGGCGTGGTTCCAATATCGATACGCGCAGCAGCAGCCAGCCTTGTAAAATCTTTTATATGCGCGGCCCGCAGCTGTGCATAGCTCTTGCCCAGCGCCGCAGACAATTCCTTTTCTATTACCGGCAACGGATCTGCGCCGCGCCAGCCGGCATTATAGTCGGGCTTATAATTGGTACGGGCATCCAGGTACAAGGTCAGGGTATTGCAACCGGTAAATACCAGTTGATCATCCTTTGCCGTTACGGTGCCCCCATCATTAACCACCCTTACCTGAGCGGCATATTTGAGCTGGTTGGCCATGGTAGCAGCTAATTGCAGCCGGCTTTCAACAGCCTCCGGCTTTGCACCCTGGGCTGACCAAAGACTGATGCGTCCTGATAATGTCCCCTTCTTACCAGCAGTATACCGAAACACCATAACCTGGTCCGGGTAGCTGGCAAAAGCTTCACGTTGGTAGGAAACTCCGGCGCTCTTAAATGTATTGTTGTGCATTCCTGTGACCAGGTCCAGGCTCCGCCGGTAATCCGTGTAACCAGCCCCCCGGTCAAAGGCCAGGCGAATTTCTCCAAAATTGCGGTAGGCTCCAAAACCATGATCACCTGTATTATAGGCTCCGTCCCAGTTATTATCACCGCTCCAGAGGCTTTGTTCATTAAACTGGATGGTGTCATTTGTTACCCCTCCCATCATCATGGCGCCCATGCGCCCATTGCCGATGGGCAACCGTTCCGCATCCCATTTAGCGGCCGGTTGGGCATACCATAAAACAATGGGGGTTTTGTCCTGCGCCGGGGCAGCAGCGGCCGCTAAAAGTATCAGAAACGCACCCAGTAATCTTTTTTTCATTCGTAAACTTTTATTTTTTGATGGTCGAATGTAACCTCTGATGATTATCCCGAAAACTATCAGGATTATTCTCCTGCGTGATAAAAGTAAAATTTTTAATCATGTCGGTTTCATGCCCAATATTACTACTTTTTATAAATGGAAAGGGTTTCTCCTTTTGAAGTAGGTATCATGATCTGCGCTCCCGAGCGCCGGGAGCCGGACTTTTTATTGCTCCGGATCATCAGCTCTTTACCAGGCCAGGGGTTTTGCAGGTTCACTGGCCGCCCCTGTTCGCTATGTACTTTTATGTATTGCACTTCCCCATCTTTAATAGCTGATGAAACAAGAAAAGCTCCTTCGCTCCGGATATTCGTAAACGCGGCATTCCTGCTTCGGGGCCATACGGCAAACACGCGCAATACGCCCTGGTTTCCCATGCAAAGCATTTCATTGATGGTATTGGGTACCGTGCTGCAGTTTTCTATACCGTGCGGATTGTTTAGCTGAAAACCGTTGGGATATGTATGCAGACTGTAAGCCCGGAGCTCTTTCAGAATGGTATCGGCGTTATAGCCTACCCGCACAGCTGCGGGGAAAAAACTGTTGGAACCGTTAAAGTCTTTCCAACGCCGCATGGCATCGATCGTGTTATGCGCCACCTTTAGCAGACGGGCATCGCTGTTGAGCCCGATAGCGCCGGCGGGATAAATATGCTGGATGCCCAGGGTATTATCGCTCCACCAGGCGGTACCTTTTTCGCTATACCGGAAAACTGTTTTACCCTCCCGTTCCTGCGTAGTGTACCCTGCCAGGCTATCAGCCTTTCCCTGCCAGCTGCTGCGCAACGCCTGATCTACCCCCAGAACGGTACTCATATCAATAGCTGTTTTGAGTACCATGGGCACCAGTCCCAGTGAAAGGATCGGGTTGAGGGTGCCGATGGTTCCTTCATGAATAGCATCGTTTTCGATGATATAGCGGCCACCTTCTTTCTTCAGATATTTGTCCCAAAACTGAGCTACTGCTTTTATATAGGGATATACCCTGCGGGTAAATGTTTTGTCGTAGGTCCTGTAAAACTGCATGCTCAAATTAACAGCACCATAAGCCGCATTGCTTTTTTGTCCAAAAAACAACCCTTCGTCCTCCGCCTCTCCGCTTTTAATATAGCCGGAGCGGTATTTCTCCATGAGCGTATTCTTACGGGTTGTTTCAATACCCAGGGGCCCGATTCCCACCGGGTACAGTATTCCCTGGCTAATGCCTGTAATTTTTTGGGAATAATAGCGACCGCGTTTCATAAAATCGAGCAGTGGCGCCTCATAAGGCAGGGCCTGCTCCAGCCGGTTGGCCCCATACAGCGCATAAAAGGGGGCGCTGTAATTATAATTCAGATGATAATCGCCGTTCCACGCAGGGATCTCGTTGGTAACCCAGCTGCCAAAGATGCCGGGAGGAAACCGGGGATCGCGGCTGCAGGCCGCCATATTATAGAGTGAGCGATAGTATTGATGTTCCGTTACCGAATCGCCGATATTGACAAAACTCTTGTTCCAATAATCACTCCACCAGGCCCGGTGTTGGGCTGTTTCCTTTTTAAAAGCAGCGATCGTAAATCCATGTACCTTCTGCAGCACGGAAGAAAGCGGTTCCTTACTTTTAAAATTACCCGAAAAAGCGCAGACCAGGTATGCAGTTTGTCCGGGCAATAGGGAAAGCGTTTGTTTGTCCTGCCCAATCAGCTTACAAGCTGCTGTGGCTTTTGTGGGCTGATCCACGTCTTTTACAAACCCCCTTTCGATCCAGGCGGCACCGGTTTTATCGGTTCCACTTTGCGTTACATCTTCAAATTTATTTTCCAGGGGCGGGTTTACATGAAACTGGTCTTTACCCGGCAGCTCCAGTGCAAAATTGCCATCCAATGCCGTAGTACCTGTATTGGTAACCGTGATCAGCAACAGATCGCCGGTGGCAGAAAGGAGCGACTGCAGCTGCACGGCTGTTGCTTCTTTTGTAAATGAAGACTGTGTTGTTGCCGTATACAGATCCTGCTCCACGTGGTAGATTGCACCTTTTAAAGCAGAAAAGTTGATACCAAGCCTTCCCAACACGGCAGGATAGGATTCATTAAAGCCCGACTTAAGCCTCCAGAAATCATTGCGGGCCAAATAATAATACTGTGCTTCCGGCGGCCCTGCCATTGCTGCAGCTGTATAACCATTGCCCAGCAACGGGGCATCCACAGCTACAGTGCCAGGTGTCTTAACCGGCGGTGCATTAAAAACATTGTGGTAACGGTTTACAATTTCCTTTGCCGGATTGTTCTGCGCAGTTATGGTTACCGGGATCCCCAAAAGAATGGTACAAATTATTCTTAAAGGCAGGCTTCTGATCGTTATTTTCTGTTTGCGGGTCATTGGTTGGGGAGTGAGGTTTTTTTTTAGTGAGATGTTGATGGTGAAATGCTTTTGGTGAAATGTTTTTTGGTGAAATGTTTTTTGGTGAGATGTTTTTTAGTGAGATGTTGATAGTGAGATGTTGGGGTGAATAGGCAATGGTGAAAAGTGAATGGTGAAAATTTCTTACCAAATCCATATTCCGATTTCTTCGCATTCTCACATTTCTGCATTGCCATATTTTTTACATTTTTACATTCTCACATCTCCATATTTCCACATTCTCACATTTTCAAATTTTCAAATTAGAAAGTGCTCACTTTTCCGTTTTGAGCTACCCGTACTATTATTTCCGCTCCTGATTTTATTGTCACCCTGGGCCAGCCCACAAAGGCGGTATACGACAATGGCTTTACGGCCTGCCTGCTGTTCTCAGTAAAAACGGATACCGACGCATCATAACTGGTGTTGTTTTTAACGGCCAGCTTTATTCCCTCCTTACCGGAGCTTACGATCCGGGCCTCTACATGATCAAATACCCTGATCATTTTTTTATCTGTCCGGAGGTAGATCCCCGGCAGCTCAATGGCCATCAATGCCCCGTTGGTTTCCGTCCAGGAATTTCTTGTATTGATATAATTGCCAATGCTGCCCCTTCCTTCTGCATCGCTGGGCTGGATACGCTCCATACTGCTGCCCACGAGATTATTGGTAGTGCTGTGATCCGGCGGAATGTTCACCGCCTCCGCCTGGGCATGCTGTATATCGCGGATCAGGTCTGCATACAGGGGGTTACCCGTAGCCCTGAACAGTTTGAACAGGTAATCGCCCGATGCCGTACAGATGCCGGGGGCCGCATGTTTGTTCTGGATACTGGCCCATACAGCGCCGGCCATTTTACTGCCCAGTTTACCGATCTGACTATTGGCCGGAAAAACCGGGTCATAAGAGATCGTCCATGAAGCGCATAATGCCGCCTGCACTTCTGCTTTCTTTAGCCAGCTTTTGTCGCCGGTATAGTGATAGAGGGCCATGAGGGATTCCAGGAACCCAAAGGCCGATTCGGAATTGGCGTCCATTGAAATATCGCCGCAATCGCCGCCGGTGAGTCCCTGCTCTACCACATCCCGCTGGTAGTAATATTCAGCAGATTCTTTAGCTACCTGCAGCCATTCTTTATTTTTAAAATATTCCGATGCAAGGGCCAGCCCGGCAGGTACAATGGCCCCGGCGGTGGAATTATAAACGGCGATCTTCCCGGTGGCTGGTGCAATGTACTGTCCAAATTGTCCATCCTGTTTCCAGGTACGGGTAAATGCCGCTGCCAGTTTTTTGGCTGCCGTTTCCCATTCCGGTTTGATCGCTGCCTGGTACCCCTGTGCTTTCAGCAGCATCAGGTGTTTTAGCAGCCATAACAATGCGTCCGCGTTCTTGCGTACCATGGCCTGCACTTCCGGAAAAGCCGGGTTCATTTTTTCCGGCCGGATCTTTCCTTCAGCTGTAATACCTCCATAAAAATAGCCGCTCTTCCCCTGCAGTTTCGTTACTACAAAATCCAGTTCCTGCGCTACCCGCGCCCGCTCTTTTGCATTATTCAATGCCAGCATGGGGTAGGTATTCATCATGCCGCTTACCCATCCCAGCTGAAAGTCTTTACTGTTCTCCGGAAGATAATAGCTACCCACCGGAAACTCCCGGAAATTATTGCTGGTGATGGTAGTAGCAAGCCCGGTATAGTAACTCATCGGCAGCCAGTTGCGCGGCTGGTTGGGACCAGAGATATCCTTCCGGTGTTTCATAAACCCGGTCAGCAGGTCCGGGATGCTGGTCGCCGGCATTATATAGATCCGGAAGTGCAGGACCAGCTGGTCGCCGGCTTTCCAATCGGGGGCTTTATCCCCGCTGGGATGAAAGTCGCCAAATCCCGGAGCCTGTCGGCGCATAGCCGGCGCCGTAATGGAAAAGCGGCATTGATCGCCCGCTGCATTTTCTGCAATCGTGAGCCCATGATTGCCATACACCGAACGCTGATCTGTTAGTACCATAAACCCTTTTTGTTTTGCAGGTGCATAATAACAAAGCGCCGGCGTTGCAGCATTGCCGGTTTGCAATTCAACCAGCGAAGCCTTTCCGGGCTCTACCGATAAGCGCGGGTTATTGGAAATGGTCAGGGGCACTTTAGGATTGTAATACATTTCCTTTGGATAATCAGGGTTATAACCGTTGCCGATAGAGGGGTACCGGTTACCATTATACACAATGGCCGGCACCAGTACATAGTTGTTCCTGCTCCAGCTGCTGAAATCAAAATCCACATTTACCGCTGTTGCTTTTGATACACCTTTGGTTAGTGCAAAGACAGCCGTTACATCCAACGCACCCGGGGTTTCTTTAACCGGCTGCACTTTTAACTGTACCTGCCATCCACCCGGCAGTGCGGGCCGCTGCTGTGTGGCAATGTGTTCCTCTGTAAGTGTCGTACCCTCATACTTCCGGATACTTACCTGCAGGTGGCCGTTTAAAGGTTTTAACCATTGATCCACTGCACTAAAGGACTGCGCAGCTGTGGTTTGAAGAAACAAAGACCCAAGGATCGTCAACAAAAAAGATAAACTGTAAAAGCTACGATTCATGTTTGAAAGATGTTGTTATGTAAAATATTTCTCAGCTTCGCCCGAATATGACGTGGTCAAAAAAAATAAATAGCGAAGATTATGTTTCATATAATAGTATTATTTAACTCGTTGTGCGAGGCGTGACGCCTCGTATATCGGTAGCGATTTCCCGCTTTGCTCATTATTCTGTCAGAGATTTCCCGGCTTCACTTCGTTACGCTTAGAGATTTCCCACTTTGCTCATTATTCTGCCAGAGATTTCCCGGCTTCACTTCGTTACGCTTAGAGATTTCCCACTTTGCTCATTATTCTGTCAGAGATTTCTCGGCTTCACTTCGTTACGCTTAGAGATTTCCCACTTTGCTCATTATTCTGTCAGAGATTTCTCGACTTCACTTCGTTACGCTTAGAGATTTCCCACTTTGCTCATTATTCTGCCAGAGATTTCTCGACTTCACTTCGTTACGCTTAGAGATTTCCCACTTTGCTCATTATTCTGTCAGAGATTTCTCGACTTCACTTCGTTACGCTCGAAATGGCGACCGTTTTCTGCACAAAAGCCGGCGTACCGGCCAGTGCGTGCACCGGCTGCCCCCCTCCTACACTGATCGTAAGATTTCCGGAGGGTATATAACTTTTACCTTCTTCACTAACCAGTTCCAGGTCTTCCGGATTCAACAGAAATTTCACTTCCTTTGTTGCTCCTTTTTTCAGCACCACCCGCTGAAATCCCTTCAGCGCTCTTAGAGGCGCCCTGCCTTTGATGCCGGCATAAGACAGGTACAACTGCACCACTTCCTCCCCATCCCGGTTGCCGGTATTGGTTACGGATACGGATACGGGCAATGATTTGTTCTTTATAATTTTTGCAGGCAGGTTTAAGCCGGCATATTTGAAGTGAGTATAGCTGAGTCCCCAGCCAAAGGGATATAATACCTCTTTAGTATAGTACCGGTAGGTCCTGTTGACCATGGCATATTCCTTAAAATCCGGAAGCGAAGCATCGTCTTTATAAAAGGTAACCGGCAGCCGGCCGGAAGGGTTATAGTCGCCAAACAAAACATCGGCGACCGCCGTACCAGCACTCTGCCCGCCATACCAGGCATTCAATATAGCCGGAAGTTCTTTTTGCTCCCAGGGTATCGCGATAGCGCTGCCGGTAAGCATTACAAAGACTACGGGTTTTCCGGTTGCCTTTAACTGTTTTAATAGCTCTGTCTGCACTTCCGGCAATAGGATGGAAGTGCGGTCGCCGCCATTGAAGCCTTTTGCATTTACCCACATCTGCTCGCCTTCCAGCTCCGGCGAAATGCCGCCTGCATAAATGATCACATCCGCTTCCGCGGCCTGCCTGGCTATTGCCTGCATATCGGCCTTTCTGTCACTTCCTTTCTGCAGGCGCATAAAAGCGCCATCTTCATTCTGGCGGTATTCTAAAACCAGGTTATAGGTTTTGCCTTTCCGGACCTTCCATTTCAGGTTTCGTATCCCCAGGTTTCCCTTCCAGGAGTTGGCCACCAGGCTGTCATTCATAAACAGGCGGTAGCCATCATCGCCCTCCAGCTGAAACAAGAGCGTGGTATCAGCAGTTGCGGTAAAGCTGCTGCGGTAGCGGGCCGAGTAGTGATCGGCATTCACACCTGCCGCCGGCGCCTGTCCCTGGCTGAAAAAGCGATCCACCGCGGCAACCCTGCCGGTATGAACCACTGCACCTTCCAGGTTTTCATTGTTAAAGTACTGCACCTCAAAACCCGGCCGGCCTCCGTAGTGAAAGAACCCGTCTTCCACATCCGGCGTAAAGAGGATATCTGAAGTATACCCCACACCAGGCTGCCAGATCACTTCTGCGTCCGGGCCCAGCTTTTCCTTTATACCTTCAAGAACGGAAACGATTCGCGTGGGAAACCCGTTATAGTTGCCCAGCAAGGCAATGCGGTTATCTGCATTGGGTCCAATAACTGCTACCCGTTTTAGTTTTTTACTGAGCGGCAGCACTCCGGTATTTTTTAGCAATACGATCGATTCGCGCGCCATTTTTAACGACATTGCCTTGTGCCCCGGCGCTTCGAGGGTACTCATCGGCAATTGTCCATAGGGCACTTTATCTGCGGGGTCAAACATCCCCAGCCGGTAGCGAATGGTAAATAACCGTTTTACAGAAACATCAATTTGCTTTTCAGCAATCAACCCGGTCTTTACCGCATCCACCAACGACCGGTATACATTGTTACCACATTCCACATCGGTACCATGCATTACCGCATCGGCCGAAGCGTCTGAATTTGTTTTATGTGTTTTGTGCCTTTTAACAAAGTCATCAATGCCACCACAGTCACTGGTAACATAACCGGTAAACTTCCATTGGTTGCGAAGGATATCGCTCATCAGCAGATCACTGCCACAGCAGGGCTGTTTGTATACGGCGTTGTAAGCACACATTACCCCGGCTACTTTCGCGTTTACCACCAGTTCCCTAAAGGCCGGCAGGTAGGTATCCCAAAGATCGTAGGGCGTTGGGTTAAAATTATCCGTGTGCCGCGATTCTTCCGGGCCGCTATGCACGGCATAATGCTTGGCGCAGGCCGCCGCCAGCAGGTATTTGGGATCATTGCCCTGCAGGCCCCGTACAAATGCAGCGCCCAGTTTACCGGTCAGATAGGGATCCTCACCGTAGGTTTCCTGTCCACGTCCCCAGCGGGGATCCCGGAAGATGTTGATATTGGGCGTCCAGTACGTTAATCCTTTATAGCGGTCGCCGGTCTTCCCTTCCGTAACGGCAAGATGATTGATGGCCCGGCCTTCCAACGCAGAATAATAGGCCATCTGCTTTAAGGCTGCGGTATCCCAGGTGGCCGCCATACCAATGGCCTGTGGATAGACCGTTGTTTTGTACGGCGTACGTGCCACACCATGTAAGATCTCATTCCACCACTCATAGGCGGGGATCCCCAGGCGCTGAACAGCAGGAGCTGCATTCAACATCTGCGCTACTTTTTCCTCCAGTGTCAGCCGGCCTACCAGGTCATTTACCCGCTGCTCCATGGGAAGGGAGGCGTTCCACATGGGAAACTGTTTGTATTCCTGGGCATCTGCGGCTCCGGCAGCAAGGAGCGTTACAAGCAGGAATGTTATTTTTTTGAGTCGCATTTTTTGTTTTTATTTAAATGGTTTGTGAGGACACAAACCATTACCAAACCATCGCCTCCCGTTCATCAGTATAACAGCGATGCCAATACCGCCAATAATACCAATGCCCGTCCCGCCGCTTTTCCTGTTTTCGGCTTACTCCCGCCTGCAGACATTACAAGAAAAGGCTGAGGCCTGCGGTCGGCCCGTGGTTTGGGCAAACATATTAATATCTGCCTGGTCTTCTTTTGAGTGGCGGCTGTGCTTCCTGCCTTTGTCATTTTTACTGATTCATTTATTGTGCCCAATGCTACCGGTCATTGTCCGGAACAATCCGGGAACATTCCTGTACTTTGTATACCTGCAATCCCGTCCGGCTTAAGAAAAATTTCTGCAATCGCAAAATATCGTTTCATTTTCACTCAATTGGACAATCCCAGCTCAAGCTTTTTGTCATACTGAGCGGGGACCAAATTACATGGCACTGTTACAAACGGTAAAATTATCTTATTCCCGATCATCAGGAATACACTGAATTGATAAAGACTGATGCTTTTTTACCCTTACTTCAGCTGCCGGATCCAGATCGCCTGGCCTCCGGAAGGCAGCAGGGCCGCATCCAGCGTGGCAGATGCATCAACAGGTATCCTCTTTACAGACATTTTGGTACGCACCGGTGAGGCAGGATCATCATAATAAATGGAGGCTGTATATTTCTTGCCGGGTGTAAGGAAGCTACAGTGAATTTTAATATCCCTGCGCTCATTATTGGTAATGCTTCCAACAAACCAATCGTTTTTGCTTTTGCGGGCAATGGTTACATACTGCCCAATGGCGCCATCCAATACTTTTGTATCGTCCCAAACGGTAGGCACCCGGTCAAAAAATTCCAGTTCGGGTTCGTTCTGCGAGTCTTCCGGCCTGTCGTACCAGTACATGAACTGCAACGGGCTGTAATACACCACAGACAATGCCATCTGGTGGCCCGAGGTCGTTTTCAATACCCTTGCGTTTTGTGTTTCGGCCAGCTTCTGTTTCAACTCCGGCCGGTGATAATAACAGATGGTATAATCAGCCGCCCCCGCCAGGAACCGGGTAAAAGGCAGCACTGTATTATGTGTGGCATCCGGCATTTCCTCATTGCCCCTGACGCCTTCCTGCGTAAGCAGGTTGGGATAGGTGCGGCTAAAGCCGGTGGGCCGGTATTCATCATGAATATCTACCATCAGGTGATACTGCGCGCATTTCTTTACCGCATCATGCAGCCATTGGGTCCATTTAAAAGAACCCACATTTACAAAACCAAACTTGATACCGGCTACGCCCCATTGCTGGTATAAGGGCAACAATATATCCAGCTGCTTTGCCAGGGCAATCTGGTTCACATACAGGAAAACCCCGATTCCTCTTTGCCGGGCATACCGGATCACTTCCTGCATATCCAGGTCATTGACCGGGTTCCGTTTAGGATCGACACTTACCCGGCTTGCATCAGCAGCCGCATCATATTCATGTCCGTACCATCCGGCATCGAAATGGATGTATTGCAGGTGCCGTTTTACGGCAAAATCTACCAGGGTCTTTGCTCCTCCGGTGGAGAGTGTTATTTCCCGCATGACCTTGCCGGGTTTGATCCAGCCCGTATTTTTTATGGCGCAGGGAGGGTTCAGGTTTAGCAGCAGATCATTATTTGCCAGAAGCTCTGTGGGTTTTTGGGCTATCATGATCACCCGCCAGGGTGTGGCAAAGGGCGTTGGCAATACCACCTGGTCAAACATGGAGCAGGCAATCGTATTGGGCTTTGCCGAACTCAATGAAAATTTTGTACGACAATAGTTAACCACTTCTGCCTCAGCCAGTGCGGCATACAGACCATTTTGCAATTGAACTGTCAGGGGACGTTCAGCCTGTCCCGGCCATTTATCCAGAGACAGTAAGCGGTAAGTTCCCTGTGCATGATCGGTAAACCAAACCCGGGTATTTTCCGGAAGGCTGAATTCCGTAAGATCTTTGCGGATACTGATCGTTGCCGGTCCCGTACCAGTTTCCGGAAAACTGTAACGAAATGCAAGGCCCTCATTGTAGGCGCGTACTTCCAGCTGCATGGTTTGCGAAGAGCCATTTTTTTTTCTAAAACTAAACAGCTTTGCCTGGTAGCGGTCGCGCACTTTGCTGCGCTCCCCGTAAACAGGCGCCCACCAGTTGTCCTTCGAAAATGACCGGACAGCATTGCAGGTAAGATCTTTTTGCCAGTTCTCTATTCCCAGGGCCGAACGCTGAACCACTTCTTTTCCCTGATAGGAGACGGTGTAGCCGATATTCCCATCTTCATTAAAAAGGCTGAATACTGTTTTGCCATCCGGCGATTTTAATACGGTACCCGTTTGCGCAAAGGTTGCTGCTGTAGTAAGCAACAGGAAAAAAGAAAAGAAAATTTTATTTCGCATACTATTATTTTTTGCCACTGAGGCACTGAAACACTGAATACTTTTGTTTTGTCACAAAGAGCTGTTTTAACCCCAGGGGACGCCAGGGTTACGCTAAGTTCGCCAAAGCCATTTCCTTATTTCTTTTTGCGAGCGTTGCGAATTCCTTGCGCACATTGCGGTTAAGCGTGAGGCACTGAAACACTGAATACTTTTGTTTTGCCACAAAGAACTGTTTTAGCCCCAGGGGACGCCAGGGTTACGCTAAGTTCGCCAAGCTATTTCCTTATTTCTTTTTGCGAGCGTTGCGAATGCCTTGCGCACATTGCGGTTAAACGTGAGGCACTGAAACACTGAATACTTTTGTTTTGCCACA
>NZ_JBPEHJ010000001.1:213422-545481 GCF_051201075.1 Niabella hirudinis
ACAAAGAGCTGTTTTAACCCCCGGGGACACCAGGGTTACGCTAAGTTCGCCAAAGCTATTTCCTTATTTCTTTTTGCGAGCGTTGCGAATTCCTTGTGCACATTGCGGTTAAACGTGAGGCACTGAAACACTGAATACTTTTGTTTTGCCACAAAGAGCTGTTTTAACCCCCGGGGACACCAGGGTTACGCTAAGTTCGCCAAAGCTATTTCCTTATTTCTTTTTGCGAGCGTTGCGAATTCCTTGCGCACATTGCGGTTAAGCCTGAGGCACTGAAACACTGAATACTTTTGTTTTGTCACAAAGAGCTGTTTTAACCCCAGGGGACGCCAGGGTTACGCTAAGTTCGCCAAAGCTATTTCCTTATTTCTTTTTGCGAGCGTTGCGAATTCCTTGCGCACATTGCGGTTAAGCGTAAGGCACTGAAACACTGAATACTTTTGTTTTGTCACAAAGAGCTGTTTTAACCCCCGGGGACGCCAGGGTTACGCTAAGTTCGCCAAGCTATTTCCTTATTTCTTTTTGCGAGCGTTGCGAATTCCTTGCGCACATTGCGGTTAAACGTTTTGTCTTCTAAAAAACACGCTGCACGGTACCGGGCAACCCGGCTGCATGGGCCTTTATATCCAGGCGACCGGCGGCTTCTGTTGTACGGACCAGGAAGGTGGCGATACCCGCTTCTGCCTGAACCGTAGCAGGGCTTTCCAGCGTTGCATTCCCTTTTATTTCCAACGTGACAGCAGAAGTAGCATTGACCGCCAGGTTGCCTTTTTCATCCGTGATCTTCGCGTATATAAAAACCAGGTCGGTAGTATGGGCTTTTAACGGTTTACCGTTTTCGGCCACCTGCAACAAGATCTTTGAAGCTGGTCCCGCCGTGGAGACCTGGTTGCTGGCAACCACCTTTCCAACAATATAACCGATGGCTTTAAGCGTGCCGGGTGCAAAGGAAATATTGCGGAAGGTGAACGGCGGATGCAACAAATGATTAGCGTTCCCCCCATCAAATGGTTTTCCCCCGTTTGAAAAATCCGTTCCATAGCCCGTTTCCGGTCCCCGGTCCGGTTTCTGGCGCCCGATCAGTTTGCCATCCAGGTACAGGGCAACTTCATCGCAATTGCTATATACCGTTACTGTTTGCCAGCGATTAGCCTGCTGCCAGTAATGGGCTATGGAAACCATGGGCCCGGTTGCAATAGCCGCACCGGTTAAGCGGTCAGCATCGCGCTGGCTTTGAAAGAACGCATAGGAAAACTTGGGAATGCGGAAAATATCTGCCACACCCCATCCTTCAATCCCCACAACTACCCCGGCCAACCCGTCAAAGAAGGCCCAGGTCAGATCGCCAATGGCACGCGGATAGTTTTTTTGATTCTTATTATGTTCCCACTGCAGGTTCCATGCCTGCTGCAACAGCGCATCCTGTCCATCGCCCCGTAGTTTGCGCGTGGTACTGTTGCCTCCTCCAAACTCATAATCGCCATATTCCCGGATCAAAAAAGGATGATCAGGGTAGGTCGTATTATTCCTTGCACCGGGGTCCCCGTTCCAGTCATCATAAGGTACATCCCAGCAGGCTTTGGTGAAATAGGAATCGCCGCTGGTAAAAAAGTTCGCTGTGCCCTTCCATTCGCTCCGGGCCACTTCGGCCTGTCTGCAGCGAAATGCAGCCGGCGGGTATGATTCATTCAGGCTAACCTCCCAAAGCAATACGCTGGGATGGTTACGATCCCTCCGGATCGTTTGGCGGATGTCCTCCATCACATGATCCTGGAAAGCGGCCGAGCGGTTGAAGAACTGCCAGCCCGGGATACAGTTGATGATCAGCAGCCCCAGTTCATCGGCGGCCTCCAAAAACGCCGGGTCGGGCGGATAGTGGCCGGTGCGTACCGCATTCATCCCCGCATTTTTTATCAGCCAGGCATCGCGGTAGCTGGCATTGCCTGACAATGCATTACCCACATAGGGGTAATTCTGATGCCGGTTAGTACCCGTAATCTTAAATGGCTCGCCGTTAATGAGCAGCCCCCTTTCTTTTGTAATTTCAAAGCTGCGGATGCCGATCGGGGTTATTCTTTCGTCAACGATCTTATTGCCGGATCTGATAATGGTTTTTAGCCGGTACCGGTAAGGATGATCCGGATGCCAGAGCAGCGGGCGTACAACAGTGAGCTGCTGCTCATAGTGGGCAGCGCCTGCCGCCACCAGGTTGTTGCCGGCCGAAACGGCACGGGCCGTCACCTGGTTCCGTTCATTTAACAACAGCTGCTCTACCGTAAACCTCCGTGCCCTTGGGTATTCATTGATGATATGCGTTTGTACCTGCACCGTAGCCTGCGCTTTGTTTACCTGCGGGTAGGTAACAAAAATACCGCCGCCCGCGGGCTGGCCGGCAGCAACAGCATCCGTAATATGCAGCGGGTCCTTTACATCCAGCCATACGCTGCGGTACAGACCGGAGTAATAGATAAAGTCCAGCTTTTCTACCGGCTTGCCAGGCGGCACTACCGGGTTGGCTTTATTGTTCAGCTTCAGGTAGATGGTATTATCCGCATTAAAACGGACCAGCTTTGTTATGTCGATCACAAAAGGAAGGTACCCCCCTGTATGCCGGGTTATATAAGTTCCGTTTACCCAAATATCGGCTACCTGCATGGCTGCTTCAAAATAAAGCGAGACCGATTTTCCGCGGTTCCCTTCAGGCAGGCGAAATGTTTTTTTATACCAGGCGATCCCTTCCCGGGGCTTTACGATCACCAGTGGCTCCGGAAAAGCGGTATGCGGAAGCGCCACCCGCTGCCAGGTCTTATGCGCAAGGGTGCGAAGCTGGAGGTTCAGGTTCCTTGCCTCAGCCGTTACCGTTGTATCTGTTACATTGGTTTGCTCCACCAGAAACTGATCATTCCAGTTGTTGCCCAACCGGCGAAAAGAATCGATCTGTTGCTTTGATACATATTCCTGCCCAATGAATTGCCAGTTGCCGTTAAAAGAACTGCGCTGTGCAAAACCCACCTGCAGCAATAGCAATGTACTTATGAACAGGCCAACTTTTTTATATTGCATAAAATCCTATTTTAATGCCACGAATGCACGAATATTAGATGTAAACACCTGCTGCGGATCGCCTACTACGGCACTTTAATACGATGCGATCTCCATTGCTTTTAATACCGCACCGTTCATGGTCTGACGCAGACCGATGGCAATAATATTGGTTGCTGCCGGCCCGGTCTTTAGCCAGCACTCCGGCAGGTAAAAGGCCCGTTGAGGTCCTACTTCCCAATGACGGCCGATATTATGTCCATTCAGATAAATATCGCCCACGCCCGATGCGTTGATCAGGGCTTTCCAGGTGCGCTGCTGTTCCGCTTTTGATGCGGGGATCGAAAAAGCAACACGATACCAGGTCATCAATGCCTCCTGCGTTCCTTTGGGTTGCAGGTTATTGCCTTTTGCCGGAATTTTCATTTCCGTATCAAGCGCCACCGTCTTCCAGCCGATGTTTGAAACCTTGCTACCCGTCCACCCGTTTTGGATACCGGAGAGCTGGCCTCCCAATTGCCAGCTCAGTTCCTGGCTAATGCTGCTCAACGTATCGCTGAGCCCCGCCCGGCGGATGCCGCAAAGTTCCTCCATGGGCACATAGCCATGTTCGTGACCAATATTTTCATACAGGGCGATGATCTCGTTCTTGCCGGGTTTCAACAGTCCGCTGATGTCAAATGCATTATCGAATTCATCCGGCCGGATGCGCGCAAAGGATTTGCCCACATTACGCGTAGCTTCCGCCGCATACTTATCCGATGGATACAGGCGGGGTGCTATTTTCCCATTTACCTGCACGCTGATGATATCCCGGGAATAGGTATTGAACAAGAGCCGCGTAAACGTTGCGGGATCCCTGACAACCGGCGCAGAACGGTACAACACATACCGGGGATCATTGATGTTCAATTCCGGCAGGGATTGCCCGTTTATGTTCTTCCAGGTCACTTTAAAATCCTCATCTCTTTTCAGTGCTGTTTTAATACGGATGTTTATCGGATCGCTCTTAACCACGGGATCCATCACCTGGTCTTCAAACCACCAGGTACCCTGTGCCGCCTGCTTTCCCGGGGGGATCACCAGTACTTTGGTACCCAGTCCGTCCAGCTGATAGCTGATATCAAAAGCAGGCAGGCCCTGCACCGACCGGTTTGCGGTATCGCCGCCGGCTAAAAGAAATACTTTATTACCGTTTTGATCAATATTATAGATTGGATCTTTAATAAGGGCGGTTGAACCGGGGATCAGGGTTGCCCTGCCCGATACAGCGCTATCCGGATGGGTATTGTGCAGGAACACAAAACGGGTACCATTGGCCGCCGTTCTTACGCCTCCATAAACACTGGCAGGCACCCCGGTAATACTGCAGGGGCCGCCCTTGCTGTGCAACAGCTGGTCCTGGTAGGTTTGAATAAACCGGCTTACCAGCTTTGCCACTTCATATTTTTTACTCAACGCTCCGTTTTCACGAATCGGGGCATTGTAATCATAAGTAGCCGTTTGCCCACGGGCGCCCCAGTTTGCAAAATGGGTACCTCCAGCAAACATGTAGGTATTGATACCTGTAGCGCCCCCCAGTATCGACATTAATGTAATGGCGCGGTAATGCCGGTAGTCCGAATAATGATCTTCGCTTAGAGCGCCTTTGGTGGTGGAGAACCAGCCGCCCTGCAGCTCCGTTACAAATGCCGGCGCACCGGGCTGCCGCTTCCGGAGCGACATGATGCGCTGGGCGCAGCTGGGCGCTTCGCGCAAGCCCACATAAAAATTGTCGGTATCAAATACCTCCTTTAGTACAGGGTCCTTGCTGCCCCGGGTTTCGTTGGTTAAACAGGTAAATACGGGAAGGTTAATCCCTGCATTGCGCACCGAATGGTACAGGGCTTTCAGAAACTGATCTTTTCCTTTGGCGCCATGGGCATTGTACTCATTTTCGATCTGTACCATGATGACACCCTTACTGCCGCGTGGTTTTGCCGTAAGCTGGTAGCCAGCCAATACCTTATTAACCGCATCAAACCAATGCAGGCTCCATTTTACATGCTCCGGTTCATTACTGCGCAGCCAGAATTCATCCGGAATATTTTTGGGCAGGAACTTTGCCAGCCAGCGCGGGTAGCCGCCGCCTGCCCACTCCGCACAAATAAAGGGCCCGGGGCGGGCTATTACGTACAGGCCAAACTCATCCGAAGCCATTTTCAGGTATGCCTTCAAAGTGGTGAAATCAAATTTCGACTGATCAGCCACACCTGATGGCATATTCAATTCCGTAATATTCCAGGGTATATAGGTCTCTACCGTATTGATGCCCGCTGCTTTTATTTTCCGGAAACGGTCGCGCCACAATTCCTGCGGGGTAAGGTAATAATGAAAGGCCGCGCTATAAATAAAAAGGTCCTTTCCATCGATCCTCATGCAATCGCCACTATAACTGATGCGGTCATTCATCGCCGGAAGCTCATTACTTCCTGTAAAACGAAACCAGTTAAAGTCTGCATAGCCGGCATTGGTGGCAGACCGGGTATTGAAATGAAACAGCATGAACCGGTTGGCCGTCCAGGTAAGTCCCAGCCCCATTTTCAGTTCGTTGCCAAAGGGACGAAAGTCCTTTCCATCGAGGCTATAAAAAAAAGTTGCTATAAAACCTTTATCCGTAGCAGCGGCTTTTAACCAGATCTTCGTGGTTTTGGGCAACGCAACACTATCCACCGTTTTTCCATTGTTGATCATCACCAGCTGCCGTTGCGCTCCTTTTTGTTCAACACCTACAAAGGCATAGGGTTTTTCAAATACGGCCAGCCCCGCCATATCCCCATCCTTCATGTGACCAAAATCCAGCTCGGTTACAGCAGCCGATGCCGGCCCCTGAACGCGCTGCGAAAGGGAGTTGCGGGCATTGAGCAGATCTTTGGCATAACCGCCATGCAGGCGCAGATAACCGGGACGCTCTGTTAATGACCATTTGCTGTTATCCGGGTTATGGTTCCATTGCCATTGCAGGCCAAGCTTTTTTGAACTGAACTCATCGGAGGTAGCAGGCACTATAACCGGGTAGGTTTTGCCTACACCGGGTTTTGTATGCACAACCACTCCTTTACCCTCCCCGTTCTTCCCAATCATGGGCCAGCCCTCCTTCCATACCACCGGCTCCAGGTGCGGCACCCGGCCCATGGGTCCGCGGTCCTGCATGATGATAAACCACCAGCTTCCATCCTGCACCTGTATCATGCCGCCCTGGTGCAACCCGTTTTGAGGGTAAGACGACTCATCCTGCACAATAATCTTACTTTCATAAGGCCCGTAAATATTCTTACTGCGCAAACAAACCTGCCAGCCTTCTGTACCGCCGGCCGGACAGGTAATATAATAGTACCCGTTGATCTTAGACACATGCGAACCTTCCATACCATAGTTTCCCTTTGGCGCCGATGATCCCTCCGGTACCGGGATGCCTTTATCCCAGATCAGCTTTTTTTCACCTTTTACAGAAAGCGCATCCGCAGCCAGTTCGGTTACATATAAATGATGCTGGCCATGTACCACGTATACTTTTCCATCATCATCAAAAAACAATCCGGGGTCATAGAGGTATTCAGGAAATACCGTGCGTTTCCAGGGGCCCTTTATATCTTTAGCAGTACAGATGGAGAACTGCCCTTTTTCCTTTCCCCAGTTGGGCGTACAGAACCCTACATAGAACAGGCCCTTGTGATGCCGGATGGTGGCCGCCCAGGAGCCCCGCAGGTACATTTCGCCTCCCTGCAGGTTATAGCGGGGGTCCTCATCATACCGTTCTACCGCATAGGAAGCCAGCTCCCAGTTGACCAGGTCTTTTGATTTTAATACCGGACATCCGGGAACATAATGCATACTGGTGGAAACCATGTAATATTCATCTCCTACCCTGGTAATATCCGGATCGGGCCAGTCGCCCCAGAGAAAGGGATTTTTATAGGTACCATTACCATTGTCTGCCGTCCATACGGCGGGTACCTGTTTTTGTCCATATACGGCCGGTATAGCAGCCAGTCCCATCCACAAAAGCAATAAATAAATTCCTGTAATGCGTCTCATTCGTTTGTTTTCTTGTTATGCAGATTGCAGTGCGCCGCACTGTCTGCTGTCAAAAGATCCAATCTTTTTGGCCCAAAACTATCAAATATGCCAAGACCTAATCCAATGGAATATTGACCAAAGCTGATGTTTTTTTTGCCCATTTGTAATCCAAAATGCCTGCTCACCATATCCGCATTCTTTGCGGTCCATCACTGCTCCATTCAAACGGACCGGGTTGCGGATGCCCGCTTCTTTGCCGCCCCAGGTAATCTTTATCAAATACGAGCGGCTGGCCGTCCGGGTCTTCAAATCCCTGTTGGGGGATCACCGCCATTCCAAGCTTCCCGGTAGTAATGATAGTCGTGTGCAGCTCATTGGCCCAGGCCTTTTTTATATCGATAGCCAGGTACCACCGACCGTCCTTTTCTTCCACCCGCAGGCCCGGGTCATAGCCGGTAAGTACCAGCGGCGTTTTTTCGTGCCGGGCAGGTTTGGTATTCATTAAATATACATTACCCTCCATGGCAATGGGCAGTGATGCCTGGTCATAAGGACGGAGATCGGCCTTTCCTATAAAAACATTATTATAAAAACGGGTATCGCCGCAGGGATTGCTGTGAAGGCCCGCCAGGGTTGTTGTATGCGGCTTTAAGAACGGGGTCTTCCGGTGGTCGATGCTGTCTGTAGGCCAGAGCTGCCAGGCGATGAGATTATGTATAAAGGCAACACCCTGCGAAAGCCGGACCTGCGCCAGCTGCGGCGAAAGAAACATATTATTATCAATGATCACCGGGCCATGATTCACTTCAAGAGAAAGATCCTGCACCCTGTTATCATGCAGAAAGTTCCCGGTAACCCGGGTGCCCTGCGCCATCCAGTCGAGCCAGATGCCGCCTTCTGTCTGAAAGATATGATTATGGCTGATTTCAACATCTACGGCCCCGTGTAATTTTATCCCCGCCAGTTCATACCCCCAAAAAAGTCGCTGAACGCCAATTCGATGAATCGTGTTGCCTGCAATTCTACTGTATACCGCACCCAGGCTTCCGGCAATGCCTGCCTGACCGCAATCGCTGATTTCATTATCCTGTACCTGGTGACTGCCCACATGCGCTTTATCCCAGCCATTATCCGCCGCCCTTTCGATGGTTTTAATATACCCCTCCACTGATTCCGACCGGTTGTCCCAGGCATCGCCGTATTTGCCCAGGGTTATACCCACGCACTTCGAGTTGCGAACGGTATTTTTTTCAATCACCCAGCCCTTGCTCCAGTGGGTGCCGATGAGCCCTATTTGTTCGGCCGTTGGCGGTGCCCAGGGAGTTGCCGCCTGGCTTAGCCGGAATCCTTTAACGCCAATATAATCGATCCCGGTCTTTGAAGGATAGAAGACGGCCTGCCGTACATTGATCTCCACCTGTGCCCGGTTGGGGTTTATGCCGTTAAAACCGGCCCATATACTGGTTTCATTTTCCGTTACCCGGCTATACCAGAAAGCAGTATCACCCCGCCCCGCCATCAGCTGGTCCAGGTTTCTTGCTTCCGTAAGCGCCTGGTCATTTAGGTACACTTCACCGGTATGGCACCAATTTCCTTTGGCAAGCCAGTCGCCATAAATGGTGTCCTTATACGGATTAAATCCTTTAAACAATTTATTGGGAATGGTTGCTTTCCAAACGGAGCCGGACACGCGCTTCCATCCTTTTACAAGTTCGGAGCCTTTGATCTCCACCTGTTCCCCGGGCGCAGCCAGGTACCAGATCCGTTCATTGGCTGCGTTTCCCCCACGCGGAGGATCTACCCGCTCCCGGTACACGCCGGCATGCACCAGCACGGTATCGCCCGGCATGGCCTTGTTGGCTGCAGCGGTGATCGTTCGCAGCGGGCGCAGCCGGTTGCCCGTATTGCTATCTTTTCCCTTAACGGATACATGAATGGTTTTTTGTGCTATTCCTGTCTGTAGTATACAAAATGAGCCTAATAACAGGGCCAACAGGCATTTGATTGAAAATGTAAAATAGGAAATACCCAATGAAAAATGCTGAACTGGGTCCCTGATTAAAGCCAACAAGTTTATTTTCGTAAACAAATATTTATTTTCCATTTTTCAAATTGATATCATCCTTCATCTAACTTTTTAGTCTGCGGGGCGGGCAACCTATTAAAAGTATAAATGCCCTCCGGCCAAACCCGCCTATGTCCCAGGTTCCGAAAGATCGGATCAGAAATGCAACCGGGTATTCAGTTGTTCATCCAGTGCGATCCGGCGACCGGCAACGAGGTTGATCTTTTTGCTGATTTTGCCATAGGTGATTGTGCAAACATCGTTTTTGCCGGGCAATAATACGGCCTGCTTTAACTTACCGTTTGTCCAGGAAACCGTTAGCTTGTGCCCGCCATGGACCCGTATCCCGGATAGGGTTCCTGCCGGAAAATCTGCCGCACACGCCGGTAGTAGCTCCATTCTTCCGGGCTGCGAAAAAACCAGCATTTCTGATAGCAGCCGCGGCAGGCTTAGCACTGCATCCAGGTTATAAACGGAATGATTGAGATTATGGGAGGTAACCAGTCCGTTGTAAACATATTTGCGATGGGCAAACCGGTTGAGGTTATCCATTACCTTGCCCGCATCCTGCAATCTTGCAGCCATTAAGGAAATATGGATGAGGCCATGGGCCGATTCCGTATCGTATTTAAAACGCTTATTCAGGGCCACCCTTGCCGCCTGCAGCAATGCCGGACTGGTACCTGGTTGTAAGAACTCCGTTCCGGGAAACACCGGGTATAGATGAGAGTTATGACGATGCGCATAATTATCCGGGTAGTTGGCGGGAGCCCATTCCGCCAGGGCGCCATCTGCATTGATCCGGTAGGGCAGCATCTGATCATGATAGTGCTGCCAGCGGTCCATGTCCTGCTTGCCGGCACCAAACATTTTACCCAATACCAGCAAATGTTCAAAAACCTCGCGGGCAACAGCAATATCAATGGTGCAATCCTTTGCCAGGTTGGATGACTGGTGCCCCACGTTGTTCTCCGGTGAAATACCGGGAATAATATGATAATACCCATCCTTCATTTTTACCAGGTAGTCTTCATAGAACTGCGCCATTTCCTCGTACAGGGGTAATACCCTTGTACGCAGAAAAGCCGTATCGCCCATCAGCATTCCATGTTCATAAAAAGGCATCAGGTTCCAGCCCGCCCCGGAAGGCCAGTACATCCAGGGATAATCGCGGCCAAAATGATTTAAGAATCCCCGTTCGGGGTCGCTGTAATGCGGCACCAGGAAGCCCCTGCAACCCAGGTAACTTTTAGCATTCAACCGCCACGCGGGCAGGAGGCGTTCCACATAACCAAAATAAGATGCGGCACATTCCTGCAGATCGCCGGTGGACATGGCTGCTATAGCCAGGTTTACGTTGGAGTCAAATACAAAGCCACCGTTCCAGGCCGGCGTCCAGCCCCCGCCCCATATACCCTGCAGGGGAGGCGGGTATTTACCGCAGGAAGAGATCAGCAGGTAGCGGCCCATGGCATGCAGCTGCTCCAGGAAAAGCGGCGTAATCCCCTCTTTATCGGCAGCGGCAAGCATTTCTTCCGTGGGCGTGCGGGCCCACTGCGCTTCAGCCCCCAGGTCCAGTACCACCCTCCGGAACATTTCTCCATGCTGTGCAGCATGCGGGCGCAGGAGTTGTTCATAGCTCAGGGGCAAACGGCTCAATTCATTTTTTACCGGCACGGCCTGCGAAGTGTTGCCATACTGCAGCGGCGTAATGCGTAGCACCACCAGGATCTCCGTTGCGTCTTCAATGCGGAGCTGGTTACCGCTTCGGATACGGCGCCCCCCAACGGTTGTTACCCTTGCCAGCCCTTCATAGCCGCCCGGGTCGTTGGTGTATTGTGCATGATAGCTAAGCCAGCCATCATCTGTAGCTGCGGAATTTATAGATCGAAAAGCCTTGCTGATGTCCACACCATCGATCTGCCCCGTCCTTCCTGGTGTTTCATCAAGGCTCAGGGATACGCTCAGCTTCCGCCCCCCTAACCCTCGGATCCGGAGCACATTTACATTGTTTACCCGTGAAGAAAAAACGGTCTGTTCCAATTCCCCTTTATCATCTCCCCAGCGGATCAACGACTCGCCCGTTTCCATATTCAGCTGCCGCCGGTAATTGCCTGCCGTACCAAAGGTTGCGGTTTGAATATTGAGATCAAAGGCGGGATGCGGCGATACCGGCCAGGCCTGCGGCGCTCCCATCGCTTCCAGCTGTTTGCGGGCGGCTTCGGTTGCAAAGCGGGCGGCTTCGGTGAGGCTGTCGTTCTCCGCCATCCGGCGTACCTGCGGCAGCAGTCCCGCAATATTTGCCACGGCGACCTTGTTGCGGTCCCAGGCCCTCAGGAACAACTCTTCCTGTACACAGATGATCCGCTCTTTACCGGGCGTGCCCAGGTGCATGGCGCCTACGCTTCCGTTGCCGGTAACAAACGCATCCTGCCAGGCCAGGGCCGGCTTTTTTGACCAGGCGATCCAGCGACCGGTTTCCGCTGTGCGTTGTGCTCTTTTTTTAAGACTAACAGATTGGGGAGCCCCTCCGGAACCCGGCTGTGCGGCTGCATAAAAAAACAGGGCTGGCAATAGCAATGAGGTCGTAAAAAACTTTTTCAATTGGAAACAATTTTATTCGGGTGTTATGGTTACCCGCCGGGTAACCATAACACCCGAATGTATTTAGCTGCGGTTCATCCATGAACCCGGCAATTCATTAATAGCCGTTATTTGGTAAAAGATTCTTATTAATGTCGATCTCTTTCTGTGGGATCGGCCACAAATAAAATTTATCTTCAAATGATCTTGTACCGGCTACATAGTTAGAGTTTGGCGTAAGCGTCAATGCTCCGTTTGTTGTATTTACGGTTCCTTTGAGGCTCCCTAACACCTGTCCATTCAGTGCCTGTGCACCTATTTTCCAGCGCTGGATATCATACCACCGCAATCCTTCACCCGCCAGCTCCACGCGCCGTTCCCTGCGTACAAGGGTACGCAATGCATCCTGCCCCGGATACTGAACTGCAGTTATCAGAGGCATCTCTACCGTTGCCCGCCGCCGTATCTTATTAATGGCATCATAAACGGACGCATCAATCTGTCCGTCTTCAATCTTTGCTTCTGCAAAGGTAAGTAATACCTCGGCATACCGGATCAGGATCATGGCTCCACCGGTATTCCATACATCCGTTCCATAGGCTGTGCCATCATAGTCATCGATATTTGCCACATACTTTTTAAAATTAAAACCGGTGGGCGATGCATTGTTATTGCCTACCAGGTCGAGCGAGCCATTGTTTAACGGAGCAAAATATTTGCCCATGTATAGCTGGCCGGGCCTGATAACGGTGGCATCCAACCGGGGATCCCGGTTGCCATAGGGCTGCAGGGCATTATAGGTGGGATCTTTGTCGATCGTTAACCCGTTGCGAGTTTCAAAAGCGTCTGCCAGGGATTGTGTGGCCGCCATCGAGCTCCAACCGCCAAAGGAGTTGGGAAGCATAGCACCCAATACCCATTGTGCATTGTCGTTCTGCAGGTATTGCACATCCAGGATCACTTCCGTATTGTTCGCATTTTGCGGGCGAAAGAGATCTTCAAATCCTCCCTGGTAAATATCATAGGTATACGGCGCCTTCATCAGTTGCTGGCAGGTGGCAATACAATCCTTGTACTGTGCATTATACAATTGTATTCTTGCCTTTAATGCCAGGGCCGCACCGCTGGTAATGCGTCCGATATCGCTACCCGAATAGCTGATCGGTAACACCGCTGCTATTTCAGTTAGTTCTTTCAATACGAACGCTGTTATTTCCGCCTTCGCTGTTTTGCCAATGGTCTTCGATTCATCGGGGGTCACATTCTTTGTTACCAACGGTATATCACCATATACCTGGCTCATCTTCCAATAACGGTAGGCCCTTAAAAACCGGGCTTCGGCCTTCATCCTATTCTTCAATTCATCGTCCAGGGAGCTGGTGGGTACTTTATCCACATTCTCCAGGAACCAGTTGCAGCGCTGTATAGTAAGGTAGTCAAATCTGTCTACGCCGGGATTGCTTGGACTGGCCGAGCCGGAAGCAAATACCTCGTATCCTTCCCAAGGAAACTGGTCGATGCCATTATCTGAGATACAATCGTCATACACAATATTTGCTCCATCCTCCCAACCGTTGTAACAACCGGTGAGGGCTGCATTTGCGTCATTTTTTGAGGTCCATAAGGAGCCATTGCTGTATTTATCCAGGGGCTCGGTATCTAAAAATGATTTGCTACACCCGGTAGCCAGCAGGCCCAATAACAACACATATATAAATCGGTTCTTCATCTTTCTTTTTTTTAAAATGTTACATTAATACCAAAGGAATTGATCAACATCTGGGGATAGTTGTTGATGCTGGCCGTCGACCCAATCTCGGGATCGATCCATTTGTAAAATTTGGTAATAGTCAGCAGGTTCTGACCGCTATAATACAGCTTTATATTACTGATACCTAAATGGTTCAGATACCGTTGCGGGATATTGTACCCCAGCATCAGGTTCTTAAGACGCAGGTAGGAAGCGTCTTTAACCCAGAAGGACGAAGGGTTGGTGGTGGGACTGTTCTGCGTATAGCTGTACCAGAGCCGCGGAAATACCGTACTGTGGTTTTCGGGTGTCCAGCGGTCGAGGAACACGCTGGTGGGTTTCTGAACATCGGGCCCTACCATACCGATCATGGTGCCGCCCATTGCTTTTACCGCAGCAGCGCCCTGGAAAAATACGGAGAGGTCAAAATTCTTCCAGTTGGCGGCCAATGTAAATCCATAGTTCACCTTTGGAAAATAGGTTCCCAGGTACACCCGGTCGTTATTGGCGTCAATTTTATTATCGCCGTTCTGATCTTTGTAGATGATATCACCAAGGGTTACCTTTTTATCGATCATTGCGGGGTATTTATCCAGGTCGGCCTGTGTCTGGTAAATACCGATAGCTTCGTACCCGTACAGGGAATTAAAAGGCGTTCCTACATCATAAAAGGTGCTGCCATCGATCACTTTGCCGCCGGTCAGTTTGGTTACCTTATTTTCAATATAGGAAAAGTTCCCGTTCACTTCATACTGGAATTCGCCGGCCCGGTTCCGGTAACCCAGGGTTACTTCAATCCCTTTGTTCGAGAGGCCGCCATCTACATTTACATAGGGAGGCTTAAATGCATAGGGCTTGCCTGCCTGTGCGGGCATTAGCGGGTTATCGGTGTTCCGTACAAACCAGTCAACGGAAAGGTTCAGTTTATTGCGCAGCAAGCCGGCGTCAACACCAATGCCAAAGGACTCTGTTTGTTCCCAGGTCACCAATGGGTTGCCTCCTGCGTCCGGCGCTACGCCTGTAAACAGGGTCTGGTTAAACGAATACTTCTGTCCACCTGCAATGGTTTCAAAGTAGGCATAGTTGTTCGGGATCTGCTGGTTGCCCAGTTTGCCCCAGAAACCGCGCAGCTTTAACAAGCTCAGAGTATTTTTCAGCGATCCAAAAAAGTTCTCATTTGAAATTACCCAACCAGCAGATGCAGAGGGGAAGGTGCCCCACCGGTGCCCGGGTGCAAAACGGGAAGACCCATCAAAGCGCAGGTTGGCCTCAAACAAGTAACGTTCGTCAAAATTGTAATTGATCCGGCCAAAAACGGATTGCAGTCCCCAGTCATTTGCCTTGCCCGATGTTTGCTGTCCTAATTGCGGCCCTGCATCAATCTCTGACAGGGAATTGTTCAGGAAGTCCTGCCGTGTAGCAGAAAAATCATTATAACGCGAATATTCCTGCGATCCACCGGCCAGTATTTTGAACTGGTGCTGGCCCAGCTTTTTTTCATAATCGGCAACACCCTGAACCAGTGTATAAGTGGTGCGGTCTGTGAAATTTCTCAAATTGTTGGGGCCCTGGGTCCGGGTTGGCTCCAATGGAGTTCCGGCAGCTCCGCCACTGTAATATTGAATATCGGCCACATATTGCTGCTGCTGACCAATACCCAGGCGGTAACCAAAGGAAGGTCTCAGATGCAGTCCTTCTATAGGAGAATAATCGAGCCCGGCATTACCCGTTACCGTATAATTCTGCCATTTGTTAATGGAGGGGGCATCCAGCCAGGCCATAAAGCTACCATCCGATACATACCCATAAGCTCCATTCTCCCACCGGTTGGGCACCGTATTGGAGATTCTGTTCGCCATCCGGATGATCTGTCCAAAACTGGTAGCATAGGTGCTTACCGGCTCCGAGAAGGGCGCAAACAGGAAGCCGATACCGGCATTCATGCTCAGTTTTTTTGTAAACTGGGAGTTAATATTAAACAGTGCATTGTATTTCTGGTAGCGCACTTTTTTTACATTCCCTTTCCGGTCCAAATACCCCAGGGAAAACATATATTTTGTTTTTGCATCCCCGCCGTTGATGCTTACATTATGGTTCTGCTGCCATCCGGGCTCAGTATAAAGCAGGTCGAGCCAATCTGTATTGGGATGCGCGCCGGTTTTATCGGAGCCGTCTTTGAATTTCTGAATATCGTCAGCCGACCATTTTGCATAGTCGCCCCTTCCTTCATTTTTAAGCGCTTCATTATACAGCTCTGCCTGCTGCCAGGAAGGCAAAAAGTCCGGCAGGCTGGTCGCTTTTTGTGTACCGGCATACATCGTATAGCGCACCTGTATATGGCCGGCCTTTCCTTTCCTGGTTGTTACCAACACCACCCCGTTAGAGGCCCTTGCCCCATAAATTGCCGAGGAAGCAGCATCTTTCAATACCGATATATTGTCGATATCGTTGGGGTTGATGTCGGATAAGGACCCGGGCACCCCATCTATGATCACCAGCGGTGCAGCGCTGGCCCGCACATCGGCCGGCCCCAGGCCCGCGCCAATACCCCGGATGCGGATGGTACCATCATCGCGTCCCGGCTGGCCATTGGTGGTGGTTATTGTAACACCCGCCATTTTACCTTGCAGGGCATTTACTGCGCCGGATACGGGGCGTTCTGCAAAATCCTTCGATGTAACGGTAGCCACCGCCCCGGTCACGTTCACTTTTTTCTGGGTACCATACCCTACTACCACTACTTCTTCTACGGGTTTTGCATCGGTCATTTTGAGCACTATCGTTATGTCGCCTGACCCGGTAATGGGTACTTCTTTTTCATCATAACCAACAAAGGAAACTACCAAAACACCATTCTGACCGGGCATTTTAATAGAGAACCGGCCTGTGGCATCCGAAGCCACGCCCCTCTCGGAGCCCTTTACCCGGATGGAAGCACCAGCCAGCGGAATGCCGGCTTCGTCCGTTACCAGGCCCCTTACCTCAACAGGAGGCAGCGGTTCCGATACAGTGGGCAACGGTGTTTCGCTGTTGCGAGGCACCACCACGATCGTGTTGTGGGAAATCGTATATCCCAGCGGAAGGTCCCTGAAACAGATGGCCAGTACATCCGTAAGCCGGGTATTTTTTACCTGGATACTGATGGTGCCGGCTTTCTCAAGCAACTCATCCTGGTACAGGAACTTATAACCTGTCTGGCGGTTGATCTCCTTAAATACTTTCTGCAGTGTAACATTTTTTTTTGCAAGCGTAATGTTTTGGCTATGGCCCGATGCATAAGCATGCATGCAACCGATCCATAAAATAACAGCCATAAATTTCATAACTAACAGCAATTTTCGCAATGGCTTCTTTTTAAAATGAAGAAGGCACATCAGATCTTCAAAAATCATAAATTTGTTATCGATTTGGGTTAAACAATCAGCAATACTGTCTTTAGTATGGAGCAGATCAGCCCGAACAAGTTGCCGCTCCGTCTTCCACACGGGGCGGTTTTTTCAGGCTTATCATAACTTATTGTCCGTTATTGGAATACCGTTATATTCCTGTCTTCAATCTTAAATTGCATGCCCGCCAGTTTCAGCAGCCGCAATACCTGGGATACATTTTCCATGCGACTTACAATCCCCGAAAAATGTTTCCGGCTTTCCCGGCCCTTATACACCACATCCACATCATACCACCGGGCCACCTGGTTCATCACCTGCTTAATGTTTGCATTTTCAAAATAGAACAGGCCGTTTTTCCAGGCTATAGCCTCATCCGCATTGGCCCGTTGTTGCAGCGCTATGGGGCTAAACTCCTCCATACGGGCCTGCTGACCGGGCTTTATCTTTAAGGCGGAATGCTTGTTCATTACATTCACACTCCCTTCCAGCAAGGTAACCGCCACGGTTCCCATGTCCTTAAAGGCATTTACAACAAAATGGGTCCCCAATACCTCGGTGGTAGTACCTGCGGCGCTTACCGTAAATTTTTTTCCGTTCTGTTTTGCTACTTCAAAATAGGCCTCACCGGTTAGCCCCACGGCTCGTTCCCCATTGCCAAATGCCTCCGGGTATTGTACGGAGCTGCCGCTATTGAGCCAGATCTTCGTTCCATCCTGCAGCGTTACCTGTACTACCGGGCTGCCCCTGGGATTTACCAGCTTGTGGCTACCATTGCCGTTGCCACTGTACACGATGCTTCCATCTGCGTTCCGGTTTACCAGAACACCGTTGCGGTCCACGAGGGTTCCGGCTGCCGCCTGGTCCAGCGCAACCACCGTTCCGTCCTCCAGTATCAGGGCTGCTTTACTCAGCAATGGCGCTTTTATATCTGCCGTAACATCCGTCTGCCGCGCTGTTTCATGTTGTCCGGAATAGGGTTTCCGGTCGGCCAGCAGGTAAACAGCCACTCCTGCCAGGAGCAGCAGGCAAGCCGCTATCATCCATTTTTTAAAATCGATCCGCTTTAGTTTTTGCTCCGGAAACGGGTTAGCTGCTGGCGGGTGCAGGATACGGTCCATAATAGCGCCCCGCGCTTCAGGTGGCAAGCCGCTCGCTTCGGGCATCTCGCCCCATGCTTCATCCAGCAGAGCCCTGACCTCCTTTTCACGGGCGGGCTCCAGCACCAGGTTGAAAAGTTCCTGTTCCTCAGCCGAGGAACAGTCTCCTGCCAAAAACTTTTTAAATAGATATTTCAGTCTTTTCCCGGACATAGTCAAACATATCATTTACCGCTACAACTACTATGACACCTGAAAAGGTAAATGGTAGTAGAAAAAATAACTTTTTTTTAATAATGCGGTAACTTTTGGCTCATAGGGCTACAAAAAAATGACGCCGGCCATATAGATTACAATAACCTGGGCTCCTAATGAACCTGAAATCTCTTTGCGCAGGAAATGAAGTGCATTGGTCAGATGCTTTTTTACGGTAAACACCGATATGCCTAAACGGGCAGCGATCTCTTCATTTTTGAGACCTTCTCCCCGGCTCATTTCAAATACCTGCTGTTGCTGCGGCGTCAGCTTTTTTGCAAGCGTTTTGATTAAAACACGTATTTCCTTAGCCGCATAATTGTCCTCTATCTCATTACCGGATCCGGCAGTACCATATATCAGCTGCTCCTGAGCCAGTTTTCTAACGGCCAGGCTTCTGAATCCGTTAAAGGCCCTGTTATGCGCCATCCGGTACAGATAGGCACTGAGCTGCTGCACCGCGGGGAGCTGCTCTTTTTGCTGCCATATTTTCAGGAACACATCATGTACAATATCCTGGGCCGTTTCGTGGGAACCGGTCAGTTTCTAGAGGTAATTATAAAGTTTTCCGTGATATGCATCAAAAATCCGGCGAAAGGCCTGTTCATCTCCTGCAGCAATACCCAGCAATAGTTCTTTCTCATTATATAGTACGCCTACTGACACTGAATAGTACCTGTTTCTGATTCAGACAGCAAACTTACGTAAACCCGGCGCAATGTGCAAATCATTGGGGCTTTGTGGCCGTCCATCCTGCATGACCCCAACCCGGCTGTTTCCCAGGCAGCGATCTTATTGCGCGCCATCATTGGCGGGTTTTATAAAGCCGGACCGTTTGCCGCCGCGTATCCCTGCTCACCGGCAAACTGTTGCGCACATCCGCTGCGGGAGCTGTTACTTTTTGTTCGGCCAGTATAAAGGATTCAAAAGGCCCGCCGGTTTTTGCATACCGGATGCGGATGGCCTTTCCCGCAAAGGGTGCCAGATCATAGCCCGCCATATTCCAATCCGCTGCTTTACTGCTCTTCATTCCCGCAACAGCATAGCCGGCAAAATTATTGAGCCGCGCCCGCGCAGTTTTTTGTGGCGCCTGTTCCTTTTCTTCGATGGCAATGGCTGGCAGGGCCGGATGACCGATCACCAGCAATTCGCAGCGGCCCTTTATATCTGCGGGCACTGTCATCACGGTTTCTGCGGTATGCGCATCGTCCGCAGTGGTATGAAAAGAGATGGCGGCGGGAGGGCGGGTTTGATTGCCGGATACCGTTCCTTTTTCAAACACCCATACCATTGTTGCATAGCCCGGGATATTGATCGTAATATCTTTGCCCGACTCAAAGGTTACGGGGTACTCCTCTTCATAAGGATAGAGCACACGGGCTTTATATGGCTGACGGGCGGTACCATAAAATCCCATGGTACTGTTGAAAGGGATCCGGAGCGTTTGCGTGGCTGCCGAGGGATTACGTGCCGTAAGAATGGCCTGCGACCCGTTCCACCCAATATACCCATAGGCATTGCCTTCATCCGGCCGGCCGCCGGCAAACACGGTATTATTGAGCTCCTTTTCATATTGCCCTGCCCATTTTTGTACACCGGCCAACGCCTTCCACAGTTCCGGCCGCATGGCGTTTAAAGAAATATACCATTCTTTTAATAAGGTGCCCCTGCCGTAATGCATGATGATATAATCGGACCAGTCCTGCAACGGAATATCTTTTTCTGAAGCTGCTGTTTGCAGGATCCCGTGCGTCATCAGCCGCGATACCGGAACCAGCGGCCGGTCTTCGGGGTTGCCGAACATGCGCCAGATATAGGTATCCCTGTCCGTGGTGAACATAGCTTTGCGCGATAGCTCGGGGGTATTGCCATTGATACCATCGTCCCCGGCCAGCATCCACAAAAAATCGGCATACTGCAGCCACCAGGGAGAGAACCAGATCCAGTTGGTGAGGTTCTGGAAGATCTCCGGTTTTACCTTACGGGTGGCTGTAAGCACCTGCAGCGCCACATCCAGGTTGGCCTCATGTCCGTGGCGCTCTGTAGGCGGATGGTTGTTGCCCTCCCCTGCATCGCTGAGATCATTAAAGTCGTGTTTAAAATAAATCAGGTCGGCTTTCCGGGCCAGTTCCGGCACGCGCTGCAGGATCTCTTCTTTATACTTGGTGGCCGACAGGCTGTAATAGCGGCCATATTGGGAAAAGTATTTATTCCGCTTTGCTTCTGCATAGCCCCTGCCCACCCCCCAGTCGATATTGCTGGTGTAATTATTAATGGACAACCACAACCCAAGCCGGGTTCCTTCCGCTTTCAGTTTGCGACTCAGCGCTACCAGGTCTGCATCCCCATTGGGAAAGTATTTGGGTGAAGGCTTCCAGATACTGTTGCGATCCTGCCAGCCATCGTCCGGCACCATCCCATCAATCTTGATCCCGTAAGGTGCTATGATGGCTTTATATTTTTTGTATACTTCTACAAACCGATCGTCCCGCAGGTCCTTGGCCGATGCATCAAACCAGTTATTGTAGTTTACAAAGGACCGGGGCTTTTTCCAGATCGTTTCCAGGTAGCGCATAAAAGCCCGGGTAATATCCATGCCACCTGCGGCAAAACCGGTAACAGCTGTTTTGCTCTGAATTTCATAATGCCGTCCGGCAGCAACAGCGTAGCCGGGAAAGTGCATCAGCCGCACCATGCCCGCTGCTCCCTGTGGTTCCACATCCCTTTCCTCCAGGTCTATAAAACTATAATTACCTACAGCATCATAATAGCGTCCGTAGCTTTTGGGCGTATTGCCATCCTTGCAGCGCGTATAGCCTGCCGGATATTCGAGCCCCGTAAACCATTGTTCGTTGATAAACACCGGCTCTCCCCGTCCCCCACCGCGCTGTGCATCGCCGTTTGTGAAACGCTCCACTTCCAGCCGGTCCACCGTTGCGGGCGCGTCATAAAACAACTGTATCCTTTTGCGGATAAAGGGTTCTCCTTTTACGGCAAAATAGGTCAGCTGCAGGCTGGCCGGACAGGCAGCATTGGCCTTTGCCAATTGCAGGGGCCGGTACCGGATATCGCAAAAAACGGTATCTTTTTTAACGTATTGCCGCGGCTTTTCCGTGGCTGTGAAATCGCCGATGGAAAGCCCTTCATTGCTGTTCATGGGCAGTATGAAGAACTCCTCACTTTTTACAGACAATACCCTACTCCCGTTGGCGCCCAGGAATGCCGAGGTGCGCCACACGTTACCATCAAACTGAAGTACCCGCTGTACCTGGTCGTTTTTTATGCGCAGGTCCCGGATAACCTCTATCTTTTGCGCTGAACAAAAACTGCTTATAAAAACGCCGGTTATCAACCCAAAAAACGCAACTCTTTTTTTCATTTATATACAATCTGAATTATCGGTTATTTTTTAATGCCCATGTGCGCAACATGGTGATCGCCTTTGCCAGCACACCTGCACTCCCCCTGAAGTCGGCACTGCCCTGTGGTTTTCCATCTACACTATACCATTCATAAAATCGTTTATTCCGGATCACGCGGTTGATCATGGGTTGCATTTCATCATAAGCCTCCTGTACAAAACCATGAGCAATCAATTGCTGGATCATACGGCCGCCAAACCAGGTCCAGTCGCCACCATTCTGGTAAATATAAGGCTTTGAAGCGTTGGAGCCTTTATAGATCCCCTCCGGATAAGGCGGATACAGGGTAAGGCCAATGGAGGGTGCTCCTGAAAGCTTTACATTTTTTAGCATTTGGGCATTGGCCGATCTGATCTCTTCCCCGGATAAAAGTCCCGCCTCAATAGCCACCGCCGTACCCCCGTGAAAAAAAATCTTATTTTCATCAAACCCCGGAGGAAAGGGGCTATTCTTAATATAAAGGTGCGGAATGAATTTATGCCGCCGGCTATCCCAGAGATATTTGCGGATGTTGCTGCGGGTCTGTTCTTTTAAGCGGCTCCATTTATTTTTTTCTGCCGCTGTAGTGGAAAATGCAACCAGGTTGTCGAGCGCCAGTACAAACATAGCGTTATCGTATACATCCACGGTCCAATGCGTATTGGAGTCCACATCAACCGTTGCGCCCCCTTCAATCTGTACATCGCCCCAGTCCTGCGTGGTGGCTCCCGTCAGCAACCCGTACCGGGCAGCATACCGGTGTTTCACCAGGTAATCAACAGATGCTTTCATGCGTTCCCAAACCGTTCTCCTCCCGATCATTTCCTGTAAAACAGCCGTGTCGCCGGTTATGCGGATATACTTCCCAAAAGCCTGGATCAGTGATGTTTCCTGGTCCGTTTCTACCGTGTTTTTAAACCCTACATGCAGCGGATCCATTTCCGTGGTATAAATATTGGGATCGTTCCAGGTTACATGCCCTTTTAGTACGTACCCATCAACAATTTCCCCGTTGGGCTGCTGAAGCTCATAAAAGGTAAGCAGGTATTTACGGATACTGTCAACAGGATACACTTTGCAGGAAGTTTCAATAAATGTGTTGAGATCCCTTATCCAAACCTGGGGATATCCATCCCCTGCGGCAAAGCCCCGGGCCAGTAAAGATCCGGCCATTGCGCTTACCGTATCCAGCCGGCTATCGGCAAGGATCTTTTTTGCAAGCAACTGTTTATTTTGTGCGCCGGCCACTCCGGTATACAAAAAAGCCGCGGCTATAAGCCATCTGTAAATGATCATACCAATAATTTATGCGGTCCTGTACGGTTATGTAGCCATCGCGGCTCCCAAACACGATACCATGAACGGTCCCGCCGGAACATAAAATTCAATATCCCCTGCATTCATCAATACCCCTTCGCCCTTTTCAAAACAATGGGCTGTTTTTTTGCCCCATCAATCATCTCGTATAAAGTCCAGGTATCTTTATCCGCCCCTGCAACCAGCCTCCAGCTTTTAGCAGGGTTGCGCAGCTGCTGCTTCAGCCAGCCGGGAAATGCATTGGCCGTACGCGCTGCCTCCCAGGTGCGGATCGCTTCAAAAATGGCATATTTTTGGGGACAGCTCTCCACATCTTTTTGCCCGATCTTTAAAGCATAGGTAACGCCATAACCAATAGCCGTGGCCTCAATATGCTCGTATTGCTCTACGGTAGAATTGGCCCTGATCGGAAAGTTACCTCCAAAAGAAGACGGGAAGAAATTTGCAAAGGTTACATCCCGTAAATCTTTTCCCTGGCTGGTGGTACTTCCCCAGACGCGCAGGTCCGCATCATATATATTCTTGCCTCCGCCCACATTCCAGATGCTTTGGTAGTGCCAGGATCCCTCCGAAAGGGTTGCCCCGGTAAAACGGATATCCGGCAGGTTGTATTTTTTTGCCTGCGCAAATACATTACGAAAAAAACGTTTTACCGAATAAGCGCCAAAACCGTTGTGAAACAGGAATTCCTGACCATCCAGATCAAACATACCCAAACCACTGTGAGCTGCAATATCCGCATAATGACGGGCAATTTCATCCTGTAATTCCAAACCGGGCACCAATCCCTGATAGGAGCCTCCCACCGTTACCTGCAATTTATCAACCGCATCTCCCTTTGAATGGGCAACCGGCCTGGTGTTCCAGTAACCGCGGGTAACCTTTAAGAGGCGATACGGTTTTTGGGAGGATACACCCAGATAATGAATGAGCTCTTTCCCGATCTTGACCATATTCAATTCCCTGGTATGCCCTTCCCAACAGGCAATTTCTTCCATGTGTGTGGGATCATCAATATAAATAAGCGTATCTGCAGCCGTTAAGGATGCCGTCAAAAAGCGGCGGTGCTGAATGCAAATACTGTCCGATGGAACAGGGCTGGCATCTTTGGTACCCGGTGCCAGGGAATTGGTAATACTGGTTCTTCCCAATATCAAACCATCTTTTGCCAGTACATCTGCATACTCCCTGTGTGAAAGATTGCCCGTGGTTAAACGAAATGGCTTCCGTTCATTGGCCGGCCCATCCAGATAGCCGCCGTTTCCGCGATCCGGCTTTAAAAAGGGATGATCATAAGCATGAATAACATACAGACCCATCTGTTTGGCGTAAGAAGCCATACTGTCATATTGATTGCCGTAGGTGGTCATATCCGGTTTGAAAGCTGTGGGGTCTTTTACCCACCGGCCCTTAAAAACAGGATGCGGCAATCCTTCTTTCAAAACAATATCCTGTATTACATCCATCAATGCAATACTGTCCGGACTTCCCCATAGTGCGATGGAAGACCCGATATAGTCTACCCCGGGCACATCCTGGCGCATCAGATGGTTGGGCTCATTATTAGCCATTATCGGAACCCCTTCAGGAGAAAAAATCATTTTGCCTTTGCGCCTGTCGCGCGAGCAATAACGGATATTGATGCGTCCGTTATAATCCACTCCCGCAGTATTTCCATAGAGGGTGCGGTAGTACGACTCCTTCCGGTTGTAAAACGCTACATCATTAATCCCATCGCCACCCCAGGTAGACTGCTGTCCCTCGTGCATCTCAAGAGGCAACGGATGGTTCACCGGGTCCGGCGAATGTACAATATAGCCGCCAGCTCCCGTTTCCGATGTATAGCGCGCTTCACCGCCAATGGTATTATCGTTCAGCGCCAGGGCGCCGATTGCGTAAGAAACGGCGGCAGACGTATCTCTTGCCACACCGATCATTTCGCCCAGGAGATTGCTGATGGAGGTATAATAATTGCCCCATTGGATGGCGCCAATACCATTACGGGGCGCCAGCGCCGCCAATTTCAATTTAATATATTTCCCTTTTTCTTCCAGCTGCACGGTGGCAACCGATCCGTTTGCATACTCCAGCCGGAGCTCCCCTGTACGCTTATTATAACCCGCTTTTTGCGGATAATAACTGCGTTTCATTTCCTCATCATAAAGCGACAACAATGGAGAGGGCTGATCAGCAGGGCTAAACTCGCGGGCAGGCTTTACCGTGGTGTTTTTCATACTGGTGATATAGCCCTTATTATTGATGTGAATATTAAAATAATGGGTTTTAAAATTCCACTGGGCAAAAAGAGGCTGCGCTGCCAATACCAATATTGCCGGGAGTAAAATCCCTTTAAGTAACCGTTTCATTTTTTGTCTGTATTATAAAGTTATTTGAACTTTTTGAAGCCGTTTACAAATAGAAGGATTAAAAACCATTAAGGCATTAAGAATAGTTTAGTAGCCGTAGCTCTTAATGATTCTTAACTTCTTAATGGTTTTTGAGGGCCTTAATGATTGTTATACGGAATTTTAATAATGAAAATTTAAACAGCTTCTGAGCCCCCTTTGTATTTCCTTCAGATCACCACGGATCCCCTGCGCAGATCCTGATTCTATAAAAAGTTTAAACAATTTCATTGAATTAATACCCCTTTGCTCTTTTTAACAGAATGGATCTTGTTTTATTTCCGTTAATCATCTGGTATAAAGTCCAGGTATTTTTATCAGCGCCGGCTTCGAGCCGCCAGCTTTTAGCCGGGTCTGAAAGGAGTGTTTTTACCCAGCGCGGAAAGGCATTGGCCGCCCGTGCATCTTCCCAGGTACGGATCACACTGAAGATCGCTTCCTTTTGCGGACAGCTCTCTACATCTTTCTGGTTCAGCCTCAGGCTATAGGTGGTACCCACGCCCACCGAAATAGCCTGCACGTGCTCATATTGTTCTACCGTTGAATTTTTCCCGATCGGGAAATTACCGCCCATACCCACCGGGAAAAAATTGGCATAGGTCACATCCCGCAGGTCCTTGCCCTGGCTGGTGGTGCTCCCCCATTCCCTTGTGTCCACATCATAAAGATTTTTGCCGCCGCCTACATTCCAGATGCTCTGGTAATGCCAGGAGCCTTCTGAAAGGGTTGCCCCCGTAAAACGGATATAGGGTACCCCCAGCGCCTTTGCCCGTTCAAACATTTTATGAAAGAACCGTTTTGTTGAATAATACCCATGGCCGTTATTAAACAGGAATTCCTGACCGTCAAAATCGTAATAAGCCAGCCCGTTTATTTTGCATACATCGGCATAGTGCTTTGCAATTTCATCCTGCAGCTGCATATTGGGAATAATACCATCGTAACCATAGTTAACCGTTACCTGGAGCTTGTAGATCGTATCTCCTGCCGGGTGATCTGCCGGCGTTGTTTTCCAGTACCCGCGTTGTACATTCAGCAGCCGGTAGGGCGGCTTGTCCGAAACGCCTAAATAATGGATCAGCTCCTTTCCTATTTTGATCATATTGAGGTTGGCGCAATGCCCTTCCCAGCTGGCGATCTCTTCAAGATACCGGGGATCATCCACAATGATCATCGTATCCGTTGCATTGATGCTCTTTGCAAGCAGCCGCTTTTGCTGGTAACAGAGGCTATCGCTGGGTACCGGGCTGGCGTCCATGGTGCCGGGGGCCAGTGAATTCGTAATGGGCGTTCGCCCGATGATGATCCCCTTTTTTGCCGCCAGTTCGGAAAAGGCTTTGTGCGACAGGTTGCCACTGGTCATTCTTATCGGCTTCCGCTCAAAATGCTTCCCGTCGATATACCCTTCATTTCCCCGATTGGGCCTTAAAAAACCCTGGTCGTACAAGCTGATGGCCTTAAAGCCCAGCCGGCTGGTATAGGAGATGATGCTATCGTTGAGGTTCCCGGCGGTGAGCGCATCCGGAACAAAGGCAGCCGGATCTTTGACCCATTTGCCATTGATAGTTGGGTAGGGCAGTTTTTCTGCTAATACGATATTTTGTACCACATCCATCAGTGCCGTACTATCCGGGCTGCCCCATAAGGCCACGGAAGAGCCGATATAATCCACTCCCGGCAGGGGCTGCACATCAATATGATTGGGAATATTAGCCGCCATGTGCGGGATCAGCGAAAAAAACACTTCGCGTTTTCCGGAACGGTCCCTGGATTGATAGGATACCGAAATCCGGCCTGCTTTATCGATCTGCGCTGCATCACCATACAGGATCCGGTACCAGGGTTCTTTATGCGCATAGAAGGCTACATCGCTGATGCCATTGCCACCCAGGCTAAAGACCTGCCCTTCGTGCAGGGAGTCGGGCAGCGGAAAGCGTTTGGCATCTGGTGTGTGAATGATGTACTGAAAAGGAGCCGCATCTCCCACTGTGGTGGCCAGTCCACCCAGGGTATTATCGTTGAGCGCCAGCATTCCGATGGCATAATTTACCGCAGCGCTGGTATCCCTTGCCACACCAATAATCTCCCCCATCAGGTTGGTGATATTGGTATGATAGGATCCCCACTGGATGGCCTCGATCCCCTCCCGCTTTGAAAGCGAAAGCAATTGCAGCCTGAAATATTTTTGCTGCGGTGCTATCCGGATACGCGCTACCGACCCGTTGGTATAAGTCAGCGTTAGTACCTTCTCCGCTGCTTTATACGATGCCTTTACCGGTTCATAATAGATTTTTCCGGCGCCGTCATATAACTGCATCAGCGGCGAGGGCCGGTCTGCCGGACTAAATTCGCGCTGGGGACTAACCGTACTGTTTTTCATGCTGGTAATAAAGCCGCGGTTACTGATCCGGATCTTAAAATAATCGGTTTTAAAATCCCATTGGGCGCAAAGATGCAATGTGGTTAACGCCAGTGCGCCTGAAAACAAAATCCGTTTTAAATAATGTCGGTCCATTTGATACAATTTTCTTTTTTAGCGGCTCACTATTTCTGCGGCGCCTGCTGATTTAAATTCAATTTCCAACTTAGGCGCTGTAGCGCTGCTGAATGCGGCCGCAACCTGTACTTCATTATTGTTCTTTTCCAAAACAGGGATGCTTCCGCTATTCAGCTCTTTTATTTTGTTCCAGTTGTTATCGCATTGGTAAATCTTTTTACCATCGCAATAGATCCGTTCTCCGGCCCTGAGTTCCACATCAAGCGTGAGGGTCTGATAGCCATTAACCTTTAACCGGATCTGAGAGACAGTTGCACCGGGATCATTTTGAACCGGTACAGCTGTTATATAAAACCGGAGCGACTGTTTTTCGAATGGATTCACCACCTGGAAGCTGCTTTCCAAAGGCTCGCCTGTTTGTACCTCCCGGTACTGATGCTGAAAGCCCCGGCTTAGCTTTATGGGATAAAGCGCCCAGCTTTTTTCCGTTTGCCGTTCGAGATGAAATTCATTTTTAGGATCTTTCATCCGCTCCCGCTGCTGTGCCGAAAAAACATTGGCATCTCTTGCTTCCTGCCATTCCCGGATGGCGCTAAACAGCTGATCCCTGAAGCCGCTTTTTTCAACGCTTCCATCAATCCGCATTAGGTAGCCGGCATTAAACCCGGCGCTTCTTGCCTGTATCCATTCGATCTCCTCGGGCCGGTAATTGGGCGTCATGGAAAACCAGCCCAGCATTCCCGGCATCAGGTTGCGGTCAAAATACCGCTGATTTTCTATACGATAGTTTACCTGGCTTTCCCGGAGCGCATTGTACCAGGGCTCTCCCCAGTTCATAAACGAGAGAATATGCCAGGAGTAATGAAATGCTCCCGCTCCGCAGTTGAGGCGGTAACGGTCCAGATTTTTGTACCAGGTATCAATAAAAAGCCCGGCGGCATAAAGATCGTGCCCTGTTGGTGAAGCCGCTCCATGCGGAAA
Organism: Niabella hirudinis; assembly: GCF_051201075.1. NCBI lineage: Bacteria > Pseudomonadati > Bacteroidota > Chitinophagia > Chitinophagales > Chitinophagaceae > Niabella > Niabella hirudinis. The sequence goes on from NZ_JBPEHJ010000001.1 coordinate 242,264, forward strand.
GCCGTCAAAATCCATGAGGTCGATCCCCGTTTCATTACATACTTCTGCCAGTCGTTTTGCATATTGCTGCTGAAGATGTATATCCGGATAAAATCCGCTGTACACGTTATTGGTCAGCTTATCGATCGCATCGCCCTGCCCATGGGTACTCACCGTTGTTCCAAACGCGCCCCGCTGACAATCGAGCAACCGCCAGGGCGCTTCAGAAGAAACGCTGCGGTAATTGATCAGCTCTTTCCCGATCTTTACCGTACGCGTTCTGCCGGCATACCGGAAATAGACCGGGTCATCAATATAAATTTCCCTGCCGGTTTTATCCAATGCCTTTGATAACCGGCTGCTGCCTGTTTTGCAAAGGCTGTCGCTGGGGACAGGAGTAATATACGGGTCGTTGGCGGAAGTGAACATCGTAAGGGTGTGTACCCCCAACCCGATCCCCTGCCCGCGCGCAAAATCCGTTGCCTTTTTGATATCCGCCGCCCCGCCCGGAAAGCGTTTTGTTTTAAGTCCGAAATGCCCCCATGATTCAAAAAAATCGCCCAGATGAATCAACTTAAATCCTGCTTCCTTTGCATACTGAATACTTTTATACGGATCTCCCTCATTGAGCAGATAGGCCTGGCCCGGTACTTTCGACCGTTTGATCCAAACGCCATCGAGCTCAGGGTGGGGCAGCTTTTCAGCCAATTCAATTTTCTCAATAACATCCAGGGTAACCGGCTCGGGGCATCCGAACAGGGCAATGGCTGATCCTGTAAAATCCACATCAATGGGTTCTACATATTGTTTATGCATATCCGGCCCCTCCCATACGGGTATGACGCGCGCTTTCCTGTAATCCCTCGAAAAAAAGCGCAGCTCACTGCCATAGTCTTTTTTTACCGCAGCTGTTCCCCGGTAAAACCGGACGTACTCCGGCATATCGCCGGTTTTATTGACATCTACCCTGATCTTTTTACCAATCATTGCTTTTACCGAGTCCGGTACCTGCTGCCCCGGAAGCGGATGAATAAAAAAGCCCCCTGCATCATCACCTGCCGGCAGGCCTTCCAGTGTTTTAATATTTAAGGCCTGGATGCCGATCGCATACTCACGATCCCGTACTACGCCAATGGTTTCCCCAATCTTTTCATCAATAGTAGTGGCATAAGGCCCCCACTGGATCGCTTCGATCCCTTCCCGTTTTGAAAGGGACAGCAATTCGAGCCTGAAATATTTTTGCTGCAGCGCCATCCGGATACGTGCCACGGAGCCGTTGGGATAAGTTAACGTTAGTACCTTCTCCGTTGCTTTATACGATGCCTTTACCGGTTCATAATAGATTTTTTTGGCGCCGTCATATAACTGCATCAGCGGCGATGGCTGGTTTGCAGGGCTGAATTCACGATGCGTACCGGCCGCATTATTGCTCATGCTGGTAATAAAGCCCTTGTTGCTGATCCGGATCTTAAAATAATCGGTTTTAAAATCCCACTGAGCACAAAGATGCGATGTGGTCAGCGCCAGCAGTCCGAAGAACAAGATCCTCATTAATGGATTTCGGTTCATTTGATGCAGTTTTTTATATACAATGTCTGAAGTTATTTCAACTTCCCCTAAAAGTGGGGGGCCGATGTTCCTGCTTTTGCAATCATTTCGGGCATAAAGATGCCGAAAGGAGCCGGAATGAACATCATTTATATTGACAAGCCCTGATGTTTTTTTTGCAGGGCAGTTTCAAGCTTGTTTGTAAACTGTAATTTATCCAGGTTTCCGAACTATAGCCGGGGAGGAGATCCACCTATTATCATCACTTGTATACTGCCAACCGATATACAAACGATACAGCCAGGATACAGCCAGGATACAGCCAGGATACAGAACGGATACAGAATGGATACAGAAAGGATACAGAAAACATGCATTTTGAGGTCAGGAGGGGTCAGAAGAGATCACAAGGGATCAGAAGGGATCAAAAAAATGAAACAGCGCTTTAATTCCCCAACTTTATGTAATTAAACAATATTGATGCATTTTAAAAATTTAAAACTATGGGAAGCGTTACCCAATTCATTTTAAGTGGCGCATCCGGCCGTACAGGGCGCGTTGTTATTGCCATGGAAAGTATTCAACTTTCCGGCTGCGATATCGTCATCAATTACGCAACCCTGTTTATTTCAAAATGCCTCCGGCAATTGATCAAATTTCATCACAGAATGTATCCATTCATTACGGCTTGCTTATTTTTTCAGGGGTCATCCGGGTGTTGTACCTTACAACCACATCGGGTTTGGAGTCCCCTGCCACCTCACATGCAAAGGACACGCCGGATGCGCCTTTGGGCAACAGGGCCTTGCCCTGAACATGCAGTTCCGACAGTAGTTTATAATTTTGATCCGTTAGGGTGGCCCTGCCCTGGTGATCGAGCAGGATGTACTGGTTGGCCTCCAGCTTGCCTTCGATCTTTACCACTCCCAGGGGCGTGGTAAAAGAGGGATTGGCAATGGCCCCTTCGCCTTCCACCTTTATCCGCAGTGCAAAGCTGCTTTCTTCGGGGCTTTTCCAGGACCAGTCGGCCCCGCCCGGCTGCCCGGGCTGCATCTCCGATAAATTGCAACGGAACCGTTCAGAAATAAACAGGGGGTACAACAGGAAATTTTTATCATCCTTTTTTTCAAGATGCCATTCTGTTTCGGGGTCCTTCAACCGCTTCTTTTGATCGTCTGTAAATACATTGGCATAGCGCAATGCATCCCAGTTCTTCATCGCTTCCAGCAACTGGTCGATCTGCCCGTGGTTCTTCAATGTTTTCATATTGATGCTCATTGCATATCCGGCATCAAAACCCGCGGACTCCGACAGGGCCCATTCCAGGTCCTCAAGGGAAGTGGCTTCAAAATTACGTTCCGCCAATCTTACCAGGAACCATCCCAGCATCCGCGGAAACAGGTTCCTCCTGAAGTACTCCTGGTTCTTGATCCGGCTGGCCACCTGCCCCTTACGCATTTCTTCACCCCAGGGCTCGCCCCAGTTCATCCTTGTATGAATGTGCCAGAGATAATGATCCAGACGGCTGGCATCATTAATAATATCCGCTTTGTCCTGAAGCCCGTTGTAATATTGGGTTACAAACCGCGCCGTGGCATAGTAATCCTGACCGGTATACATACAGCCTTCGAGACCGTCAAAAGAGATTTGTTTAATCCCTGTTTTATTAAAAACATCAGCAAGGCGATGCGCAAATTCATCCTGCAATTCAAGGTCGGGAAACAGGGTCCGGTACGGATAGTCCCATAACTTGTATAGAGGTTCATTTTTTTCATGCCGGGCTTTCTGTGTGCCAAATGCGCCCCGGGTACAGCCGGTAAGTATGACCCGGCCGTCTTTATTTTCCGCCTTTCCAAAAGTGATCAGCTCATTGCCGATCTGCAGGGCGTTTAAAGTAAGAGGCACTGAAAACAGGTCAGAAGCTTCGACCTCCAGTGTTGTTTGTATATCATCGATACTGCCCGTAAGGTTTAACAGCCCCTGTTTGAGCAGCTTTTTACTGGGAACCGGCGTTACATAAGCATCATTGGTGGTTAAAAAGTTGGACAGGGTATGCACGCCGATTTTGATCCCTTTTTTTGAAGCTCTTTCTGCAATCGCTTTCATGCCGGCATCACCTTCTTTTGTTAAGGAAGGATTCCACTCAAAATGCCCCCAGGTTCTGAACGGATCGGGATGGTACAGGGTCCGGAATCCTGCACGCTGTGTTTTATCCAGGACAAAATCAAGATCCGGTTCCGAAAAATTGGTAATCAGGTAAGAGCGCATGGCTCCCCTCGACACTTTGCCCCATTCCCCCTCGATCATCGGATGCGGCAGTCCCTGCTCGGTTTCTACTTTGCCGATCCGGTCCAGGATCCGGCTGCGCCGGTCTCCGAACAGTGCAATTCTGGCGCCCGCAATAGCACCTTCAGTGCCGCTCACCGGAAGCACCAGGGCTTTTTCGACCTGGTTTACCTTTCGGTACTCCTGCTCAGAACGGTTCCGGGCCGATAACTGAAATACGGCGCCTTCCTTTGTATCGGCTACCGCAAAATGGAAATAGGGGGTGCTCGAAACCGAGAGGTCTGTATTGCTGCCGGCATAGCTAAACCGGGAGCCATAGGCCGCCGCATATTCCTGCGGAATGCCGCCATTGGTCTTTATATTCAGCGCCTGCATGGCAAAAGCAATATCTCCCCCCTGGGCAACCCCTACCACTTCCCCCACCACTTCATGAGGTGCTACTTTTACCGGGCCAAATACAACCGCTTTATAACTGCTGCTGATCTTACTGACTTCGTATGTAATGGCCTGCGGTTGCTGCCTTACCAGCAGCTCAATTACCTGCTGATCCTCCATGGTCACCAGGAATTTATCACCACTTGCCTTCAATGCCTTTGGGAGCAGGATCTGCCCGTTCTTTACAGCCGATATCAGGGGGTATGCGCCCTCGCCGATAATTTCCTTTCCTTCCACTTTGATAGAAGTGTAAAACCCCTTGTCATTAATAACAATGGCAGTGGAAGCTGTTTTCAACTCCACCGCATGGATCCACTGACTGCATAAAATAAAGACCAGGCTCAATACCCATTTGCTACCATTCATATTCCTTTAATTAAGTGATCAATTTACGTTGTTAAACTACGGTTTTATTTTGTTATTTCTGCCACGAATAAAATAGGGCGCATAACATTTTTCGTAATCCTTTTTTTACCGCAAAGTACGCAACGAATGCACAATACCCGTAACGGCGGGCTACTATTAAATATCTTTGCGAACCTCGCGTATTCCTGGCGCACCTTGCGGCTAAAGCCCGACTCCAAGAAAAATGCTTCAAACATCGGCATTTGTGTTCCTTTTTTTGCCGCAAAGTACGCAACGAATGCGCAATACCCGTAACGGCGGGCTACTATTAAATATCTTTGCGAACCTCGCGTATTCCTGGCGCACCTTGCGGTTAAAGCCTGACTCCAAACAAGTTTGTAAGAATGTTATGCACCCATAAAACAGATCAGTACCGGCATGGGATTAAATCCTAAAGTTCCGGCGCCTCCCAGCCCTTCCGGTATCGTCTTTTTATATATGCATTTGCTGCGGGGTAACTGGGGAACTGCATTTTAGCGGCATCCCACTCCAGCAGGGTATCCGGCACCCGGATGGCAATAGTCCCTAATAATATGGCCTCCGTCATTGGGCCCGTTTGTGCAAAATAAGATTCATTGTGCACCCGTCTTAAACAGGCATCTACAAAATGATGGTAGTGGTTACGGTCTTCCAACATTGGAGGTGATTGATCTTTAAACTGATTTTCCGGTAACAATACCGGCATTAACTGATGAGGGATCAGTAATGCGCCTTTTGTACCCACCAACAGGGCACACTCTTCGGGGTATTTTCCGTTATACAATTGCTGTACTTCAAGGGGTGGGTAAAATTGCCCGTCGAACCACTCGATCTGCAGGGTTTCCTTTTCCGTCAATTCATTGCCGGGAAATTGCCAGGTAATATGGTTTCCCTGCGGCCAGGTATCGGCCCGCCTTGCGGGGCTTTTTTGCCAGGATGGCTGCACTTCAGCTTTTACCGAAAGCGGAGCTTTAAGCCCCAACCCTTTCCATACGGCGTCAAAAATATGGCAACCGATATCGCCGGACCATCCTGTTCCAAAGTCCTGCCAGGAGCGCCATTTAGCAGGATGATAGATGTCTGCCGCATAAGGGCGCATGGGCGCTGTCCCAATCCATACCTCCCAGTTTACACCCTCCGGCACAGGGGTGGCTGATGATGGTCTTGGCCCCTCAATCCGGTAGGCCTCAATACCACTTCTGTTGGAACAGAGGTACACTTTTTGTACCTTTCCAATGAGCCCTTTTTTAATCCACTGAACGGCGGTCCGGTCGCCTTTACCAGATGCATACTGCGTTCCCAACTGTGTTACAACTCCTTTTTTTACCGATGCCCTGGTAAGTGCGCGAACTTCCGCCACATCATGACAGAGGGGTTTTTGACAATACACATGCTTACCCAGCTTTATGGCATTTATCGCAATGATATAATGATTATGATCAGGAACGGATACGTTTACAGAATCGAAGTGGTGTTTTTCTTTTGCAAAAAGCACCCTCCAGTCGTTATAAGTACGCGCTTCCGGAAACAGTTCGGCAGCCTTTTTTAAATTTGCCGCATCGGTATCGCACAGTGCAACAATCATCACATCCGGATGTTGCTTAAAATTTTGCAGGTCGCCCCAACCCATACCGCCTACACCGATGCACACATGCTTTAGCTTTGTGCCCGGCCAGCGGAGACCTGTGAGGTCGCCCACTACTAATGGAAGCGATAATGCGGTAGCTGAAGACAGAAACGATCTCCTGGAAACGGTACTTTTTTGGGCCATAGTATATTCATTTTATGCTACAGAAATAATTTGTTTAACCTCTCCCGCTGATTTTGGGCAGATTCAATATACCGCTGATTCCCGCTGATTGATTTTCTGTGATCCCGAAGGTTCGGGACTGCGCAAAAAATTGGCGTAAATCTGCGGGAAATACAATTACTTTTATTCATCATTGAAGTTTAAACAACTTCATTAAAAGAATGCAAACATATCACAATAAAGTTCATTTAAAAACCGCAAACCAACCGATACAGTTTTGACAATATCTGATGCTTTTTTGCTCATAAAAAGGGGCTGCGCAAAAGCGCAACCCCTGTGCAATTCAAACAAATTGCCTTGCCTATTCGAAAATGTTCCTATTTCATCGTCATCACCTCATCAAAGGAAGTACGGTGCGCATCCTTTTCATTCATCCAGTATTTCACCTTCAGGACTTTGGTTGCGGGATCAAATTTATTGATGCCGGAGGGATCCAGCTCGCCGGCGCGGTTATTGCCCGAAGGCTGGCCATATTTATTGACAACGCTGATGACATTGTATTGGTCATCCAGATTAAATACCACCCCAAACTGACCGTAGTTAGAATTGCTGGTTCCACTTTTAATCCAGTGGTACACGTCCTTTGTATAATCCTCATCATAGAGTTCCAGTGTTCTGGGGCCCACCTGGCGCAGGGTCACGTTCCAGGGGTAGGCGCCGGTTAACGATGCACTGGTAACATCCACCATGGTGCCCGTACATACATAGCGGCCTGCGGCCAGGCTCATCGTTTCTGTTTTTTGCGCATAAAAAGTGTCGATCCCTTTTACCGGCACATAAGCCGTTCTCAGGTCTACCGATGCTGCCAGCGGATCGATATCCACCAATGTATCCATTAATGCCGCCATGTTGGCGATCTTTTTCTGCACCAGCTGGCCGCCAATGTTCCGATAGGTTACCACGGTAAATTTGCAGGTGGTATCCACAGAAACAAAAGCAAGCGACATGCCTTTTCTGCTGTTGGTGACTGTAACGCTCCGGGTAAACAGCTGCCCTTCATAATTAGCGCCCAATGAGGGACCAGAGATCAATGCAGAAGCCGGGGTAGAACTGTTGCCATCTTTATCCATTGCTACAATTTCAAATGTATAATCCTGTTCCGTAAGGTTGGTCACCATTACTTTCTGTATGGTACTGCTTTTGTCGGCCGGTACTTCCAGGCTTTTATTCTTGTTATTCCAATAAATAATATACTTAACAATATTGGGATCTTTTGATTGGGTAAACTGCAGTTCTACCCTTCCCCTTCCCGGATGCGCTTCCAGTTTGTAAGGGGTTCCTATGTAAATAATCTCCCCATCCTTTAAATAAGGAGCGTATTCATGATCCATCTTGGTGCAGGAGCATAGCACCAGAAGGGTACAAATGACTGCAAAATATTTATAATTCATATACTGATTTTAATAATAAAAAATGCTACTGGTAATCGCCCATAAATTTGAGAGAAGCCATTTCGAGACCATTGCCACCGCTGTAGTTCTGAAGGATCACCAGCCGGAAATAGCGCATGGGTACGGCAGGCAGCGGCATAATAAACTCGGTACCATTATTCACTTCTGCCTGGTCGGCTGCATCCAGCTGTCCGTAAGGAAGGCCGGAGGGCTTTACCAGCTCAAATACATCGCCAATCTGCGTCCAGCTTTCATCTAAAGCCCCGTTGGGGTTGGGATTCATACTGCCATAGATCTTAAAGTATTTCAGCGTACCGTTGCGGAATTCGGCGCCGCCATTTTTGCGCATATAGTACCGGATCCGGCTCAGTACTACCGGCTTGCCCATATCCACGGTGACTCTTTCGGGCAATGAATCGGTTTTTCCGTTATTGGGAACCCCGTAAAATGCCCAGTCTCCTGCCTTGTAACCATTACGCAGCGGCACGTTGAGGTCTGATCCACAACAAGCGATCTGGTCGCCGGGCAATACCAGGGCCTTCATAACGCTGCGGTCCAGCTCGATTTCATTCATTGAGCGAACCTTGGTCCATACGGTATCCGACAAATTTCCCCAACGGTCTCTTACACAGGCTCCGTATCTCCGTTCGCCGGCGCCAAATCCGCGTATGGAAAAATTGCCGAAGCTGGCCTTGGAATAACTGGTATACACATACTCGGGCTTGCTGGTGGTATCTACCATCGTAACTATGGCCAGATCTGCAGAAGAAGGATTCTGATACTGGATATTGGCCCCTCCAAAATCGCCATAGATCTGCAGCGACTGTTTAACGGCAAGATAGGGTGGCGTATCGGGGTGCACCGTCACTTCCACCGGGTCCGACAGTACTTCCCCACGGCTCACGGTGCGCAGGGATACTTTATAATCGGTCGATTTTGCAAATCCGCGCACCACCAGGGTGTCGGTGAAATAGGAGGCTTTTACCTGCTGCTTTGAATGATCATTGATCATAAAGTCGGCCTGTACATACATGATGGCCGGGTTGGGCGGAATATCATAAATGATTTGAGCCCCACCCGCAATATTGATCACTCTTACATTGGTAACAGCGGCGGGCTTTTCTGCGCTTTTGTAAAGCGGCTCCTGATTGGTTCCGGTTTGCTTCTGACAGGAAAAGAATCCGGTAAGAAGAAGTGCCATCAGGCTTCGTATAATATTTTTATTATTCATCATCGTATAAATCAGATTAAATCATGAAACAATTACCATAAAGGGTTTTGTACCAGGTTGGGATTTACCTGCAATGCGTATTCCCTGATTGGGGCGAGGAAATCCCTGTAGGTATTATGCGGGGTATAGATCGTTTTTAAGCGATAGAAATCTGCGGTCGTTTTTTGCTGAAAGTCCCAGCCGGTAATGGGGCGGTTCATCAGGTCGAGCCGTTTCCAGCGGCGCATATTCCAGTAATTTTCTCCTTCAAAGATCATTTCGATCATCGTTTCCTGCTGGATGATGCTGCGCAGCCCTTCTTTGGTGGCGGGCTTGGCCGCATTGCGGGAGTGGTTGGCCCAGGATTCCACTACCCCATGCAAACCGGCACGTGCCCGAACAGAATCCAGGTACTGATAGGCTTTTGCACCGGGTCCTTCTGCTTCGTTAACAGCTTCTGCATACATCAGATAAAGCGTAGCCAGGCGGATGGCCGGCCAGGCATAAGAATCCGGTGTGTAGGAGCTACCGCTTCCGGTGGTTTTCCAGCTTACCAGTTTCTTGGGATAATAACCGGTAAATGAAACCCTGGAAAGACCACCACTGGTAGACGGGGATCCCCAAAGCGTAGGCAGGTAAAGTAAATTGGTTTCGCTGGGGCGCTGCGACATAAAATAGGCGGCTCCATCAAAAACCAGGTCGGCATAAAACCGGTACTCACGATCCATATTAAAGCTGGAGGTCGTATAGTTGGGCTTCATGATACTGCGCTGTTCGGCAGGTACCGTTTTTAAGGCGGTGTACCGGTTGGCATAATCCCAGGAGGGATCTTCGTTGATAGGTACGCCGTTTTTGGTATAGAAAATTTCGCAGGCATTGAGGTTGGCTGCCCATAAGGAGTAAGTATAGGAATATACTTCATTGCGGGGAGCGCAAAAACGCTGCAACTCACCCGTACTGCTATTTGTAAGTACCCAGATCTGCTCGGGGTTCCATTGTTCCGTTACCGCACCGCGGATATCCATCAGCTTACGGGAGCTATCGCTTATGGCGTTCAGATCAAAGGGCGCATTGAAATAATGCAGCCTGAACCCCGCACTGTGCGCGGCTTTTATGGCATCCTCACAGGCCTGTGCGGCTTTTGCCCATTTGCTGTTATCGGCGGTGGTGTTTACCAATGCCTGGCCATCCTTGCTCTTCAGATCAGCATAGTCCGTATTTCCATTAAATAAGGGGCTTGCATTCAGTGTCAGCGTATAGGCTTTTATAGCAAGCGCAATAGGTGCCGTAATGCGCCCCAGTTCCTCGCGCTGGTTGTATACTACCGGCGGCAGGTCCGGCGTTGCTTCATCAATCAGCTGCGCAATATAGCTGCTTACCTCATCTACCGGAGCACGGGTAATACGCACGGCTTCCACATCAGCCGATACCGGCAGGTTTTCCCGCACAATGGGTACAGGACCATACATCCTGAGCAACAGGAAATGATAATAAGCTTTAAGCGTTTTTACCTCCGCAATCCACCGTTTGCGTTCCACATCTTCTATATCCGGCACTTTGCCGATATTCTCCAGAAAAATATTACAGGTACGGATCGCCTGAAATAACGCTATACCGCCATTGGCACCATCCCAGTAATTGTTGATGGGCTCTACCGTGTTTTGGTAATCGTATCCGAGTTCCAGTATCGAATTAGGAATACCCGGAGCCTGCGACCCGGGATAGGGAGAAGCGATCTCCCGGCTTCCGAGCAGTCCGTAATTGCTGCTGGGGCTTCCCAGTTTGGGTAAATAGGAATAACAGGTAAATAAGTATTTTTTTGCCGTTACCTTTAGCTGAAAGGCCTGGTCCAGGGTAGCAATATTATCCGGCACAATGTCCATAAATTTATTGCAGGAGAAAAATCCCAGGAGCAGGATTACCGGCAGAATTTTTATAAATTTCATATCCACAGATTTTCTTTTTTGAATTTTATTTTAAGGTAAGGTTGACGCCGGCATTCAATACCAGCTGGATGGGGTATCCCAGGCCATTGCCCCCCATTTCCACATCCCAGAGTTTAAACTTGCTGAACGTATGCAGGTTGAGGCCGTTCACATAAAAACGGGCATTTGAAAAATGCAGCCGGTTCATCAGGTTGCTGGACAGGGTATAGCCCAGTTCTGCAGATTTGATACGTAGCAAGGCACCGTTGCGCATAAACCATGTATTGGCTACCTGCGGGTCGTTCTGAGATGCCTTACCCATACTGTTCATACTTGCTTCCACTCCCAAACGCGGCCATAACGCATAGATATTCTGGTTGTCTTCGCTCCAATGATTATCAGCCCAAACCTTCAGCAACTGCCGCTGCTCGCCAACAAAGGGAGAAGTTGCGTTCACATCAATCCAGAAAGATTCGCGGGCCAGGCCCTGGAAGAATACCGAAAAATCAAACCTTCCAACCCCGGTTGATACTCCAAAACCATATACAATCTCCGGTGTTGTAGGATACCCGAGGGGCACCTGATCCAGGGTTGTGATCTTTCCATCCCCGTTTACATCCCGGTACTTGATATCTCCACCGCCGTAAGGGCCAAAACTCTGTTTGGGAGAGTTGAGCGCATCCAGATCATCTACAAACAAACGTTCCGCTATATAACCCCAGCGCTGCGAAAGCGAATGCCCGGGATGCAGCATATTCAACTCCTTGTATTGCGGCTCTTCATATACATCAAAGGCGCTGGTGGCGTAGGTAAAATTGGCCATTCCCTTGGCCCACCACTTATTGTTGATCTGCTGTGAGTAATCCATTGCTACATCTACACCATGCGAACGTGCTTTTCCCACATTGGCACGGGTAGTAGCGGAAAGCCCCATCGTGGTTGGGATAGAGGCCCGGTCCATCAGGATATTGGTACGTTTCTCGCGGTAAATATCCACATCAAGATTTAACTTACCAAAGAAAGAGGTTTCAAATCCAAAGTTGGTTTTAGCAGCCTGCTCCCAGGTAATCTGGTCATTTGCATACCGGCCGATGCTGATGCCCGAAAGTGAGAAGTCCTTGAGGGTACCAAATGTCATCCCTCTTCCGCCATCATTCATATTTACTTCAGACAGATAGAAGAAGCGATCTGCGGCAGACCCGATATTATCATTACCCACTAAACCGTAGGTAGCTCTCAATTTCAATTTTGAGACCACATGCTTGATACCGTCCCAGAATTTTTCGTTAGATACGGTATAGGCCGCACCCGCAGACGGGAAGAAACCAAAGCGATGGATCCGGGCAAAGCGCTCTGAGCCATTGTATCCAAAGTTGAATTCCGCTGCATAACGGCTATCGTATACATAAGATACCCGGCCTGAAAGACCCAGGTTACGGAAGGGTAATGAGCTTTGCAGTGAGCCGGGATTACCGCTGGTGCTGTTTTTTGCAATACCCACCAGGGTACCGCTCAGGCTATGTACCGTGTTGAATTCTCTTCTGTAATCCAGCGCCACTTCACTATAAAAATCCGCAGAAAGCGTTTTATCTCCTTCCTTATAATCCAGGTACTCAGTGCCCTGCGGAGCAGCCGAGCCGGTTTCCATATTCAAAGGCAACAGGTCATAATGTTTGGTAGCGTAGTCGTAGTTAGTAGCTAAATAGTAAAAGGGATTATAAGCCCTGGTTAAGGAAAAGGCTCCATTACGCTGCAGGTTTAGCAAACCACGGGCAGACAGGCCCTTGGTAATAAACTCCAGTTTCTGGTTTACCGCTATCTGCGCATTCAGGGCAAAGCGGTTGGAGGATTTATAACCTCTTTGCAGCTCCGCATAGGGGTTATTGTACTGCGCATTTCCCGCATTACCAAACATGATATGTTTTACAAACCTTGTTTCGGCTGTAGGCTCATAATAGGCCGGGAACATAACAGGATTGGACTGCATGATCTTTCCAAATATATCCGCACCGCCAGACAGCGGGCCATTATAATCATCGAAGGCACCGGAGAGCCGCACGATCATTTCTGTTGTTTGCGTAAGATTAATATTTACATTACTCCTTAGTGAATAGGACATGAGTTTTGAATTGCTGTTAAAATTCGTTCTCCTGTCTACATTTAAAATACCATTATCAATGTTCAATCCACCGGAAACATAGTAGCGGGCCACTTTGCCGCCCCCGCTCAGGTTCAGGTTAAACCGCTGGTTGTTTGTTGCTTTTTTTAACAGCATTTTCTGCCAGTCTGTAGCGGGATATACCACGGGATCGGTGCCCAGCACCGTTCCTTCGATCTTGTTTTTTGAGTATAACAAGCCACCTAAGGGGTTGCGGGTCAATACTGCTTCATTGGCCAGTTCCATATAGGTGATGGGGTCCGCAAGCTCCACATTGCGGGTAGATTGCGACCTGGAATTTTCAAACCGCAGCGAAACATTTACTTTACTTTCCTTACCTTGTTTTGTGGTGATCAATATAACGCCATTGGCCCCTTTGGAACCATACAAGGCAGCCGCTGTAGCATCTTTTAAGATAGAGAAGCTGGCAATATCATCCACCTGTAACCGTGCCAGGTCCGTTGTTGTTACCTGGATATTATCAATGAGGATCAATGGGGAGGAACGGTAACTTTCTCCAAACGTACTTACACCGCGTATAAAAAAGTCGGCGTTATCGGCACCCGGCTCACCGCTTCGCTGGAAGGCAATAATACCTGCCAGTTTACCCGCCAGTGCATTGGTAAGGTTGCTGGCTGGGATCTTTAGTTCCGCAGGGTTGATGCTGGTAACAGAGCCCACAAGCTCCTTTTTGCGCTGTGTACCATGGGCCACCACCACCACTTCATCATCGGTGCTGGCTTCGGCCGCTTCGAGCGCAATTTTCAATGCGCCGGGTTTTGTAACCGTTGTCTCTATTGATTTGTAACCTATAAAGGACACCAGCAGGGTGCCGCCTTTTTCCGGAACATCAATGGTAAAAACACCATTAACGTCAGAAACGGTCCTCTTTCCGGTACTTTTTACTTCAATAGTAGCACCCGGCAGCGGTGCCTCATCCCCTGAGGCCACAACACGTCCTTCCACTTTTATCTGTCCCTGGGCATTTGCCGGCAGATGCATTAATGCAAGAGATAGCATGCCTGTAAGACATAACAGGAATCTCGTTAGTTTTAACATAATTAAATAAAGGTTTAATGCGATAAGCGAATCGTTTTTAACAATGACGTAACAAATATTGTATTATAATTTTTTTCCTACAACAGCCGTTTTGACCAAGATTGATGCTATTTTTGCAAAGAAGTTGTTTTTTATGTAATCGATTACATAATTAGTAAAACTCAATCCTCCGTTATGCAATTTATATACGAAAACTTTACATTTCCACCGGATCAATCCTTTACGATCCGGTCCGAATTTCTGGAGACGAAAAAGTATCAGACATTCAAAAGCCATGTAAATTTTGAAATCGCATTGATAGAAAATTGTACCGGCAAGCGTTTTATCGGGGACCATATTGAGGAGTTTGAGGGTACCGAGCTGGTGCTGATGGCCAGCTACCTCCCCCATTGCTGGCAATACTACCAAACCCCCGACCCGCTGATACCCCCCCACGCCATTGTGGTTCATTTTTTTCCGGACTTCCTGGGCCAGGAGCTGTTCCTGAAACCGGAGGCTAAACATCTGGCACAATTGTTTGCCAATGCCTCAAAGGGGATCCTCTTTTCCGGCGAAACGCTGGTACGGGCTAAAATAATCCTCCAGGAAATGCTGTATGAAAAAGGGCTCACCCGGTCTGCATTAATGCTGCAGCTGCTTGATGTAATGGCCCGGTCCACATCTGCCCGCATCCTGAGCTCACCGGGTTTTAATATCATCGAAAGCTCCTCCGAAGCCAACAAGATCAACAATGTATTTGAGCATATTTTCAAAAACTTCAGAGAGGCCATCAGCCTGGAAGAAGTAGCGGCTATTATTCCTATGTCTTCCGCCGCATTTTGCCGTTTTTTTAAATCCAAGACCGGGAGAACCCTTACCGATTTTATAAAAGAGGTGCGGATCGGGCATGCAGCAAAGCTATTGCTGGAGCGTACCCATAATGTTTCTGAAGCCTGCTACAACAGCGGATACAATAATATCTCCAACTTTAATAAGCATTTCAAAGAGATAAAGGGCGTTTCTCCGAAAGAGTTTGTAAAACGCTACCAGGCGGCGTGAGGGACGGGGTTTCACGTTTGAGGTTTAAAGTTCCGGGTTAGCTCCTGTTTTATACACGATGCCCGATCGCTGCAATGTGCTTTTACTGGTTGAAGAAAGGCCGAAGGCTGAATGCTGAACGCTAAATGCTAAATGCCGAAAACTCAGTGTTCAAAGGAATAAAACGGCTTCGCCTCTACCCATTTTTGACCGGGTGTAGTACCGGGCACTCCTTCCTGGTAGGTATCCATCAAACGGTTCCATGCTGCACAACGCTTGTCATAGGATTCCGCTACTTTGCCCATACTGTCCAGATCAGCACCGGCCGGCACAACAACCGACATTACCACGAGGTGCTCAAAACGCGAGAGGGTTATCTTTTTGTATCCTGCCTTTTTAAACCCTGCTTCAACCTCGGGCCATATATGCTGATGATGCTCCAGGTATTCCTGTAATTTTTGATCACCCGGCGCTATGTTAACCACAAAGATATGCTCCTGCAGCGGCTGCTCCGTCTGGTGTTGCTTACAACCCGTCATTCCTGCCAGCAGCAAGAGGTAAAAGCAGATCATTTTTTTTGTATGCATCGTTTGTATTTTATTTTTGATTGCCACTGAAACACTGAGGCCCTGAAACCTTATCAACTTCCCCTCTTTATTTGCCACAGAAACACTGAGGCACTGAAATCTTATTAACTCCCCTCTTTGCTTGCCACAGAAACACTGAAGACCTTGCTTTTTCTTAAATTAAAAGCATCTGTACCTCTGTGCTCAGTGGCACAACAAAATCTCTGTGCTTCAGTGGCAATCCGCGCGTTCCTACCGGAATACCCAGTAGATCAGTGCCATCACCAGCGCCAGCAATGCCCAGCCCACCCAAACCCGGCGGAGATCGGTTCCCCGGTTTTTATCCGTTTCCAACAGCGAGGGCAGCGATGCTGTATCCCCCCGGGGCGCCGATAGCAATGAAACAACCACACCTACTACCAGCAACCCTATAAAAAGATAAACAGAAAGGATCAGGAAATGCGGCCAAAAGCCCGGGTATGGGAAATTGAGCACATTACAGATCCCAACGGCAAGACAAACCAGTCCGCCACCATACAATACAATTTCGGCCGCCAGGCTACTCATCCGCTTCCAGGTGATCCCCGCAAGAAACACCACCGATAAGGGAGGGGCCAGTATCGATACCATCCCCTGGCTCAGTTCAAAGAATCCTTTCCCCGAACGGGAAAACAGGAATGCGATCCCAATAGCAAGACCACCTGCAACGAGTGTGATCCACCTTCCCATGCGGCGCTTTGCAGCATCATCCATTTCCCGGAAGCGACCCGCAACATCCAGTGTAAAAACCGTACTGAATGAGTTGAGCCCCGAGGAAACCGTGTCGATCAATGCGGCGATCAATGCAGCCAGGCACAGTCCCAGTAAGCCATGCGGCATCAGCTGTTTTACCAGCGTAATATATGCATTGTCTGCCTGCGCCGTATCTTTAAATAACACAAAGCACATGATCCCCGGAAAAATAAAGATCAGCGGCATAATGATCTTAAGTACAGCCAGGAACAAGGCTCCATATTGCCCCTCCTTGAGATCGCGGGCCGCCAGTACTTTTTGTACAATGGTCTGGTCTGCGCACCAATAATAAACTGCTACCACGGGATAACCTGCCAGGATGGCGATCCAGGAATACTCAGGATCAGAAGCAGGACGAAACAGTTTCCAGTAATGGTCGGGCACGGCCTTTGCAAAGGCATCGATACCACCAATCCGTTTTAGTCCCAGCCAGGCAAGCACAATGGAGGAAACAATAATAATAACCGATTGAAAAATACCGGTACGTACTACGGCCTTTAGACCGCCTACGGCTGTAAAGCTGGTAGCTATAATTGTGACGAGCACCACCGAGAACATTAACGGCCAGTCAAATATCTGCGAAACAATAAGTCCGCCGGCATAGAGCGCGCTTCCCAGCCAAACCAGCAGGATGGAAATGAGGCTATAGATAACCAGGAAATTATAGGCCCGGGTACCAAACCGCAGCTTCAGGAATTGCGGCATGGTGCTGATCTTTGTAGCCATATAATGCGGGAGAAAGAACATGGCCAGCAATAACAGGAAGATCCATGCCAGCCATTCAAAATTACTGCCTACTACTCCCTGCGAAAACCCAATGCTTGCAGCGCCAATCAGCATCATAGGGCCGGCATTGGCGCTAAAAAGCGAAAAGCCGATCTGCCACCAGCGAAGCGTTCGCCCCCCCAGAAAAATATCTGAACCGCCCTTGGTTTCCTTTTTACTGAGGTAAAACCCAATGACCAAAAGCAGTACCAGGTAGGCAAGCAATACAACGTAATCGATTATTCCCAGGGATAGTTTCACTATACATTTTTAATGTGGTCACATATTTACGGCGGGCTCATACCGGGCTACGTCTTCTTTTGTCCAGGTATGATGCTGCAGGATCCGGTTGTTCTGTTGCCAGTAATCCCAATCGATCCGGATCGGCAGCCCCTCTATATCCGGCAATATAAACCGGCCATTGCTCCACTGTGGGTGCACCATAAAATATTGTTCAAGACCATACATAATGGAGTACAAATATTCCACCGGCCATTCATCCGGCGCTGTTGTGAGCAGAGACGCGGTATAGAGCGAATAGCCGCCCGATGAAAAGTCCAGATTATTTTTTAATGCGAGGTCCCGTACTTCCTGCCATTCCTGTATCCCTCCCAGCTGCGTAGGCACCGGCTGCAAATGGGTTACACCTGCGTTTACCAGGGCCGGAAACATCTTTGCCGTTCGTTCAGATTCACCATAAGCAATTTTAACAGCCGATCTTTTGCAGAGTTTTTCGATCTCGGCATAAGCCGCAGAGTGGATCGGTTCTTCGAGCCAGGCAATATCCTGGCCCGCCACCTTATCCATAAACTCCAGTGCCTGCGCCAATGTCCAGATCTGGTTGGCATCAACAGCAAGCTGTACCTTGTTGCCGATCAGCGCTCTTACAAACTTTACCCGCTCCACATCCTCAGCCATCTTTGTTCCGAAATCGCCTCCCACTTTGATCTTTATACAACCAGCCCCGGCATCCATGAAGCGGCCTATTTCCGTTTCCAGTTCCTGCAGGCTGTAATTGGTTCCTCCCCCGCTTCCATACATCCGGGTCCAGTTGCGCGACCCGTTTAAATACTTATAAAGCGGCTGGCCGCTTCTGCGGGCGGCGAGATCATGCAGCGCCATATCCAGCTGGCCCAGCAATGCGGCGGCCTGGCCTCTGAATCCCTCATTGCGGATGGACCAGTACAACAGGTGATAAAGCTGCCCGTAAGACTGCCCGTTATTATGAAACAGTATCGGGAAAAGACACCGCTCCAGGATATTGATATAGGTGTTAAAAACCGGGGCCTCCCCCACATTTCCGTCCTTATCCTCAAGGGTAAGGATGGAGAGACCAAATGTATGAAAGGGTCCCATTGTGGCATCCTGGAAGGGCGTAACAGCCGTTACCGGTTCCAGTACTCTTATTTGCGCACGGGTAATACAAAATACCTCGCTATCGATCTGCTGCATTGTAGTTACTTAACGGTTAAATATTTTTTGTATAATGAATGATCTTATGATACAGGTTTTCCTCAAGCGGTCCCTGGGAGATCGCCGCAAGACTATCGCTGAGCTCTTTTTGACTGGACGGCCCTATAACTATATTTACGGGGAGCGGTATACTTTGCAAAAAACGGAGCGCCAGCGATGGAAGCTGAAGGCAGTGCTCCGCCGCCATCTGATGAACCCCCAATGCCGCATCAATGTACCGTTGCATTAACCAATCGGGCCTCGCTGCTACAAAAGAACTAAAGCGCCTGCCCAGTAATCCCATGTGAAGCGGACTGGCGGCCCAGTATGTAATATCCCGGCTATGGCATTCGGGCAGGGTGGTATCCAGCGCATCGTTACAACAGGCATTCAGCCGGTTATATTCCATTACTACATCAAATATGCCTGCATCAAGATACTTAAGAAAGGAAGGCGGGTAGTTGCCGCCCAATCCGATTTTCTTTGCATAACCCTGCCGTTTAAAATCCATCATTTTTTCAACTGCCGGTGCAATCTCCTGTTGCGGGATCACCTCCGGCTCATGAAGAAACAGCACATCAATAGCCGGTATACCTAACACTTCAAGGCTGCTTTCCACACTTTTAGCCATTGCTCCGGGTGAGTAATCATAAATGCCATGATCAGAGGCGTAGCTCTTTAAACGCCCCACCTTTGTACTAATGCGGGGCCGGGCGCCCTTCCATTGCCGCAATGCCTCACCCACCATCTGTTCTCCGTTGCCATAAGCGGGTGCCGTGTCAATTGCCGGGATCCCGGCTTCCAATGCATGGATGATCGTATTAACAGATGCTTCCGGATCTACAGTGCCCCAAACGCCACCCACACCAGCTGTTCCTAAAACATACTGCTGCAAAAAAAGGGGGGTACTTCCTTGTTCATTCATACGACATTCATTTGTTCTTCCGGGTAAAACTATTCCATTTTATACGATTCAGCCATTCCTATATTGCTTATTTCTTATGTTATTTTGCTTTCGGTGTTCATTCATTGCAATAGCGGGTGTATTTATCATACAAGACAACCACCCACCCGCTTTTGGTGATCATTGTGACCGGCGGCGCCGGAACTGTTTTATACCTGGTGCAAGCTGCACAATAAACATTACCGGTAATCGTTTCCGGAGCCCGGAATATAAACAGGCAGCGTAGCCCCAATAAAAAGGAGTTGCCACTCGAGGCGACAACTCCTTTTTAATACTGAACCCAAAATTTTATTTCTTCCTTAACGAGGCGCGGATCTCTTTCACAACGGCTTAACCCTGCGCTTAGTAATGATCTTTGGGCTGTGAGCCCATCCGGAGCACCAGTTTTCCTCCGTTGGTAATACGCTCCCAACCGACAAACGGGCGATGTAAAAGCCGGTCATTGAGCCGCATGGATTGTACATAGCCCTGCGCGGCGCTGTTGGCCCTGGTTTCAATGACAAAGGTTTTACCCTTATAGTACCGTTGATTTAAGTGGATTGTTACTTTGTTGAACAACGGACTGCCCACTCCCATTTCCGGATGGGGCGCCGTTAATCCTTTTACATCAAACAAACCGATGGAAGAAAGAACATACC
Source organism: Niabella hirudinis (assembly GCF_051201075.1). Taxonomy (NCBI): domain Bacteria; kingdom Pseudomonadati; phylum Bacteroidota; class Chitinophagia; order Chitinophagales; family Chitinophagaceae; genus Niabella; species Niabella hirudinis. The sequence continues at coordinate 262,643 of NZ_JBPEHJ010000001.1, forward strand.
AGGCGCCCAGCTGGCCCTGGTCTTCATCCTGTCCAAACCCATAACCATGCACGCCCTCCTTACCATAAAACTGGTTGCAGATAGCGCGCACCCATTTCTGTGTAAGCGATGGTTTTCCGGAAAAATTAAACAGCCAGGAAACATGCAGGTTGGGCTGGTTGCCATGGTTATAAACACCGGCAATACCCGCAAAAGCATCAATAGTGGAGCCCCCTCCAAACAAAGCCTTTTGGGCAATGATAAAAACGCTGTCCAGTCTGCGGTTAAAAGTTTGTCTTCCGATTTTTTGTATCAGCGCTTCCATATCGTGCGGTACAAAATAGGTATACTGCCAGGCATTGCCCTCCTGGAATCCGCGCCAGGGCTGCGATGGATTGAAGGGCTCCACAAATTTGCCGTTGGCCAGCTTTGGCCGCACAAGTTTTAACTCCGGGTCATAAACCTTTTCCCATGCCTTTGACAAACGCATCAGCGTTTCGTAGTCTTTTTTCTTCCCCAGCAGTTTGGCCCACTGTCCTACGGCATAGCCGCTGAATGCATATTCCAGCGTGTGCGAAACAGAAAACTGCCATAGCTCTGAACCGCCCGCTCCTTTATCAAGATGATTCACGTACCCATATTTTAAGAACCGGTCTATATCCATTTTACCCGCGCCAAAAGGGCGCCCCCTCCATTCCAGCTCATTTTTTAATGCTGCCGCATAAGCCTGTTGCACGTCAAAATCCCTGATCCCCGCCATATAGGCACTGGCAAAAATAAGTCCTACAAAATTCGTTCCTACCCCCGAAACGTACCGGCTGTTGGCAATACCATCGCCCAGCCAGCCCGCATCCTTATATACCAGCAACTGGCTCTTGATAAAGTCTGAATAATATTCCGGATACACAAGCGCCCAAAGCTGTGCCAGGTTCCAGTAAATTCCCCAAACAGCATCGGTATTATAATGCTGATGCAGTGGTTTTCCTTTTTGGTCCAGCGGGATCTGGCCAATAGTGCCGTCATTCCTGGGATAAGCGCCGTTGACATCACTGGCCAGTCCCCGGCCCAGTACGGCATGATAAAGCCCGGTATAAAACTTTATGCGGTCCGCTTTATTGGTTCCTTCCACAACGATACGGCCCAGATAGCTGTTCCATATTTTCCTGGATTGCGACCGGGCCTGATCAAACGAGAGCTCCGAAGCCTCCTGTTGCAGGTTCTTTCTTGCATTTTCAACCGAGGTATAGGATAAACCCGCTTTAATGGTTACCGGTTCATTGTTTTGGGTGGCAAAACTCAGGTAGATGCCCGCCCCCCTGCCGCTGGCCTCAGTGGCTCCGGCTTTTATATTTGCTCCGTTAAAGGCGCCACAGGCCGTATACTTCTTACTTACAACGGCCGAAAAATACATCGTTACAGAGGCGCCAGGCTGATATTTTTGCACGTATGCGGGTAAGGTAGTAACCCATCCTTCTATGCGTCCATCCGGCAATATGGATACTTTTGCATCTTTAACGGGGCCGCTTTCTCCCTGCTGGTTACCTACATCAAATAAAAGATGCGCTTCCTCTGACGCCGGGAAGGTATACCGGTGAAAAGCCACTCTTTTTGTTGCCGTTAGCTCGGCCCGGATCCGGTAATCCTTCAGCCATACGGAATAGTACCCCGCAGTACTGATTTCCTCTTTATGATCAAACCGGGACCGATAACCGCTGTCCGGAGCTTCCAGCTTTCCTGGAACGGTTTGCAATGCCCCCGTGATGGGAGCAAAAACAATGCCCCCTACCTGAAATTCATGAAAGTTGGGAAAGCCTTCAATGGAGCTATGCCGGTAGTCGTACCCGGTAGCCTCCCAGCCGCTTGCATTGCCATAGCTGCCATTGGTAGATGGCGCCGGTTTGGCCATACCAAACGGAAGCGCCCCGGGTGCGTAGTGGAACCACCGGCAATGCGCCGTGCCAATATTAGGATCTACAAATTGCGTAAAATCATCCTGTGCAGACGATGGCCGGCAAAACAGCAAACCCGCCATCGTTAGAAAAAATATACGGATCCGCAAACGTTTTTTCATTAATGTGTTTTAAAATGATACCATCAATGTACTTCAGGAACGTTCCGGCTGTTTTTGAAGAAAGGGATGCACCCCCGAAGACAGCTCCCTATCCCTCCAAAAAAAGCACCTAGGATCTTTGGCGCGCCCATTGAACTTAATGTACATACATTTAAACAAACATACAAAATATTTTTTCTTATTTTTATAGTTTTATGAAACTATCACTTGATCATACCAATCCCGTACCGCTTTACCTGCAGGCGGAGCAGCTGCTCCGCGATCTGGTGAAGGATCCTGAATATGTAAATGGAAAATTGCTGCCAAACGAAATTGATCTGGCGCGGCAGCTGGCGATATCCCGCACCACCCTGCGGCAGGCTATTAATAAATTGGTGTATGACGGCCTGCTAATCCGGAAAAAGGGAATCGGCACCCGGGTGGCGGGCATTACCGTGAGTTCAAGATCCAATAACTGGTTAAGTTTTTCACAGGAAATGCAGGCCCGGGGCATTCCCATTAAAAACTATGAACTGCATGTAAGCTGGGTAATTCCGGAAGATATTATTGTTGATTTTTTTCAGGTACCCCCCGATAAAAAAGTACTCAAACTGGAGCGCCTACGGGGCCGCCATGAAAATCCTTTTGTTTATTTTGTGTCCTATTTTCATCCCCGCACAGGATTAACGGGTGAAGAGGATTTTAACACCCCTCTATACGAGCTCCTGGAAAAAAAATACCATGTCATTGCCAACCTCTCCAAAGAAGAAATCAGCGCAAAGCCCGCATCTAAAATCATAGCGGATAAGCTGGAGATTGCTACCGGCGACCCGGTTCTTTTTAGAAAACGCTTTGTTTACGACCATGGCGACCGGCCCATTGAATACAATCTTGGGTATTACCGGGCCGACTCTTTTGTTTACACTGTAGAAAGCCGGAGAACAGTTGATGGCTGATTGCTTACCTTGCAGCCAAAAACAACCTGCAACGTAAAATTATTCATATCGACATGGACGCCTTCTACGCTTCGGTAGAACAGCGCGACTTCCCGGAATACCGCGGTCGGCCCATTGTAGTGGGCGGCAGTCCTGAAGGGCGCGGAGGCGTAGTGGCAACTGCCAGCTACGAGGCCCGCAAATTCGGTATCCGCTCGGCAATGCCTTCAAAAACGGCGCAGCGGCTTTGTCCCGGAGCCATCTTTGTTTTTCCGCGGTTTGATGCCTATAAAGCCGTGTCGGGGCAGCTGCACCAGATCTTTCACCGTTATACGGATATCATTGAACCCCTGTCGCTGGATGAGGCTTACCTCGATGTTACCGAAGATAAACTGGGCATCGGGTATGCCATAGAAATTGCCGCCGCCATAAAAAAATCGATAAAGGATGAATTACAGCTAACAGCATCAGCAGGTGTATCCGTTAATAAATTTGTGGCCAAGATGGCCTCCGACATGGAAAAGCCCGATGGGCTCACTTTTATTGGCCCTTCAAAAATAGAAGCATTTATGGAGCAGCTTCCCGTAGAAAAATTTTACGGCGTTGGCAGGGTTACAGCCGCTAAAATGAAAAACATGGGACTTCGTACTGGCGGCGACCTGAAAAAACTGGAGGAAGCAGTGTTGATCCGGCATTTTGGCAAGCCAGGAAAGTTTTATTACCAGATCGTAAGAGGCATTGACGACCGGCCGGTGGAGCCCGACCGGGAAACCAAATCCATCAGCGTGGAGGACACTTACCAGGAAGACCTGACTGCGAGGGAAGACATGCTTCATGAATTGGAGATCCTTGCGGAAAAACTGGCGGAACGCCTGTCCCACACGGGTGTAAAAGGCCGAACGGTGACGGTAAAATTCAAGTTTCACGATTTTATCATCAACACGCGGAGCCACTCCCTCATCACCTCATTTAATGACAGCGCCCGTTTATTTGACACGGTCCGTATTATCGTTGACAAAATGGATCTCTCTGCTAAAAAAGTGCGCCTGCTGGGTATTGGGCTCTCCAATTTTGATACATCAACAGAACAAAAAACAGCCCCTCACAATAACCAGTTGCGGCTTTTCTAATACCGGTATCATAACAAACCCGCCATAACCAACCATCATAAAAAAAGGCCTGCCCTGAAAAGAGCTGGCCGTTGCTAACCTATGAAAAACACCGGGTGCAAGATACAGATATTATTTTAAAAAATAAAAAGATTATTTTTACCCGTTTTATGACCCCTGGTTACCGCGCTTTTTACATCCTTTTGATCCTGACGGCTGCCGGCGCTTCCTGCCGGAAAGTGATTTATCCCCGGTTTAAGGCAAACACTACCGTGCCGGTGGTGGTACAGGCCGCGCTTTCTGATTATAAAGACTCCGCCAGCGTATTTATTTCGGAGGTTCTTGACATTTATGCCCCCAACGTTTATACCGGCAAAAACGGCGCTACGGTGTCTGTAATGCGGGATGATAGCATGCCGGTATCCTTAAACCCGCTTGGAAACGGCCGGTATGGAGGAAACCTGGGCGCCATTCCGGGACATCATTATCTCCTGAAGGTTGACCTGGGCGGTACCAGCTACACCGCAACAACCGTGATGCCCCCAAAAGTACCTTTCGACTCGCTATTTATTACCCACCGGACGGTGCTGGGAAGGGAGATGCGGATACCAACCGTTCGCTTTACCGACCCGCCCGGCAACGAAAATTATTACCGGTTTGTTCTTTCCGTTGATGGATTTGAAAGCACCACGATCTTTATTGAAACAGACAAATTGTTTAATGGCAACAAAATGACGCTTGAGCTGCTGGATCTTTTTACTGACAGTAAGGCTCCAACCTTTGTTGATAAATTTGACAAAGTGATCGTGGAAATGCAATGCATCAGCAAGCAAACCTACCAATACCTGTACCAGCTTAACGCCAGCGCACTGGGACAAGGCAACAGTTTAAACCCCGGCAACCCGCAATCCAATATTACCGGCGGCGCACTGGGATACTTTAGCGTGCATAGTTCCGAAAAGAAAACAATTTTCGCAGACTGAGCACTGAAAGCTCTTGTGTTTGCGATAGAGCGGCTGAGCACAGGACCTCAGAACGTTGAATTCAGGCGGACGAGACCTTAAACCAGTAAGAGCCTTTATCGGGATGAACATAAAAACTTCTGTGTTTCAGAGCCTCAGTGGCATCAACCATTTTCAAATTCTCAAATTTTCAAATTATCTTTACCAAAACCATCATTCATGTCATTACTCAACCAGAAGGACCAAAAGGATAAAAAGAATAAAGACAAAAAAGGCGGTGCATCGGCAACCACCAATTCAAAGTTCATCCAAAAGCCCAAGAGTGCGGGTTTTGTGAGCAAACAGCAAAATACCGGCTCTCAGCGGGGAAGCTGACCGTTAATCGAATTGCTCCAGTATTTTAAAATGTTTCCGGGAAGCGCGCAGGAATGCCATCCCTTTCCTGAATGACCAATAGGGAATTCCGTGTTTATAATTATACCGGCTGATGGTATACAGGGCTTTCCAGTGCTGCAAAATGACTTTATAGGCAGCACCCAGCCGCATATTGCAATCATAAATATGATTGGGCTCGGCCCCTGCCCCGTTAAACTCCAATATTTTAAAATTTCTTCCGGCCTTCAGGTCTTCTATAGATGCAGCCTTAATATCATAACGGCCATAAAAAAAGCTTTGATTATAGTGGCTGAGATGATCAAAAACCCGGAGCAGCTGATCATCAATTTCGGCGTGCAGGTTGGTAAACCGGGCGCCCCGGTTGTGATTACCTGCGTACGACAAATAAAATATTTCCTGGTTGGGCAGCACACGGCTATAACGGTGCTGGTGCCGGTGCTCCATTTCCTGTAAACGGTACCGCGCCCGGGGATGCTGCTCTATCAGCTGCTGAAGCGTATGCACTCCATCGCCTTTTACCTGCAGGAGCTCTTTATGAATAAAGCCGGAAACGGTTCCCTTTTGCTGCCAGGGATAACGATAGTAAAATACACTTACTTCTACCGGGTAATCAACTTTTTGCTGGGCAATATAGAGTACCGGCATGCGGGTATGGTATTTGAAAAGTTGCTCTTCGTCCTCAATGACCCGAAACAGGATCCCCTTCATGCCCACATCCGGTTTTACCACAAAAGGATATTGCAATCCTGATGCATAAACCTGCTCCAGCACTTTTTCAAAAGGAATACCTTCCCGGATATAGATGGTAAGCGGGATCGCATCAGCAGGAAGCTGTTCATACATTTCTTTTTTCCCCTCGCCCTCAAAACCACCAAAAGCAATGGTGGGATTGCCGGGGGTAAAAAACCAAAAAGACCTGCTACGCAAACAATACCAAAGCCATATAGGGCTTATGGGGGCGTAAAGCAGGTTAAAATTCCACAATTCCCAGTTAGCGATCCTCTTAAAAAATTTCCTGACACTCATTAATAAAATATGCACAAATATAAGGGTATCTGCTCCCCCTCCGGGAATTTAAAATAACCAGGGAGAAATATATTATAATTTGAAAATTTGAATCCCAATTCCTATCGGGAGTGGAAATGAAGATCCGGGCGTCATTCCGTAATTTTCAGCCATCAGTCTTCAGTTTTCAGCGCAGATCATCATGGAGTGTTAAACGGGGAATCACACTTAAACGATGAATCCTGTCGAATGTTTGAAAAATTCAAAAGTCTCCCCAGCCTACAGTTTGTAGTTGGAACCTCATTTTCTAATTCCCACATTTCCACATTCCCACATTTTCAAATTCTCAATTCTCACATTTCCAAATTTTCAAATTTTCAAATTCATCCTTCGTACCTTCGTGCATAATTGAATGATAAGAGCATGAGTATAGCAACAGCAGCGGAATTGTTTGCCCGGGGAGAGCACCCGGAAGTGTTGTTTTGGGTGGGCTGCGCCGGAAGTTTTGATCAGCGTGCACAACGCATTACCCGCGCATTTACAGCCCTGTTGGACAAAACAGGAATTAAGTACGCCATCCTGGGTAAGGAAGAAATGTGCACCGGAGACCCTGTGCGGCGGGCGGGCAATGAATTTATGTTTCAGATGATGGCCTATCAGAACATCCAGATTTTGAACGGCTACAATATTAAAAAAATTGTTACGGCCTGTCCGCATTGTTTCAATACGCTTAAAAATGAATATCCTGCACTGGGTGGCAATTACGAGGTTATCCACCATACCACATTCCTGCAGCAGCTGATTGAGGAGGGCCGGATCAAACTAAAAGAAGGAGGCTCCTTCAAAGGAAAGAAAATCACCTACCACGACAGCTGTTACCTGGGTCGCGCCAATGATATTTATGAAGCGCCCCGCAAAGTGCTTGAGATGCTGGATGCCGAGCTGGTGGAGATGAAACGTTGCCGCAGCAAGGGATTGTGTTGCGGGGCGGGTGGCGCGCAGATGTTTAAGGAAGAGGAAAAAGGCACTACGCGCGTAAACCTGGAGCGGAGCAGCGAAGCCATTGCTACCGGCGCATCGGTGATCGCTTCGGCCTGCCCTTTCTGCAATACGATGATGACCGATGGCGTTAAAAATGCAGAAAAAGAAGACAGCATACAGGTACTGGATATTGCAGAAATTATCGCCGGCGAATTGGAGTAACCTGGCGTTTAAAAAATAACAGAAACTGAAAACAATGAATTTATCCTATAAAAACCTTTTAAACCCTGGTTTTTCCCCCTATTCAAGGGTATGGGTTTATCAATCGAACCGCTTACTGAGCCTATCGGAAGCTTTGGAAGCTGAAGAGCTCCTGCAAAACTTTGTAAGCTCCTGGGCCAGCCACAGCGATGAAGTAAAGGCCGAGGGGCATCTGTTTTTTGGCCGGTTTGTAATACTGATTGCTGATGAAACGCTGGTAAAAGTAAGCGGCTGCAGTACAGACAGCTCGGTTCGGTTTTTAAAGAAACTGGGCGAAACCTTTAAGGTCGATTTCTTTGACCGCCAGAACCTGGCGTTTGTAAAGGATGATAAAATCGAGATCGTTCCCCTGTCGCAAGTCAAATATGCCCTGCAGCATAACCTGCTGACGCCCGATACCCTTTATTTTAACAACCTGGTACTTAACCGCGCGGAGCTCGAAAACGACTGGATCATACCGGTAAAGAACAGCTGGCTGGCAAAGAAAGCGGGCATCGCCGTTTGAGTGGGCAAAAAGCCATTACCCGGGGCGAAAATGCGCGGGGATTGAAAAAAAATGAACAATCCTTATATTTGTTCTTCAAAACATTAAACAAGGAAACTGAATATGTCCAAAGAGATTGAAGATTTTGATGCCGACCTGAGCGGGGCTGGTCAGGATATGGATAAAACAGGCTGGTTCAAAAGAATCAAAAAAGGTATTCTTACCAAAACCTCCGAAAAAAGGGAAACACAGGAAGGGCTTTGGACAAAATGCCCCGAGTGCAATTATATTTCAACCCAAACGGAGTTAAAGGAGCAACAGTATGTATGCCCCAAATGCGGGTACCATCATCGTATCAGCAGTCTCCAATACTATAATATCCTGTTTGACGATGCCGAATATACCGAGCTGTTCAATAATATCCGCGGCAGGGACTTTCTTGGCTTTACCGATCTGAAGCCTTATAAAAAACGACTGGAAGATTTTTGGAGCAATACCAATATGGATGACTCTATGCGCGTAGCGGTAGGAAAAGTTGGCGGCGAGGGCATCGTGATTGCCGCCATGGACTTTGCATTCATTGGCGGATCCCTGGGCAGCGTGGCAGGAGAAAAATTTGCAAGAGCCGTAGACCATTGCATCCGGCATCGCCTGGCCTTTATGTGTATTTGCAAAAGCGGGGGCGCCCGTATGATGGAGAGCGCTTTTTCACTGATGCAGCTGGCTAAAACCAGTGGCAAGCTTTCACAGCTCACCGATGCGCAGCTGCCTTATATCTCGTTCTTAACCGATCCCTCTTTTGGAGGCATTACCGCATCCTTTGGTATGCTGGGCGATCTGAACATTGCAGAACCCGGCGCGCTCATTGGTTTTGCCGGCCCGCGGGTTATCAAGGAAACTATAAAAAAAGATCTTCCGGAAGGTTTTCAGCGCAGTGAGTTTTTGCTGGAACATGGCTTCCTCGATTTTATCGTAAACCGTAAAGATTTAAAGCAGAAGCTGGCAACCGTTCTCCGGCATTTTAAAAATTAATTTTTGGCCGGGCTTTAGTGCAAAGGGCAACCCCGTTGCGTCGCACTCTTGTACACCGGTGCACAAGGCAGCCGGAAACCTGAAACCTGAAACCTTAAACTTTAAACCTTAAACCTAAAACATAAAACTCCCGTTGGCCAACCAACTCTCCATCAAGAACCGCTCCGCATACTATGAGTATTTTATAGATGCAACCTACCAGGCCGGTGTTGCCTTACTGGGCACCGAGGTAAAATCCCTGCGGGAAGGCAAGGCCAGTTTTAACGACAGCTACTGCATCATTCACCAGGGGGAGATCTGGCTCAAAAGCCTGCACATTTCGCCCTACTCCCATGGTACCGTCAACAATCACAACCCGGACCGTGACCGGAAGCTGCTGCTGCAGAAACGGGAGATCAAAAAGATAGAAGCCAAACTAAAAGAAAAGGGATATACGCTTATTCCCCTACGTATTTTTCTCAACGAAAACCGGCTGATCAAAATTGAGATCGGCCTGGGCAAAGGAAAAAAACTCTACGACAAACGCGAAAGCATCAAAAAGCGGGACGTAGAGCGGGATCTGAAGAAGTATATAAAGTAGGCAGGGACGAGATTTGAGCCATAAGCTTTGAGCTTTCAGCGGGTCCGGGAACATAAAGTATAACAACGAAACTAACCGGGTATAATGTGGAGATTTGAAAATGGATCCAACGTGAAACGGGCGCATAACATTTTTTGATTTTTATTGCTTTTATCACACAGACGCAAGGTTTTAGCGCAATGAGCGCAGCGTTGTAGAAAAAATGTTATGCACCCCGTGAAACATGAAACCTCAAACCTCCGGTGTTCCTCACATTTTACGAGAAATAGTTGAATGCATAGCCGGGCAATCCTTTCACGCCCGTATCAGCAATAAACAGGCTGCCACTTTGGGGATATTGCTGCAATTGTTCCGCATCCAGGTCTTTACGCGCTGTTGTAATAAAGAGCTGCTGCATATCCTTGCCGCCAAATGCGCAGTTGCTTACATGAGGCGCATTTACCAAAACACGGCCAATCAATTCACCTGTACCCGGGTCATACCGGTGTACGGCAGCCCCTCCCCAAATGGCCACCCATAACATACCTTCAGCGTCTATGCACATTCCATCCGGCAAACACCCGGGCACCGTAATAGTCACCGCAATGCGCCCATTCGTTATGGTTCCCTGCGCCGCGTCAAAATCAAAAGCCTTTATATCGCAATCGGACGAATCCACATAATACATAATCCTATTGTCCGGCGACCAGCAAAGCCCGTTTGAGATCGATCTTTTATCAAGAACCTTAACAAGTATATTGCCATCAAACCGGTAAAGGGCGCCCTCCTCCCGGCAGGCATCCAGGTGCATGGTACCAATCCAGAGGCGGCCGGCCACATCGCATTTTCCGTCATTGCAACGGTTACCCGGTTTGTCCGGCTCCAATACCACCAATTCATGAAGGCTGCCCTTATCCATATCCAGGATCCCCAAAGCACCCTGCAAAGCCAACAACAGCTGGTTATCTGCCGCGGGCACAGCCATACTTACACGCCTGCCCACATTAAAAACAGTTGTAGTACCTGTCTGAGGATCAATGGCGCCTACCAGTCCGCCCTCAATATCTACATAGAGGAATCTTTTCCATCCCGCATGCCATGCGGCTCCCTCACCCAGCTGCAGGTGGGCCTGTTGTAATATAGTAGCTTTTAATTCCGTCATAGTGTATCCATTTTAAATCCCGTTCGTTTGCGTTCCGGTTAGCCCCGAAACTTTGGGGGAGAATTGAGAGCTGAGATCTGAACTTGAACATCAGGCTTGAAAACCTGAAACGTTGAACCTGAAACCTTAAACCTCAAACGCCTCTTAGCTTTCAGATCCTCTAAAACAATACCGGATACGTTTTACCGGCAGTTGTCTGAAGCTTTTTTTCTACGGTACCGTACCGGATAATACAGGGGCCGCCATTTTTTGAAAAGACCTGGGCGCTGACCAGCTTTTTACTTTTCCATTTTATGTTTACCACAAACCCGCCTCTTGCCACCAGGCCCCTTACTTCCCCATCAGACCATTCGTCCGGCAGGGCCGGCAACAGCTCCACATATCCCTGGTGGCTTTGCAGCAACATTTCAGCAATAGCGGCCCCGCCACCAAAATTACCATCGATCTGGAACGGCGGATGAGCCCCAAACAGGTTGCTGTAAACACCGCCACCGCCCATTTTTACAGACGCATCCTTACCCACATAATGCATTAATTTTTTTACAGCATCATAAGCACGTTCTGCATTCTGCAAACGGGCCCACAATGCAATACGCCAGGTGATAGCCCAGCCGGTGCCATCGTTGGTGCGTATGCGGAGCGATTGCCGGACAGCGGCAGCCAGTTCCGGAGTTTGGGAAGTAGTGATCGTGCTTCCGGGGTACGCGCCAAACAAATGCGAAAGATGCCGGTGCCTGGGATCCACATCTTTCCAATCATGATACCATTCCTGCAGGTTGCCCTCCTTACCTACCTGGTAGGGATACAATTTTGAAAGCGCTCCCCTTACCCGGTTTTGCAGGCCGGCATCTGTTTTTAAGAGCTGTGCCGCCAGCAGGTAGCCGTTAAACAATTCCCGGATCATGGCCAGGTCGGCCGTGCTGCCGTATAGAGTTTGTCCCCGGTAACCCTGGTCCGTAATGTAAACGTTCTCGGGGGAAGTGGACGGTGCGGTAACCAGGTATCCTTTTTTATCGGTCGTTAAAAAATCCAGACAAAATTGCACGGAGCCTTTCATGAGCGGATAGGCCTGCTGTTGCAGGAACTCTTTATTTTTTGTAAACGCATAATGCTCCCACAAATGGGTGCTCAGCCAAACACCGCCCATGGGCCAGTTGGCCCAGCAGGGATCTCCCTGGCCATAATCGCCTACGGGGTTGGTAAGTCCCCATATATCCGTATTGTGATGGCATACCCAGCCCCCGGCATTATAAAAATTGCGGGCAGTGGCAGCACCGGTCTTTGCCAGCCGTTTCATAAAATCAAACAAGGGCTGATGCAGTTCACTCAGGTTTCCTGTTTCGGCCCCCCAATAGTTCATTTCCGCATTGATATTGGTGGTATAATTGCTGCTCCAGGGTGGCCGGGTAAGCTCATTCCAGATCCCCTGCAGGTTGGCTGGCTGGCCTCCGGGCCGGGAAGAGCTGATCAGCAAATACCGGCTAAACTGGTAAAACAATGCGATAAGACTGTTGTCTGTTTTACCAGCAGCAAAACGGTTCAGCCGCTCAATAGTTGAAAGTTTTTCATTCTGCGCATCGCCCAGGTACAGCGAAACGCGATCAAAATACTTACGAAAATCGCTGGTATGCGCTGTCAGTAAGGATGCATAATTTTTAGCAGCTGCTTTTGCGATATAAGCTGCGGCCAGTGCTTTTTCATTGCGCCCTTCCGTACCGGGATTTTTATCAAACCCGTTGTAGCTGGTGGCCATCGACAGCAGCAGTACTACTTCCGTGGCATTACGCACCTGCAACACCGTATCGGACAATTGCTGCGCACCATCATTCTTCAGCAGTTTTAAGGCAGCATTAAAACGCATGGCATTGATCGTATCATAAACAATAGCGTTCTTCATAGCGCCCCGGTAATTGGGTTCCGCGTGTATGGGTGCCCAGCCGCTCAGTTGCAGCATTCCGTTTTGGACCGTGCTGCCGGCTTTTATTTTACTATCGAAGCGGCAGGAAAAACTGAGTTTGTTTTTTCCACGGGCGGTCAGCCGCATTACGATCACCTGGTCGGGATAAGAGGCAAAGACCTCGCGGGTATAAACCGTTCCGTTGATGGTATATGTGGTTTTTGCTACGGCCCGCTGAAGGTCCAGCTCCCGGCGGTAGCCGGTAACCGGCCCTTCCTCATTAAATTTAAAATAAAGGTTGCCCAATGGTGCATAGGATTCTGTAAACGGTCCCTGCATCTGCCGTACCAGGGCATCTGCGCTTTTATAATCTTCATTAAACAGGGCATCGCGTACCGGCTGCAGGTATTTGTTTGCCGTAGGATTGATCGTATCTGCCCGCAATGGACGCCCGGCCCAAAGCGTGGCTTCGTTGAGCGAAAGCTTTTCTTCCGCCGCGCCACCATATACCATTGCACCCAGCCGCCCGTTGCCAACAGGTAACGCCTCCTCAAAGGCTTCCGCGGGTTTTGTATACCAAAGTTTCAATGCATTTGAGGTTTGAGCCAGCGCCGGCTGCAAAAACATAAGCGTCAATAGTGTAAAACAAATGCGTTTTGTCCGTATCATATTTGAGCAATTTAAACTATAATATTTATATCATCCCTACTGTACTTTCTATGTTTGCCACAAAGAACTGTTTTAACCGCAAGGGATGCCAGGATTACGCTAAGTTTGCCAAGCTATTTCCTTATTTCTTTTTGCGAGCGTTGCGAATTCTTTGCGCACATTGCGATTAAGCGTGAGGTACTGAAACACTGAATACTTTATTTTGCCACGAAGATCTGTTTTAACCGCAAGGGACGCCAGGGTTACGCTAAGTTCGCTAAGCTATTTCCTTATTTCTTTTTGCGAGCGTTGCGAATTCCTTGCGCACATTGCGGTTAAGCGTGGGGTACTGAAACACTGAATACTTTATTTTGCCACGAAGATCTGTTTTAACCGCAAGGGACGCCAGGGTTACGCCAAGTTCGCTAAGCTATTTCCTTATTTCTTTTGCGAGCGTTGCGAATTCCTTGCGCACATTGCGGTTAAGCGTGGGGTACTGAAACACTGAGGGCCTGGGATGTTCTAAATAAAAACGGGGCCGTTGCTGTAGCATTAAAAAAATCTGTGTTTCTGCGTTTCAGTGGCAGCAACACAGAATGTTCTGTGGCCTCCCGAAGAGCGCGAACCACTACAAAGATCCGGTGGCAATTTTTCCCGCAGATGGCGCAAAATCTTGCCGCAGATCATCGCTGTTTTTTCTGTGTTTCTGCGCCTCTGTGGCATCCCGGTTAAAAGCGGAGTACTGTCTTATACTGTGGAATGACCGTTATCTTTTTGATACCCGCTCCTTTTGTCTTTATCTCTTCCACCGTTTGGGCATTTACTCCCGTAATACGATCATCCCATTTCTGAGCCTCAAACAGCAGAGCACCTTTTCCCAAATAGTTCTTTGTACTAAACAACCAGGGAGTTCCGTTAAACAAATGATCTGTAAGTAAACGCCCCTCCTGATGCGCTGTAGCCCCGCTCCCCAGGTAGTCTATCTTAAGCAGTACATCATTAACCTGGCCGGGCAACAACGCCGGCAGTTGGAGGGTTGCGGCATCGTTCTTTATTTCCTGCACTATCTCCGGCGTATAGGACGGCACCGAAACACTGAAGTCTGCAAATATTCCCAATTTTCCAAAAGAGATATTATCCCGGGCCGTTAGAGAAGCTGCATTGCCCGGATAAATTTTGAAATGAAAGCGGTTATTGCCCATTTGTTGCAACTGCAAATTCTTACCGTCATTCATCAAATCTGCTTCTGTGATCACCAATGCCTCCTTGCCCTTAATAGTGGTACGCCAGCTATTTTCCGCTTCTTTGCGCGTAAGCGTAATAACTACTAACCGCTTACCCGTTTTACCCGTTAGCAGCAACCTCACACCCGGCTCCAGTTTCAGGATCCGGGGCTTTGCCCCTTCTTTTGATTCAAGCGTGGTTTCGTCTATCGCTATTACGGAACTCCCTTCCCCGGGCTTCACAAAAAACAAAGTGGTAATTTTGCCATCGGTTATTTTTGCCAGGGGTTGTGCAGTTGCATACTTTATCAATATCCCGTTAACGTTCAAATTGAATGGCAACAGCAGGTTGGTCTGATCCTTTAAAAAAACAGACGGAAAATGAATGGTTTCATTCTTTAATTTTACGGCAACAGTCACCTCCTTATCCGGCATGGGAATACGCACCTGCGTATTGTTTAGAAACAGGAAGCCGCTATTATCTTTTACACGAACAATATACCGCAGGTTGCCGGTATTATGAACATCCCGCACCGGATTTGCGGGCTCCACCTGCGGCATGGCGGCCAGCATGCTGCCAAAATCATTGATGAAACAATGGAGTATTTTCAGGTATTTGTAGGAGGGCCGAATAATCCCAAACTCGCCGATGGGCGCCTGAAAATCGTAGCTCTCGGGGTATCCCGGTTCCTTCAAACCCGGCGTTTGTGTACCGCCATGAAACATATAATAGCCCACCAGGTTCATACCACGCCCCAGCTGGTTTTGAAGATGCGCTTCCTCCACCTGCGGCGCTACCACGAAGCGGTTGGCATTGGTCATCTGGCTGCCGGCGCCCTGCTCGCAAAGGCCACGCGGAAAACGGGCTGCATCATAATACAATTTCCCTAACGCATCGGTCATGATCCATTGATCATCTCCATATAAAAAATCGGCTGTTGGGCCGCCGCCGCCCCGCTCCCAGCCCCGGTAACAATAAGAGCCCTGTAGGGGGATCACTTCCATTTTATCCTGGTCAAAAACCGTGTTGGCGGTTACCGACCAAAATACCGGATGCATACCGGAGGCCAGTGCCATCTCCTTTAGTTTGGAAATATGTGCTGCCTGGCCACTGGCATATTCATTTTCCAGCTGTATACCAATAACAGGGCCGCCCTCTTTAAAAAACAATCCCTGCACCTGTTGGCCTACCTGGTTAAACAGTTTTGTAGCAGCGGTTATATATGCAGGATCATTGCTTCTTCTCCCGGGCATTTTTGCGATCCACTCCGGGTGGCCTCCATGGAGCTGCTCACCATGAGCCCAGGGGCCAATACGCAGCCATACATACATCTGATGTTTATTGCAGAGCGCCACAAACTTTCGCAGGTTCCGGTTGTCCTGCCAGTCCCAAACACCGGGAGCCGTTTCATGTTCGTTCCAGAAAACATAGGTAGCCACAATAGAAAGGCCAGCACTCTTCATTTTTAAGATCCCGCTTTCCCAATCCTGTGGCGGTACACGATTGTAATGCATCTCGCCCATTAAAGGAAACCAGGGCCGACCATTTTTTAAGAAATACCGGTTGTTGGCAGCAAGCTTATTCCCTTTTGGATCGGTACCCGAGAAGGGGATCGGCTGCGGCTCTTCAGCTATTACCCGCGATGCATCTATTTCATAAGCCTGCCCCTGAACATGCACAACCCCTGCAAGCAGCAAAAGGAAAAACTGTGCAAACAAAAGATATTTTTTCATCCGGATCTTTTTTATTTGTTATTCGAATCATACTTTTTGGCAAACATTTCAGGCCCATTCAACGCCCCCTTGCTTCTCAATAATTTTGTGACCATCTGACCCTTACGGTTTGGGTCGCAACACAACCGCCTCACCCTTTGAAAGCGACAAACGAATGCGCCGGTGCACAACCGGCAGGCGCTTCAGGAACCGGGTTCCCGATGTGTCGATCCGGAACAGATCCGCCTTTTTTACACCCGACCAGCCGGGTGGCAGTGTCCATGTTTCTGCGGCATACCCATCCCGGCTATAGGCGATCACTTCACGCTCCTTACGCCAAACCGCGGGTACAAACAGGTCATTACCCTTGCGGAGTATTATATCACGGTGTGTGATCAGCGAATCTTTCAGGCTTACCGTAAGTCCGTCATTATAATGAACCACCCGCTGCAATCCCGTGCCCTGTAGCCGCTCCCGGTGATACCGGTTCAGGTAAATATAAGGCAACGTACCGGTATAGAACTGGTATTGAAACGCTTCCTGCCAGTGTGCAATGGTACGAAAATCATCTTCCAGGTTGTTAAAACAATCCTCTCCGCGCGTGCTCATACCAAACAGAAAACCCAGCTGCATTTCTTCGGCCGCCTGTTTGGGAATTTGCCGGATGAACAGGAACGGACCACCCCCTGTGGCTATGGAGGCCGGCGTATGCATATAACCCTGCTCCGTTTGATCGAACCAGACAAACCAGGGTGATAATCCTGTAAAATGATCATAACCCTCCCTAAGACGCAGATAACTTTCCTGGGCTACATCAAGCCCAAGGGTTTTAAAGTAGCGGATCACACGACGCTGGTAGCTTTCCTCATCTTCCCGCGTAATGTTCAGATACGGATTACCGCGTGAGAAGTAGGCATCTAATAACACCGTCCCCGCCTCCTTCAGAAACGGCAATAATGTGAGGAGTTCATCGATCCGCTTAGTAGCAAAGCCTTTCTCCCACTCCTGCCGGGCACAGACCTGGTAGGCATCAAACCCATTGTAAGCCCCGATCTTCATGGGCCGGCCGTCCTTCATTCTTGCGATCAGGCCCTCCTTCCAGTAGGTATCCCATAAAGGACTGTTCTGATAGGCATCCGCCATATTTACATGCACACTTATGACCGTATTGTATTTTTTGCATGCATTGAACAGCCAGATCAGGGATTGCCGCCCGGTACTGTCGCCGGGTCTTTTCAATGCATCATTTACCTGGTGCCATGCCGGATACCGATCATCGTGCCCATTGTACTGCCAGCCAACCAGGTAAATGATCTTGGGCAGATGACAGGTGATGGCATCTACCTGCTTAACAAGCGCATATACTTCCTCAAAAGTACGTCGCACATAGGAGCCCCCTTTACCATCGGGTGTGGCCAACATCAGGTGCATAACCAGCGTTTGGCCATAATCATAAGCATAGGGCGTTTCCGGTTTGCCGGTTTTTGTCCAGTCATAATAATCGCCGGAAATATTGCGCCAGCGCTGATCCTGGGCCTGCATAAAACCCGGAAGCATAAAAAGAAATAATAACAATAAAAAAACCGATCTCTTCATTTAAACAATATTTACCGTGCGTTCTATATAATTCATGGCACCATCAAAAAGAGGCGTCCGTTCTATTTTTCCCACTGTTACTTATCAATGATGAACAACCATCCCTTTTGGGGCGCCAGCAGGATATGCTGCTCTCCGTTGAAGCGCTGTTCCGGTTGAAAGTTCCGGATCGCCGGCGCTTTTATAAAACGGTTCTTCGAAGTCCAGCCTATTCGCTGCCAGTTGATATTCAATTTTACGGCAACCGTATCCGCTGCCCAGCTGGCAACCGCTACCAACAACCGGTTATCCCGGATATACGCGGTGGCCAGCACCGCCGGGTTATCCGTGGTTACCACCGGATCCTTTTCCCAATAGCCCACCATTTTTGCACCGGCAATACCAAAATCATCCCATACTTTCCAGATGTCTTTCGGATCACAGCTCACCCCTTCGGTATACCAGGGATAACGCACCGTCATCCCGTACACCATTCCCCGCCATGGATTGCCACCGCCGTGCAACATATCGCCCATCAGTCCAAACGGCAACCCCGACACTTCTACCAGCCAGTTGGCAGCAGACATATTATTGTACTGGAAGCTTTCACCAAACCATAGCTTATTGATATATGGAAAAAACTCCGTGTATTGCGTGGCCGGCCCTTTTGAAAACCCGGTATTGGAATGCAGATCGATGATACAGCCGGGCTTTACCCCGTCCATTACTTTACGCATGCGTTTAAGCAGGTCTCTATCGTAGGATACATCATCCAGGTACAACCCATCAATACCGGTATACCTTACCAGCCAGCGCAGCCCCTCAATATAATAGTTGTACCAGCGGCTATCACCACTGGTAAGCAGGGCCGCATCAGAACGCTCATAGCCACCGATGGTCGTAAACCATTGCGGATTGTAGTGATCAACCAGGTGTTCGCGCAGCCACACATAACCGCCCCCCTTGCCATCCGCCAGCACTTCACTACCCAGGCTTCTTAGTGCCCAAAGTTCCGGCACCTGGTTCGTTAACTCCCGGGTGGTATAATACAATTTCATTTTCATTCCCTTTTTATGCCAGGTATCGGCTACCGCACGGATGGTATCGGTGGTTATGAACGGGTAGTTGATATAGGGGTTGATGGCATTGGCATGATGCACATTGAATATTTTGATCCCCGTTTTGAGATCGGCCTCCTTTGGCAGGGGATCACTGCCGTTATGGTAATACCGGTTTGTAAACTGCGACCAGGTATCCGTTTGCTTCACGGGGGTAGATAACAGTGCAAACTCAAACCGGAGGGTATCCGTGGTATCCAGCATCCGTTCACCGCTGTAAACGGTTGCATACTGCACCGTGCCTTGCCGGTACAACCTGAAGCCGCCCTTATCCTGGTTATACCAGGCAGGTGGCGGGGGCGGATGATACAGATTCAGCAAGGGGCCGCTGTAGCTGGCACCCCGCAGTTCGCAAAAAATACCGGCATGCACATCACCCATCCAGAACGCATCCTGCGGGCCCTTCCATTTCCAGTCGTATACCACAGGAGTTTCGCAACCGGGCAGCCCCATTCCCATAAAGTATTTGCTGCTGCTCTTTCGCAGGGGCAACTGCAGCCGGATGTCTTTTATAGGAACCCGCACCTGGCCGGATACCGCTATATGAAACCGCATATAACCATCGGCCTCCATGGTTCCGGTACAATCCAGGGTAAGGCGCTGATTGGATGCCCGGACTTTCCAGCGGATAAGACCACCCGTCTCATTGATAAATTCCGGTTTTCCGGCGTTCCATTTTTCAACGCCCGTATCCGTTTCTACAATAAAGGCAATGGGAGCCGCCAGCACCGCGGTTCCAAAAGGACGGATCGATTCCGGCAAACCCAGCGTACCAAGGGTAGCGGCGGTTGTGCTTCCGCTGATGGTATTCCCGTTCCGCTTCAATGCCGTATAAGGGGCCACCACTGCATCATCAATTCCCAGGGTGGAGTTTAGCCAGCGCAGCCGGCTATGCCGCCACAGCTCATGATCGCCCCGCTCTGCAATGATCTTATCCCCCACCTGCAGCGCCACCGGCACCTGCTGCTCCGGAATACCCTCCGCCGCAATAAAAACGGTAAAAGTATACCGTCCGGGTTTTGTATTTTCGGGAACATCTACACCTATCCACAGGGGCTGCACTGTTCCCTCTGCCACATCCGGGGCCCTGGTAAAAGCAACACCCCTGGAATCCCTGCCCCCGGTGTTAAAACAGGTAAGCGCAAAAGGAGCGCTGCCAAAGCGGACCTTTAACCCCTTTAGCGGGGTGCCTGCCGCAAATACACCAACCTGGAACGTATAATATTCATTACGCTGCGCTGCGCCGGAAAACGAAGCAGCGGGACCAGACCGGATCCATTTATACGGCAGGTGATCCCGCATCCTTATCGGAAACTTCCGGTCTTCCGGGAACAGGATCATTTTTTGAGGATGCCGCGCCATAAGTGTGCGCAGCTCAGCAGCCGTTGCAGTCACTTCCATCGGGTAAAAACTATCAAACTCCGTACGGGCCTCCAGCCTGTTCACTTTCGACAGTGGCAACTGTGCCGCTGATGCCGGAAGCCCCTGCCGCTGCATCCATGCAGCGTCCGGCGTAGCTTCGGGTTTCAGATAATCCCCCGCAAACCAGCCATTTTCTTTACGTCCCTGCCAGGGCAGGTAATACACATAATAGGTGCCCTTACCGCTTACCGGTTCAAACACAAATTCGGCCCGCTCATTATCTACGGCTATGCGGTAAATATGCCGCACGGTATCACCGCCGGCAGACAGTATCAGCAATCTTTTTTGTTCCGGCAGCCGGTCGTGCCGCCTCCAGAAAAGGATTACATGTGCCAGTTTCCCCTCCTGGCATTCAATGACTGCCCGGTGATTGCCAAGGGTTTCCGGCCAGGGAGTTTCTGCCACACTATAGGCATGTACCTGACTGTACGCCACCAATGCAAACGGCAACAAGACAATAAGAAGCAGGAGTTTTTTTATCATGGCGTTGCCCAATTAAGATCGGTGCGTACTGTTTTAAGGTCGGTATCGGTTACATGAAGGCGAACCGGCCAGGATACATCGGTTGTATTATTTTTTATAAGCAGGTTCTTACAATCGCGCAGTTCAAAGGCCGGCTGTTTCACCAGGCTACCGGCACCATCACCTTTTTTTATCTGGTTGGAAGTAAAGGTCAGCCCCGCAACACTTCTGGCAATAAGCACCGGAGCGCCGATAACATTAAACGTATTACCCGTGATGCTGATATTGCGGTGTACATAATAACCGGGAGCTTTCTGATGGTTTTCCGGCACTATGGCAATCACATAGGAACCCGGGGCCTGGTTATACCCGCAGGATTCAAAGGTATTGTTCCGGATGGTTACATCCCTTACCGGGCCCGATTCAAACCAGCTGGCGGCATCATCGGCTATCAGGATCGCATGCATACCGGTGCGTCTGAAAATATTGTGCTCAATCACTACTTTTCTGCGGGTGGTGATCAGCACCCCCCGGGTATTGGTGCGCTCAAACAGGGAGTTGCGGATCTCCACCGAAGGGGTCCAGGTAAGGTTTTCAACGCAAAGCCCCGGCAGGATGCTCCCGGGCATGGGGCGATCCAGCTCTACCAGCATCTCCTTCCTGTTTACCAGCACTGCGTTCCTGATCCGCGCATACCCCGTTTCCTGTAAGGTTCCGGGATCGATGAATGCGATGCTGTCGCCCTTAAAAAAAGCGGCAAACCCATAGGTCTGGTGATGCATAAACTGCAGCTTTATATGGGTATCATCCGGCTTTCCGGTTATCTTCAGATGTGTGCCATGCACATTTACCGGGTCATCGTGCAAACCGGAAGCTATACAACTATCGATCAGGATGGCGCCTTTACACCCGGAAAAATGAAAGGCATCGGCAAAAGCCGCAACGATCCTCCCTGAGGCCTCGCGGGGTTTTACACTTACCCTCCGGAAGCTGATATTCTCCGAAAACTGCGATACAATACCCAGCCCATGCATATAATGCATTTGAACGCCCTCCAGCCGGATGTTTTTGCTCAGCCAGATAAAACCACCACAGTTATCGCGGTATGGATCGCGAAAGGTGAGCACATCACCCTTAGTGAAATCCCGTTTACTGAAATCACCAGTGAAAGCCAGTTGAAAAGGCGCGGTTTCTTTTACCGCTGCTTTCAAAAATGGCTGGAAAGAACTGTAACGCATAGTGGACGTGGCCGGGCTGAACCGGATCGTATGAAAACGGCTGGTCTTCCATCCCTCCCCATAAAAGGTGAGCTGGCCATCGCGGACCCGGTACCGGCTGTCCGGGTGAACCGCCAGTACCGCAGCACTGTCATTGACCGATTGCACCGTTACTTCACTCATTGTTGGGCGCTCATAATCGAAGGCTATATTACGCAGTGTGATATCCCGGCTGTTGATGAATGCAAAGGAAACCATTTTACCATGCAGCACCACCAGGGTATTATTACCTTCGATGGTAAGCCCATCCAGGCTATCCAGCAGGAAGCCGATATTTTTTACTTTTGAGAGGCTGTCAGACTCCGTATCGTTGGAGATATAAAGCTCCCGTTTAAAAGCCCCATCGGGCCACAGGTCGATGCGGCCACCGGGAAGCTGCAGGATAGCCGCCTGTTTACCGGCACACGCCGCCAGCGCTTTTACAACAGCAGGGGATGCGTTCTCAAAACTGTTGGACCGGGCTCCATAGTCGGCCAGGTGAATAACCGTTTCACCCGGTACCGCAGTGCTCGCATTGCTGCATATATTTATAACCAGGGAACATAGGTATAGTGCAATAACATGGCGCCTGTTTCTTTTAATCATGTTTATAAATTCATTTATTTTTTCTTTATAATGGCATCCCTACAATGAAGGCGTAAGCACCAGCATCTGGTCTTTTTCCAGCGAAAGTACCCCTTTGCCGGACTGCACCGCCACCGGTTCTGCCTTTTGTTTACCCTCCACCGAAATAGTGTATGCCTTTAACTTCCCGGCCTTCCTCAAACCCGGTGGCAGCGCCCATTCCCGTTGCTGATACCCATCCCGGCTATAAGCGATCCAGGTGTTTTCACCAATCCATAACGCCGGTAAAAATACATCGCCGTTCTCTACCAGTACCACACCATTCTTCACCAGCTTAAACTGATCTTTGTCTAATATAGTACGTACTCCTTCAGAAAACATCACCTCCTTTTTTACCCCGTTCCGGATCAGTTTTTGCCGTTGCAGGCGGTTTAAATAATACCATACCAGGGTATGCGTACAAAAATCTTCCTTAAACCCTGCCAGTTGGTCTTTATCTTTTTTAACAATATCTTCTCCATGCATGCTGGTGCCAAATAACCGGCCCCACTCACTCCGGTCTACCCCACCGGTATACAGGGACGATGGCCAGTCGGTATAAAACGACAATCCCCGGCCTACCCACCAGGCCATGGGTTGGTATCCTTCAAAGGAAACAGGGCGCAGAAAGTCGACGCCTTCGCTGGTTACATCGATCCCTTTACCGGCCCAGTAGCGGAGTAGTTTTTTTTGTGTTTCTGCCTCATCCGCAACTGTAAAGGGCAGATAGGGGCTAATAGGTTTCAGGTCCAGGTTGACCCGGGTATTGCCATTAGCATCGGTTTCGGGTATCGGCGGACTTGTATGAAAGGCGTCTATATGAATGGTGCCTGCTTTTTGTAAAGGCAGCATGCGGCAAAGACGATCGATCCGTTTTTGTGCCAGGCCCAGCTTCCACTCCTGTGCATAACTAATGGGACTCCCCCATTCGCCCCGGAGAATCGTTCCATCTTTATGCTTTGCTATGATGTCCTTTGCTACATATTCGTTCCAGAGCGGACTGTCTTCATAAGCATCAAACATATTAATATGAACACTTACAGCGGTGTGATACTTCCGTGCTTCGCGCATCAGCCATTTCAGGCTGGTTAACGCATCGGGATCCTCCGGCCGTTTCAGCCGCGGGTTTACCTCAAACCAGGCGGGGTACTTACTGTCGTGCCCGTTGTATTGCCAGCCCGTAAGATAAATAATCTTGGGAATGCCCAACGTTAGCCGGTCCATGCGCCGGATCACTTCCAGCGCGCCGGCAAAATCCAGGAATACATCGCTTTTCCCATTGTCTCTTCTTTTGTATTTCCCATCGAAAGAAGCCTGCGCCAGCATCAGCTTCATCACCAGTGTCTGATCATACCGGTAATGCCACCGGATCTGCTGCTGCACGGGCTTGTGAACGATCTGCATGGTATCCTGTCCCCGGGCTGCCAGAAAGAAGCCGGCAAAAAACAACAGGGCTGATATTTTACGGGAGCACTTTGCTTTTATCATTTTTTCTTTTCAATTTTTTTATTACAGAAGTTGTTTAAACTTTCCCGCTGATTTTGAGCAGACTCAATACACCGCTGATGCACGCAGATTGATTTCCTGCGGAAATACCATCGTTTCCTAAAATTTAAACAACTTCACAATTTACCGGGCACCAGCAATACCGGTATCCCTGGTTTTAATTCCAACGAGAATTGTTGCCCCGTTACAGCAATGGTCTTCCACTTTTTTAGCCCTGTTTGCTCCACGATAAAAACCGTTGCGGTACGTACCGCCTTCCAGCTAACGGGAACCTGGTAATTGAACCATGTTTCCCGGAGGCTAAATGCCACCAGGCTGTTGTCCTTGCGCCAATCCACCGGAAAACAAACCGTGCTTCCGGTACGCAGGTTCCGGGTGCCTTCATATACAGTGCTATCCCCCAGCGACACTTTTACCCCGTTTGAGAAGTATGCTATCCGATTGCTTCCGGTGCCCTCCACCCTCAACCGCTTTAACCGGTTGAGGTAATCATACTGTACCGTGTATAGGTAAAAATCCCTGCAGAACGCTTCCTGCCAGTTATCTTTGCCCCGATTATTAAGTGCACCGGGAAATAAATTCTCGCCATACATGCTGGTACCGAATAAAAACTCCAGCCCAAAATCACTCTGCTTCAGGTCCGGGTTAAAATGCCCGCCGGTTACCACCTCTGCGGGTACCTTTAAAAAATCCTGCTGCGTGCGGTGGTTAAAATGCCAGTAGTAGGGAACCAACCCCGTCATATAATCCATAGCCCACTCACTGGTGGGGTCGATGCCTTTGCTGATCCAATAAGCGGCTATCTTTTTTTGATAAGCTGCTTCCATCACCAGGCTTTCATAAGCTCCTTTGTTCTCCCGGGCAATCCAGGCATCTATATGAATGGTGCCTGCTTCTTTCAGCTGCGGCAATACCTTTAGCAGGGAGTCGATCCTTTTTTGCGCATATCCTTTCTCCCATTCATTCCGGTAATTGATCTGGTATGCCTTATGATCATTATAGTTCCCCGTTACCATCATACTGCCATCCGCATTCCGGGAAATGAGATCCTCCTTCACATAGGTGTTCCATAAAGGACTGTTGTCGTAGGCCTCCGTCATATTAATATGCAGGCTTACTGTGGTATGGTATTTACGGGCTTCCTGCATCAGCCATACCAGGCTCTGCACCGCACTTGTGTCCTGTGGCCGCTTTAGCTTTCCGTTTATTTCAAAGAAGGCGGGATACCGGTCATCGTGTCCGTTATAAGTGGCGCCAACAAGGTAGATGATCTTGGGCATCTGAAGCGTTAAAGCATCTACCTGTTTCACCAGGGCCAATGCCTGTTCAAAATTCATATTAACCATGCTGCCTCCTTTGCCATCCGGTTTGGCCAGGAACATCTTCATAACCAGTGTATGCGCGTAATCATGCCGGAAATGCGGCGGGTTATCCTGCGCCATCACAGCGGCCGGGCAGGCCGGCCCTGCAACATAAACCAGTAAGACGATCAGTATCTTTCTCATCAGGGGTTCTATTTTGATATATAGCCTGTTTAAATTTTAATAACCAGAAGAGGTATGATGAACTATAAAACCATTAAGAAGTTAAGATTCATTAAGCAATATATCAACTTAGCCATTCTTAATGCCCGGCCAACCATGATTCGGACAGGGTTTAAGAAAAATAAATCTTCAACCAAGCTCTTATAAAGGTGACACCCGCGCCACCCAGCCGCCGCCGGGCGCCAGGATCAATGGCAGGGTATTACCTGCTTCTATGATGGTTTCTGTATACACATAATCTTCCGCTCTCTTATCCGCATTGATGCCGTCTTTGATCATCGTGATCTTATACTTACCCGGCGGCAAAAAATCTGTCTTAAGATCCAGTGTACGCGCCAGCGTGTCTGTTATAGCGCCTATGAACCAGTTGTTGCCGTTACGTCTTGCCAAAACCGTATACTTCCCCAGCTTGCCGGCCAGCAACCTTGTTTCATCCCAGGTAACCGGTATGCCGGAAAGAAAAGCGGTACATTCCTTTTCCCGCTCATAGTCAGAGGGCGAATCCGGCAGCATGGTCATGGGGCTGTTAAGGATCACAAATAGAGCCAGTGAGTGCGCCCGGGTTCCTTCCATCATCGGATAATCACCCATAGCCCGGAAGTTTTCATGCGTAGCATTCCGCAAAGTACCGGGGATATAGTCCATGGGCCCGGTGAACATGCGGATATAGGGCAACAGGTTATGATGCACGGGGTTGTCCTGTCGGGTCCAGCCATTGTATTCAAACTCAATCAATGCCTCACGGGTAAGCACATTAGGATATTTCCTCCGGAGGCCACAGGGTTTATATGCCCCGTGAAAGTTGACCAGCATCTTTTTTTCAGCGGCCTTGCGGGCTACTTTTTCATAGAAGGCAACCATTTGCTGATCATCCCGGTTCATAAAGTCCATTTTGATACCCTGGATCCCCCATTGCGCATAAAGATCAAATGCGGCATCCATTTGTTTTTCCATCGAGCTCCAGATCACCCAAAGCAGGATTCCCACACCCTTTGTTTTGGCATAAGCCGTTACCTCGGTCATATTGAGCTCCGGCACTTCCTTTAGAATGTTCTCTTTAGGGCACCAGCCATCATCAAATAGAAAATAGCGAAACCCATGCGCGGCACAAAAATCAATGAAGTATTTGGCCGTAGCCGTATTGATGCCTGATTTAAAATTGACCCCGTAAATATTATTCTTTGCCCACCAGTCGAACAGTACCACACCCGGCTTCACCCAGGAGAAGTCCGCCGCAGGGGCTTGTGGTGATGCCAGCAGGTACACCATATTGTTTTGGATCAGGTCCTCCTCACGATCGGCCACCGCAACGATCCTCCAGGGAAAGCTCCGGCTGCCGCTCACCCGGGCAATAAAGCCGGCCCTTGTTTTAACCTGCCCGTGATTGTAAATACTGCCGCTGTAATCCAGGATTTGCGGATAGGCCGGGTTGGTAACCTCAAGGCTGTTGGTGCCCGTACCAGTTAACCACAGGCCCGGGTAATCATAAAGGTCGCTCTCCGTTAGCATTAAAAAACGCCCGTTGCTTTTTTGCACCAGGAAAGGGAAATTGCAGAGCCTGCCCGGTACGATACCCGATACTGCTTTTGTTTCATAAGGCGTTTCATAGGCAGAACTGATAGATTCCGATGCCTGAAAACGGGCGGTGTCTCCTTCTGCAAAATGCAGGGAAAGCCGCTCTCCAAGTACTACCATACTGTCTTTGGCTGCAGTCAGAAAACGATAGGCCAGGCCTTCATTGAACAAGCGCAATGCCAGCGTATAACCACCCCTAAAATCAATGATCAGCTCATTGTAATGGTTGGCGTATGCGGCACTCTTCTCCCGGATCAACGGCCGCACCGTTTCATTCACCGACCGGCGGTGTGTGCGCCTCACCTGCCGGTTGCTAAAATCCACCTGGTCGTCCCGGATCTTCATACCCGGGTTATCCAGCAACACCAGTTCCTCTCCGTTCTTTGTAAGCCCGATACGGATCTTGCTTTGATCAATATTCACCGCGACTTTTAGCTGCAATCCGGGCGATTGCAGTTGATACTGCTGCGCACCGGCATGGAATTGCAGGATCAACGCAATGACCCCAGCCAAATATTTTTTCATCAATATTAATTTTAAACAGATCGCAATTAAGGGGACAAAGTTATCAATATATACTTCGCCTTTACTCAGTATGAGGTGGAATCATTTATACGGAGTAAAGACGAAGTATAACGTTGCCGGATTGACCGTTACTTTATAAACCCTGCGATACGGACCACCCACTCCCTGCTGCTGCCATCGGCTGCTGTGATCCGGTATTTCCGGGCCTGGCCAAAGTCCCCGGGTACACCCGGCTTAGGCGCCCCGTCAACCGGCTCCATCGTAGCAGCCGTGGAAATATTGCACATAAAGGAAAGATTGGCCATGGTCACTTTGGCCCTTTCCTCAGTTGTAAAGGTACCGGAAGCAGCAGGCACCGTAACCGTAAAGATTGCTGAATCGGCCGGGGCACCGGAATCTTCTTTCTTTTTAAACTGTTTTCCCGAAAGGCTCATGGATACGGCTTTTACCACCGGGCTGCTGCCGGAGCCGGGCGTTTCATACAGGTATTCCATAAATACATCGGTCATCAGGGCATCTTTAAATTTAGGCAGGTCCTTGTCCAGTCCGGCTTTCAGGCAGGAGGACGCACTCACCAACATGCAGCCCATTCCTATTAAACAAACTAATTTTTTCATTTCAATATTTTAAATCGATAAATCAAATCGGTTACCAGTTGGGGTTTTGTTCCAGGCTTCCATGCCGTATAATCTGCGAATTTTGAATCGGGAGGAGGTACCTTCGTGATTCATCGAATACCCGTACCTGGTTCTGCGTCCAGTTCAGCACTTCAATCCGGTAGCCGTTCCTGTCACGGTTGATCTCCATATATGTGGGCGGCTCTTCCAGCTCAGGAATCGTTCCGCCGGCAGCGATGCCGCTGTTGGCCGCACCACCATATTTACCCCAGCGGAGCAGGCTCCAGTAATAATCCTGCTCTTCAAACAGGTCTACCCGCCGCTCGCGCTTATAGTCTGTCCATGCAGCAGCTGCGGTACTGGCAGTGGAAGGCGGCAGCCCTCCATGGGTAACACGGGTCATATTAAGCGCAGCTACAGCTTCGGCAACCCGGTTCAGGCGCAGCAATGCTTCCGCCTTATTCAGATAGACACGACCCAGTCTGAAAACAACCCAGTGATAGTCTGTAGGGATGCCCACAAACGGACGCGGTGTAACGCTGTAGGTACCTTTACGCACAAAGCAATTGGTTACCGGCATACAGCAGCCCGAGCTCAGGCTTCCGTTGATGAGGCGGTTCAGGTTCCCATTGCGGTTGGTGGTTACCGTTTCTCCATACCATTGTACGGAATCATACACAATCGATGCCGCCAGCCTTTTATCGCGGTTGTTATAGATAATGCTGTTGATACTGCCGGCACCGGTTACTACAGCGCTATCGGCAAATGCGGAACTGCGTCTGGTAATATTAGCCAGGTACTGGGAGCTCTGATCCCATCTTACTGCTTTGGAGGGATCGGCTGCATCAATAGCCAGATATGCATCCATAATGCTCTGTGTGGGCGAATACTGCGCCCAGGCCTCAAACATTTTATCTACCTTAAACTCGGGAGTGGCCCCTCTTAACCGTACATTATCATTATTGGTATTGGGAATGATCTGCTGCATGTCGGTATTATCACAGTTGGTATTACTCCTATCGCGGTAGAAGGCCAGGATGATCTCCGCAGAAGTCCGCTTCTTTTCATTAAACAGTCCTTCATAATCCGTTTCCAGGGCGTATCCACCTTTCAGGATCACCGAGTCTGCAGCATCCAGGCACTTTTGATAATAGCTGGCATCACCGGTATAAGCGGCAGCCTGTAAAGCCACTTCAGACTTAAGTGCATACGCCGTCCATTTGGAGGCAAGCCCGGAGGGTGCCGTAGCTGGCAAACCGGCTATAGCGGCATCAATATCTTTCATGATGAGGCTATAGGTTTCTGCAATACTGGCGGTTTGCGGCAGTTTATAATCCGTTTCATTTTCACTGAGCACTTTGTCTACATAGATCACCCTTCCAAACCGGCGCGCCAGCCAGTAGTAGGTCATGGCCCTTAAAAACCGGCCATGCGCCTGCAGTTCGGCCTTGTCAGCATCGGGGATGGTAGCGGAGGCCGCCGATTTTTCGATGATCATATTGCACCGGCGGATGGATCCGAACTGGTTAAAACCATAGTCGTCATCCCGGGTGATTTCCTCCCTCGTAAAAGCAGTACCGGCTGTGGCTACCAGGTTATTGGTCCATCGTTCTGTACCGATCTGGCTGGTGTAAAGCCCCTGGAGGATCTGGCCGTAGGTGCCGTAAACAAAGGTCATCGCGTTGCTTTTGGATGCCCAAACGGATGGTTCGTCAAACCGGTCGTAGGGCTGTGTATCTCCCAGCTTTTTGCAGGACCACAGGATGCCCGTTAAACCAGCCAGGATGAATATAAAAATGCGTATATTTTTTTTCATTGTTTTCATTTTTCAGTAATTGTTCCCATAAAATGTTTACCGGCTAAAAGCCCAGGTTAATAGACAGGGCATAGGTCCGCTGTACCGGGTAGTCGTAGTTATTATTGCTTCCGGTTTCGGGATCCAGGCCATAATCCAGTAATTTGGAGAACGTAACAATATTGGTGCCGCTGAGCGTAATGCGCAGGTCGGAAACAAAGCGCAGGCGTTTGGCCAGGATGTCTTTGAAATTATATCCCAGCTGAACGGCTTTTAAACGCAGGTACCCGGCATTGATGACCCAAAAATCGGAGCTGCCATCGTTATTGCTTCCGTTTACCCCACCGCTCGACAACAAGCGCGGATATTTTGCATTGGGGTTAGAAGTACTCCAGCGGTCTTCCGTCTGAAATACATAACGGATGCTGCTTGCACTGTTACCCTGGAACACATCTCCCAGGTATATACTTCTTTTGCCACTCCCCTGCCACAGCATATTCAAAAACCAGCCCTCATAACCCAGGTCGGCGTTAAAGCCATAATTCACCCGCGGAAAGCCGTTCTTCCCGATCCTTCTGAAATCATCATTATCAATCTTTCCATCGCCGTTCACATCCTGGTACATAATGTCCCCGGGCGCCAGTGTGGTATTTCTTTTACGGGGATTGTTAATGATGTCTGCCGCGGTTTGGTACAGCCCCAGGGTATGTAAGCCTGTAGTTAAAAAACCGGTTTGATGATAAGAGGTCATATACGGGTTCTTAAGCGTTGCACTGTCTTCGCCGGCGTTCACCTCCCACAGCTGATCAAACCGGGTAAAATTAGCCCCGATAGTGTATTTGAATTTTCCGGTTTGATCCGAATATTTAAGCCCGAAGTCGAAGCCGGCCCTCCGGAACGCGCCATTTGAGATCCGGAACGGAAGCGCCGTACCCAGCGGGTCTGTATACAAAGAAGCGGAGAGCGAAGCCAGGTAACCGGTATTGCGGAGGTAGAAATAATCAAGGGAGCCACTTAACCGGTTGTTCAGCGAAGCAAAATCCACTCCTGTGTTGAACGATTGCTGGGTGTACCAGGTAATATCCGGACTGGGAATTGCAGGCGGGTTCAAACTGGGTTGCAGTGCGCCTCCTACCACATAACCACTGCCGGATCCATAACCGGGTACATAGCTGAAATAGCCGATTACGGGGTCTCCGGAACTGGTGCGTTCTATCTGCCCAACCGAGCCATAGGAAATCCTTGCCTTCAGATAGTTAATAATATTGCGGTTATCCAGCGCTTTCATAAAAGACTCTTTCGAAATCACCCAGCCAAGCGCTCCACCGGGAAAAAATCCCCTCCGTTTTCCTTCGGGGAAAAGATCACTGCCATCATACCGGAACGCGCCTTCAAAAAAATACTTCCCTCTAAAATCATAGTTCAGTCTCCCCAGCCAGGCATTCCGCACATTTTCAGAAGAAGACCCGCTGTTGCGCGAGGTACCCACCGGCCCGGCAAATAGCTGGTCCAGCAGGAACACATAAGAGTTACGGGAAGCATTTACGCTTTCGCCAAATCCATAGGCTTCTTCATAGCCTCCCATTACCGACAGGCTATGATCGCCGAAAGTGCGGGTATAATCTCCAAAGCCCTGCAATACGTAATTATACCCGGTAGTTGCCGTAACGGATAAACTGGGAGCAGACGCCGGCTGGGATGGCACATCGCTTCCGATAGCATACTGGGGCGCTGTAACATTCCATCCCCGTATAAAAGACTGGCTCTGGCGCAGGTTCCCATTCCCTTTAAAGGAAAGCCCCTTTACACCCGGAACGGTCCATTGCACTTCTACCAATCCATTAATATCCCTGCCTTCATTTTTTAAATACCCGCTCCGGGGGTCAATTTCCACAATCGGATGGTCGCCCGTGTTCGCATATTTTGTGTGTGCCAGGTCTGCATACGCCTTGCCGATAGGAGATTGATTCTGAATATGGCCCCACACATTATAGTTCTGGCTGGGAGCATAGGCGCTCAACACATCCCGGTTGATCTCATTTACTCCGTACAGTCCGATGGTCGTTTTTAAACCGATCTTTTCAAAATTACCGGTCACATGAAGG
This sequence comes from Niabella hirudinis, assembly GCF_051201075.1. Taxonomy (NCBI): domain Bacteria; kingdom Pseudomonadati; phylum Bacteroidota; class Chitinophagia; order Chitinophagales; family Chitinophagaceae; genus Niabella; species Niabella hirudinis. Next base: position 295,163 of record NZ_JBPEHJ010000001.1, read on the forward strand.
CGGTAGTTATAGCGTTTCAGCCACTTGGTATCAAACTTATACAGCGATCCCTGGTCCAGGTATCCCAGCGATGCATAATACTGCATTTGCTGGTTGCCGCCGTTCATGGATAGATTGTGCTGCGATTGCGGCGCAAAACGTTTCAGTGTAAGCGCCTGCCAGTCGGTATTGGGAAAGTTTAGCGGATCGCTCTGATCTTTATATTTCTGTACATCTGCATCCTGGTATATGGGAGCCGCTCCTTCAGCTGCCGCCACCTGGTTTTGCAAGGTTACATAGTCATAGGCATTCAGCTTTTCCGGCAAATAGGTGTTCTGCGAAACAGAACGGGTAAAATTGTAGTTCACATTCATTTTCCCTTTTGTTCCTCTCTTTGTGGTAACCAGCACCAGCCCGTTACCGGCCGCCACCCCATAGATCGCTGTTGCCGGTCCATCCTTTAAAAAAGAAATGTTTTCAATATCATTAATGTTTAAGGTTTGGAACTGCGCCTCACTGGATATAATGTTGTCGATTACATACACGGGCGTACCACCGCCGCGAATAGATATGGTCGGCTTTTTTCCGGGTCCGCCGCCGCTCGCCGAAACGATAAGGCCGGGCACGCGGCCCGCCAGTCCATCTCCTACGGAAGCCGCACCCAGGTTGGTGATCGCATCCGGCTTCAGGGTGGATACCGAGGTTACATTTTTGCCTCTTGTTGTACGGCCGTAACCAATAGCGATGACCTCCTCCAGGCTTCCCTGGTTTGCCTTTAACACGATGGTGATCAGTTCCCGCTTGTCTACATTCACCTGCTGAGGCTCATACCCCACGGACGACACTTCCAGTATGCCATCGGGTGCAACATCAATCGTAAACTCGCCATTGGTATTGGTGCTGGTACCCCGCGTTTGTCCTTTGATCAGGATGCTGGCTCCGGCAAGAGGCTTGCCCAGCTCATCCAGTACCGTACCGGTAACAACGATGGGTAAACCCAGTAGCAACTTCTTTTGCGGGTCTTCCTTAACAATAATTGTTTTATCAACAATATTATAGGTCAGGGGCTGATCTTTAAATGCAAGATCCAGCGCCTTTCCTACCGGCATGTTACTAACCGCAATATTTACCGGCTGGCTATACCGGAGCAAGGCATCTTTATATAGAAAATTGTAGCCGGTTTGCTTTTTTATTTCAATAAAGATATCCGAAATGCTGGCATTCTTTTTTGAAAAAGAAACCGTTTGGCCCTTAACCGCTGCCGAAGCATACATTGTGGCCACCAGTAAACAAATCATTAAAAGCTTCATGCGCAAGAAAAATGTGGCTGCCGTCCTCCGCCGCCGGCGAAAAACGCAATCGTTCTCTGTAAATTTCATACTTTTGTTTGTCCCGATTTCCTATCGGGATAGGTTTGGTGAGTAGAGATTGGTTTAAAAATTTATTTACTGAACCTTTACGGCGGGAAGTGGCTTCAACACTTTCCGCTTTTTTATTGACTTTGCTTTACGAGAATACGCCGGTCCCTGATCTCAAATTCGAGGCCGCTGCTGAGGTGCAGCATTTCCAGCACCCTGGAGGCGTTGATATTCCTGTCGATACTGCCCGACAAGGTAATATCCGGAACCCTTTCTTCATAAACCACCTCCACATCATACCAGCGCCCGATTTCCTGTAAGATCTCATTCAGGGGCGTTTCCTTAAAATTAAAGAGATGACTCTTCCATGCTACGGCACTTACCGTATCTGTAGCGGCAATGTTAAGCCCCCCGGCAATAATGGCCGACTGCCCCGGAGTGATCAGGCCCGAATCGCGCTGGTTACTGACCTGTACCATTCCCTGCAACAGCGTTACTTTGGTTTTATTATCAAATGTATTGATGTTGAAATGGGTTCCCAATACCTTTACAAGGGCGCTGCCACTTTCTACAATAAAGGGTTTATCATCCTGGTGCGTCACCTCAAAATAGGCTTCACCGCTTACCTGCACCCTTCTTTCCCCGGCAGCAAACTGCAGCGGATATTTTACAGAACTTTCGGCATTCAGCCATAACCGCGTACTGTCTGCCAAAACAACTATTACCGGCCGGCTGCCCCGGGGATTAAAGATTGTATTGTATTCACCAGACTGCCGGGCCATATAGGAGGCATCCAGCGTATCCTTATGCTTCAGCAACTGTTTATCACCATTATCTGAAAAAAGCACCGCATTAGCGGCAGCCGGGGGAGCCACATCGGTAACGGCCGGCAAGGCTGCTTCCTGTTTTTTTTCCGGACCGCGCTGCAGCCACAACCATCCCAGCGCCAATGCCAGCAAAACGGATGCGGCGGCGGCCCATCGTTCTGCCCGCCAACGTTGCCGGCGGGATAACCGCCTGCTGATATTCTGGTATAAAGCCTCGGACTCCTGGTCGGCCAGCAATGTTTCAAAAGACGATTGATCCCAGCAGGTATCAATCAGTTCTTCAACAATACCGGCATACTCCCTGCTCAGGTAAAACCCATACAACTCCTCCGTATCAGCGGGGGTTGCGTTCCCTTCTGCATGCAATTGAAGCAATTGCTCTATCCTGTTTTTGGGCATTAAAGGCAATACTGACTTGTTTAAACACCTTACGGTATACTATAAAGACAGCCGGCAGCGAAAAAGGGGCTATCTGAAGTGAAATTATTTTTTTGAGATGAGTACGATCGTAATAATCAGTTCAATATTCCGTTTGCAAAATGCAATGATGGATGCCGTTGCGGCCTTCAGATGGTTTTTTACGGTATGGATGCTGAGATCCATTATTTGAGCAATCTCTGCTGCTTTAAAGCCCTCCTGTTTACTAAGCAGGTAGGCCTTTTTCTGCTGTGCGGGCAAGCGGTCGATCGCTTTTTGTATTAAATGATTGATCTCTTTTTGCTCCAGCTTGGGGGCCACCAGGGTTTCTGCAAGCGTCGCTTCCTCCCGCTCCTGCTGCACTTTACGGGTAAGCCGTTCCTTTGCTGCTTTTTCAAGTACATTGAGCGTATGGTTCTTTACAATAATTTTAAGCCAGCCTTCAAACTGCCGTACCTCCCGCAGTTCGGTCCGCTTATCCCATATTTTTAAGAACACATCCTGTACGATATCTTCAGCTATCGTTTGGGAACGGGTCAGGTAATAGCCGATGGCATATATTTTCTGATGATAACGGTTATACAGCTGCCGGAAGGCGCGTTCATCGCCTAAAACAATCTTCTCTAACAGAACCCCGGTTGCTACTTCCATAAATAAACCCTGCTGTGGCGGATAAAAGTAGGGATTAAATTCCAAACAAAAAGCCAGGGTAAAAACCCCGGCCGGCTCTAAGTTTTAATCTTGTCCAATTATACGGTGCAAATTATTTAATATTTCAATAAGTGTTCGTCACCATTTTTAGTGACACGTCTGGCACTGCCCCCCGCATCTGTTTTGCGGGCCGGCCTGTAATACCGGGTGTTCTTTCGTTTTGGGACAAAACACCCGCATCAGTCCCCCATTGTATGTTTCCAGCCTGCAAGATTCTTTGGTGTATTCCTCCTTTCAAATATGATCAACCCGTAAAGCTGGTTATTTTATCAACTGAAGCAATCCGTTTAATTTAATTTTCTGCCCCTTCATGGTATTGAAAGAGGCATTCTTATCTTTTGTACGCAGATTTAATTTACCGCCGTATGTGGATAGGATCTCTGCCTGTTTTAGCAGACCGCCTTCCCATACCAGGTCAATAACAAAACCACCACGGGCCCGGATCCCTTTTACCGAGCCGGCGTTTAGGGCTGTTGGTAAAGCGGGCAGTAAATAGGTTTCAAAGGATCCGTCTGCTTTCTGCAGTTGGCTTTGGACCAACATTTCTGCAATGGCGGCTGTAGCCCCAAAATTGCCATCTATCTGGAACGGCGGGTGGTCGTCAAACAGGTTTGGCAGGGTTTTTTGAGCCAGCAATACGGATAAAAGCCGGAAAGCATGATCCCCGTCATGCAAACGGTTCCACATATTGATCTTCCAGGCCAGTCCCCAGCCGGTTCCGCCATCGCCGCGGGCTTCGAGGGTTTTGCGGGCGGCCTCCGCCAATGCAGGCGTTCGCACTACCGTAATCTGGTTTCCCGGATGCAGTCCAAACAAATGTGAGGTATGCCGGTGATGGGGCTCGGCTTCCTTGTAGTCCTCGGCCCATTCCAGGATCCGCCCTGTCTTTTCGCTGATCCGGATGTCCGGAAGATTTTTCAAAGTGGCTTCGCATTCCTTTCTGAAATCGGGGTCTGTTTTTAAAATGTTGCTGGCACTAATACAATTGGTAAGTAAATCGTGGATGATCTCCAGGTCCATGGTAGCCCCATAGGTAAATACAGACCGCTCTCCATTTGGCATTATAAAAGTATTCTCCGGCGAATACGAGGGATTGGTAACCAGTTTGCCTGCGTAAGCAGTTCCCGGAGGTGCTTTTACCAGGAAATCCATAATAAACCGCGCTGCCCCCTTCATAACAGGCCATGCACGCCGGGCCAGGAATTTTTTATCCCCCGTAAAACAGTAATGTTCCCAGGGATGTTGCGCCAGCCAGGCTGCCCCCATGGGCCATATCCCCTGCGGCCCATCTGCAGGAGCCGTAAAGCCCCATGCGTCTGTAAGGTGATGCACTACCCAGCCGCGCGCGCCATAGATCGTTTGTGCGGTTTTCTCCCCGGGTTTTACCAGGGACTCTGTCAGATCAAATAAGGGCAGATGCATTTCCGACAAATTGGTAAGCTCGGCAGGCCAGTAATTCATCTGTAAATTGATGTTGGTATGATAATCCGCATTCCAGGGCGCATTCATTTGCCATGCCCAGAGTCCCTGCAGGTTGGCAGGCATCCCACCCGGGCGGGAAGAGCTGATCAACAGGTAGCGTCCAAACTGGAAATAGGTGCTCACCAAACCAGGGTCGGGTTGCCCGGTTTTGCGGGCCAGCGCCAGCCGTTCGTTAGTAGGGAGCTCCTCAGTGGTATCGGGTACCTTACCAAGATCCAGGTTAACCCGGTCAAAATAGTGCCGGTGGTCTGCGATATGAGCCGCTTTTATTTGCTCATAGGATCGTCCTGTGGCATGGGCTATTGTTGCGGCACATGTCTTTGCAGGGTCTTCAGCAACAGTGGTACCACCCAGCCCCGGATAGTCAGTAGCCCCGGTAATGTACAGGGTGAGCATATCTGCATTTTTTACCTTCAGCAGCGGCTCATGCCCGATGTGCTCTGCAATCTCCACTTCACCTCCGTTGGCAACGGCTTTTACCCGGGCTGCAAAACGAACGCCTTTAGGATTTCCTTCTTTATCTTTGGTTGCTATCCGCCCGCTTAGTAATAACCCGTCCTTCCCTATCCCTTCCGATGTTGCATCCTGTGCCCTTTTTAATGCCAGGGAAAGATTGATCTTTTTTTTCTGGTCTGCTTTTATACGCACCACTATGACATTGTCCGGAGCCGATGCAAAGTACTCGCGGGAAAAATGGACGCCGTTTGCTGTATAGTTCACCGATGAAACAGCCGTTGACAGATCAAGGTTCCTGGTGTAATTGCCTGCAGCAAGTTCCGGCGTATCAAACCATAGTTCACCCAGGGACTGGTAAGATTTTACGCGGCTGGGGCTCCCCATCATGGTTGCTTCTGCTAATTTAACGGCATCGTTATTCTTACCTTCAAATAATAAACGCTGTATCTCAGGCAATGCTTTTTTTCCTTCGGGATTATTCGGATCTACCCGGTAGCCATCCCACAGTGTATGCTCGTTGAGCTGGATGCGTTCATCTGCCACTCCACCAAAAACCATGGCCCCCAAACGGCCGTTCCCCAGGGGCAGCGCCTCTTCCCATACCCGGGCCGACTGGCGGAACCACAACCTGTTTTTTGTTTGGGCCGGTTTGGTCCCCCGGCCTGAAAAAACAGCCCGGTCTGTCCAGCTTGCATCAATACGTCCTTTGCGCTCGCTGGCCCTCACGGCAGAATCCGGTATCCACATAAACCCACCATCCTGCCAGGCCCGGGCGGAGGGGTCTGCTGTAAAAACAGCGCTTACAAACGGGTTGCCCTGAACCCTTGCAAGTGGTGCAAAGAATAATTGCGTTATCAATAACAGGCAAGGGAGCAGCATTTTATCTCTTTTCATTTTTTATCGTTTTATACGTACGGTTGCGCAATGGTTGCTTATTGGTAAAAGAGATCTCTTTTCACAGCATTTTACCCTGTTAAACAACATCACGGCTCCTTCCATAATTCCTTTATTGTTTCTTCCACATTTAAACCATCGGGATTCGTTGCCGACCGGGTGTTGCCCCTGTATTTCCCTCCGCCTTTTCCCTCACATAAACTTACCACCCGGCTTACCGGCATTTGCAGAAACCCGTTCGGATCCTGGCTGCGCACCCAGTGGTATGCATATTGCAGCCATTGTTTGCGATACGCTTCCGGTTGCAGATAAAACCAGGTAATTTCATCATAGCCCCATATAAAATGATTGGTAATGGTTGACCGGCCCGGAGTACTGCTACAACCGAAATTATCAAACTCCACCAGGTAGGGCAATGAGGTGCACCGCCAGCCACTCGGTGTTATCCCTCCCCTGCTACGGCCATAAAGTGCATCCAGGTACCCCTTTTCCAATAGTGCCTGTTGGGGTTTGTCCGGCATCTCTTTAATGCGCAGCGGGAAGCTGTTAAAGTCCAGCAGGCTGGTATCGTTTACGACCATGCCCCCTGCAGGAACATGTGCATCCAGCAATACCCAGCCGCGGCGCGTGGCAGTACGGGCATAGTTTCTTAATTTATCAATGAAAAACTTCCAGTGATGCAGATCCGGGTCGGCCATTCCTATCAAGGCTGTTTGCCCCAGATGCAATGCTTCGCACCCGGTATTGAAATAGGTGCCGGCAAGAAACAGGAACCACAATTTCGTTTCCTGTTGTGTAATGTCCGGTACACTGGAACCCTTCTGCCAGTGATCTACCATTTTTCCACGGGGATTCAGCATTTGTTCATAACGAAAATGACGCGTTTCAGGAGCAAGATCCATTGCTTTAAAAACCCAGCCGGGTATCGGGATCTTATTTACTTCCCGTGTAACAATTTCAAAAATTGCCGCCTGAAAAATAACATCTTTATCAAAGGCATGTACCCGCCCAATCAGTTTTTTTGCCTGCTCCAGGAAGTCGGGGGTCATTAATGCGCCTTCCCTTCCCCAACGATAAATAGCCCGGCCAATAAATTTAGCACCCGTATTTTTTATCAATCTTATATCATCCTCTTTATACGGATAAGGGCCGTCAATTTCATAAGGATCCACTGTCAAAAATTCCGTCATCGTAACCGACCGTCCCAGATAATTGTTCAACACCGGCAATGAAATACCCGACCTGTTAAAATAAAAGGATTTGGATGGCGCTGCCGACTTCCGGGCCACGCTGCAGGACAGCAGCAATAAGCCAATTGTCATCAGGTATGCAGGTAACTTCATTGATATACTTTTTATTCCAGGGCGTTTTTAAATCATTACTCCGTTCCGATATTACCGTTAACAAAAGCATTCCGGATCTTATTGACGATATTTACTTCTCCTTTTACCGTATTTTCACTTACAATGGCCCGTGTCACTTTTTCGCCGATTGCCACCTGCGGTGCGTTGGTTCCAAAATCGCATCCCCTTACCAATACGGTACCGCTGTTAGCCTGTATAGCAGGAAGTCCTTCTTTATTCCGGTCCCACTGTACAAAATTACAATCAGAAAAACCCACCGTTCCCGTTCCATCGATCATCGCGTTCCGGTTGCAGGGCCCCCAGAATGCACAATTTACAAAACGCACATTTCCTTTATTTGCGGCCGTTACCACCACCATGGTAGGATTGGCTCCGCCCATAGCAACAAACTCTCCATTGGTGATCAGCAAACCATAAGGAGCGCTTTGTTCTACCAAAACGGCTGTTTGGCAATCATCCGCGCCAATACCCAGAAAATTTCCGTTACAGGCTCCGGTGCTTCCGCTGCTGGCTCCAAACCGGTATCCCGTTTTATATCCAAAGCAAAAAGTGTTGAGCACATAATGCCAATCGGTACGTTCAAAAATAAAGGCCTCACCGTTCTCCTTCTGCCAGTTAAAGAGCCGGGGTTTCATGCTCCACCAGGGATTCCAATGAACGTTTTCGATACGCCCGATATCGTAAATCCCATCCACGTAGATCCCCCTTCGCAAGGGCTGACCACTGATATTGCGGATCAGCGCCCGTTCATTTTTTGATGCATCGATGGCATTATAAGGGTTCAGCATTTCCACATCCAGCACAGCCGGATTTTTTCCGCGCATTGCAATGCCCCAGGGATAAGGCTCGGGAACATTTTCAGGATCCTGTAACGGCCAGTACAAAACAATGCCCCGCAGCGTACTGTTGGTGTTTAAGGTAATAAAGGGAGCGGCATCTTCCACGCCCCTGTTCCCCGTAACTAAAAAAGTGGTGCCATCATCCCCTGGCTTTGGCAGCCCCTGGTTACGGATCCCATTATGAGAAGGTACCGATTCAAAAGCACCTTTCAGCGTTACGGCCTGCGGAATATTCAAACTCCCCTTAAAAAGATAGGTACCGCGGGGAACATATACGGTACCGCCTCCAGCACCAAACGAGGTCAGCGCTTTTTGAAAGGCCGCCGTTGCATCTGATTTTCCATCGGCCCGGGCGCCAAAATCAAGTACCGATACCATATCTGCAGATTCGGGATGCGGTCTAATGGCCGCAGTTTTATCGCTCTGGCCCCTACTCCAGAGCGTTGCCAATAACAGAAATACAACGAAGAAAATTCTTTTGTTTGTTGCCAGGGTCTTCAGGTACATAAATATGTCAATTATCAACCGTTAAATATTATACTCCGGAGCTCCACCTTTAAAGAGTATTCCGCGCTGTAAAAGTAAATTTAGTGCGGCAGAGATCAAAAAATAAAAAGGGCTCCCAAATGGGAACCCCGTAATCGAAAACTGCACAAAAGATTTAATCATGCATCTGCTGTCTTTTTTTGCCCGGTTGTAGCCATCTTCTATTTAACAATGGAAATAATGCCATTGCTAACAAGACCGGATACAAAATCATCAACCGTTTCCGTATTTAATTTTATATTTTCGAAAAGTAATTTTCGCATGCTGTACCCCTCCATAAAATCAAACATGTCTTTAGATCGTTCGATGTCGTTTTTACGCATCCATTCAATTAATTTTACTTCAGACCGGAATCGCGCTTTAACTCCTCGATTATTAAAAAAGACTTTCATTGCTGAATATTGATTTATGATCGGTTCATTTATTTATTGACGTACGGCCACAGCGATTTTGGAATATGCCTGTACTCCATCTTTGTCTACCTGTACCACCCGAACCATTTGTTTGCCTACCGGATTGGCTTCCCGGTCCTGTGTGTTCTTGCGGCAGGATACGGTCGACATGCTCAGGCCACTTACCAACAGAAAAGTGTACAACAATTTGTTTCTCCGGTTAAACAGCAGCAGGATAAAACCAGCCGCAAAAAGGGCCAGGCCCATAAACGATATGCTGCCCCCCGCTCCCAGTTCTTTTTCAAAACTGTATTCAAGCGAAGTGCTGGAGGTTCCGTTTTCTGCCTTGCTGCTTATCCGGCCAACGGTCTTAAAGCTGGAATCGGAGCCCATTACCTGGATATTGAAAAAATCATTATTGGTTTCCGAAGCGGTGGTCCAGTTTACCACCAGTTTGTTGCCTACAATCTTTGCATCGTAGGACTGGAAGGTTACGGGCATAACGATATCAGTATAACCATATACCGAAACAAAGTCATTATTAGGGTCACTATCCTTATCAATAGATTCGGTAATCTGTACCGTAGCTCCATGGCCATTCTTATTATTAGCATCGGCCTGGGTGCTCGATTGTGTAATAACAACCGGAATTACTACATCCTTGCCCAAAAAATCCGCAGGGATCGTTTTATTCTGGATACCCAGCATGGTCCATTTTGACGTGCCGCTTGAAAGATCCTCGGTGGCTGTCCAGTCAAAATAAGGCGCAAATTCGCCCGTAATGCCGGTTGGATTTCCGGTGCCGTCCAATACCGGCCTGGTCTTGATCAACGTAATGGAGATAATGGCCTCTCCCCCGCTCTTATAAGTAATTTTAGTGCCCGTACTTGCATTCCCCCCTATAAAACTAAGATTCACCTGCTGACCAACCAGTACTCCGGGACCACTTGGAATGGTTACCGAACCCAGGTACGGATCCGGCATCGGTCCTGCCCCCCAGGAAAAAAGCTGGCTCATCAATAATACCGCCAAAAGGCAAAGTTTTGTTTTCATCGTTTTCATTTTAATGATCATTTTTAAATTTGTGCTTATTTGTTTTCTATTTTAAGGTTTAATACCATGCTCCACTTTACCGGAGCCCCCGTTATTATTGGGATAGCTGTCGCCACCATCGCCATCATACAGCCTTACCGTTATGTTCTCAATACCCACCGTGGATTGTCCAAGGAAGTTAATCGTGATACCGAAAGACAGGATCTCTCCGGCATCGAAGATCTTTTTAGCTGCTGTGCCGCCCAACTTAAACAGGTAACGGCCATTTACTTCGCCTACATAGGTCCAGTTGCTGTTATTGAAGGGAGGTAAACCCGGTAAACTTCTTAAAGTTGGGTTAAAGGCTGCTAATGTAAACTTGGGAGACTTCGGTATAAATACACGGATATCGCTGCCGTCAGTGGCTACACCCACTAGTTCTGCTACCCGCACACGGGCGTTTAATCGCGCCTCACCTACCGCATTGGCCGGTAAAATGGTGATCGATGGGGTAAGATCCGGAACAAGGGGCGCGCTCACGGTTATGTACAACGTAGCCATTACACAATTACCATCCTTACAGCTGGTATATTCAAAAGCTGCCGTACCGGTAAACGTAGGCTCTGGCGTAAAGTCATAGTTACCGCTGCCATCGGCATTGAACACGATCTTATTGCCTTTGCCATCGGTTATGGTGCCGCCCACTGCGGTACCCGTAGTACCACCCAGGGGTTTAGCCGTGGTTACCGACTGACCTGCACCATCATTGCTGCTTACCGTACCGCTTACGGGTACATTAATGGTGGTCTTATTATAATCATCCGCTGCATTTATCACAGGGGTATTGGCCGGCAGCACATCTACTTTTACCTGCGCTGTTACGCATTTATCTACACCATTTACGGTCTCGCATACATTATACGTAAACGCATCTACACCTGTATAACCATTATTAGGCGTATAAAGGATCTTGCCGCTTAGGGGATCTACACTTACCGTACCATGCTGCGGCGCAGTGGTGCCGGTTAAGTTGGGCGTGCCTAATACACCACCCGTATTGCCGGGAAGGTCGTTGGCTTTTACATCAATAGTTACCGGTGTGTTTAACGGCGTTTGTGCCGCATCATTCATCGCCACCGGACTATTGGTGGTCGTAGCTGGATCCAGCACGGTAATGGTCAGCAGCTCGCTGCCACATATCGACTGATCGGCCAGGCATACCGGCACATTAAACTTGTACACACCGGGTATAGCGCTTTGGAAAGTATACGTTCCGGATGTGCCGTTCAATACAGGCATCTCCGAACCGGGGTTATTGTAACCGGGTACCGTGGTAATGCCGCCACCGCCATAAATATTGCCCGTGGGCTGGTCGTTGGTCGATACATTGCCAGGGATCGGCTTATTAACAAAACCGGTATTGTTATCGGGATTGGTATCCAATTCCTGCTTCACAAAGATATACACCGTTGCTTCCGAAGTAGCCTTGGGATTACCATCATCGGTAACGGTATACGGGAACCAGGCCGTACCGGCAAACCCGGCTGCAGGCTTATAGGTATAATTTCCGTTTGCGTCTACAATAAAGGTTCCAAAGCTATTGGTGATGTTTTGTGGAACAATGCTCTGTGCATTTCCTTCGGGATCCTTATCATTTATTTTTACATCACCTCCCACTGTAATACCCACTTTGGTTTGATTATAATCATCCGCCGCACTGGTGATATTGGCCTCGCCTGCTGGTTTTACATCAATAATTGCATAAGCCTTGGTACAAAGACCACTGGAGCTTTCACATACCTGGTAAACAACGGTATCTCTGCCCGAGAAGCCTGCCGTGGGGGTGTACTGCAACTGGCCGTTAACGATTCCTGCGGTACCATGCAGCGGGTTGGTTGCTATAGTGGGCGTATTCAAGGTACTGCCGTTGCCGGGATAATCGTTGGCCACCAATGGCACATTAACGGTTGTACCGGGTGTAGTAGACGCCAGATCTGTATTGGCAATAGGAGGATTCTTCGCCGCCGCTTCATCCGTTACCGTAATGGTAAGGTTTTGCGGCTCGCAGGTACCTGTATTCGTGCATACCTGCACGTTGTAGCTATACACACCCGGTACCGCTGCAGTAAAGGTATAGCTGCCATCGGGTTGTATCACGGGCACCGCATCGGATGGATTGGGCTGGCCGTCTGCACCAATTACGGGTGTTGGGTTGGAATAGCTCAAGGTAGTGCCTACGGGTATTTTATCATTGGTAGACACATCTCCGGTTACCGGCTTATTTACCGTTGTGCGGTTGATATCAGGAAAACCAAACCCGGAAAGAACACCTTCTACTGATATATATATGGTAGCTTCTGCAGCAGCTTTCGGGCTGCCATTATCCGTAACGGTATATGGGAACCAGGCCGTACCGGTAAATCCGGGGGCTGGCTTGTAGGTGTACTTACCGTTAGCATCGATGGTAAACTCGCCAAAGCTGTTGGTGATATGCTGCGGGGTAATGCTTTGCGTATTGCCCTCAGCATCTTTGTCATTTGCTTTTGCATCGCCGCTTACTGAAATACCTGGTTTGGTTTGCGCATAATCATCTGCAGCGCTGGTGGTATTCAATGCTCCGTCCGGTATTACATCAATGATGGCATAGGCCCTGGTGCAAAGCCCACCGGGATTTTCACAAACCTGGTATATAACCGTATCCCTGCCAGAAAAGCCTGCTGCGGGCGTATACAGCAATTCTCCACCTACAATGGAGGCTGTACCATGCAGCGGGCTGGCGGCAATGCCGGGAGTAAGCAGGTTACCACCAATGTTGCCCGGATAATCATTCACCAGCAATGGCACGCTCACAGGAGTATTCACCTTTGTAGAGGCGATATCCGTATTGGCCGTTGGCGGGTTCTTAATGGCCTCATCCGTTACCGTAATGGTAAGGTTCTGCAACTCGCAAAGCCCTGTACCCGTACACACTTTTACATTGTAACTATACACCCCGGGTACCGTGGTGGTAAAGGTATAAGAACCATCCGGATTCAGCTGGGGCACCGATCCTGAAGGATTGGGCTGGCCATCTGCACCAATTACCGGCACCGGATCAGAGTAGGTAAAGGTCATACCCGCCGGTGTCTTGTCGTTGGTAGACACATCGCCGGTTACCGGCTTGTTTACCGTTGTATGGTTGATATCCGGATAGCTAAAACCGGGTGCTATATTTACATATATGTACAAGGTAGCGCTGGCAACTGCATTGGGCGTACCGTTATCCGTTGTGGTATAAGGGAACCAGGCCGTACCGGTAAACCCGGCCGCCGGCTTATAGATATAGTTACCATTCGCATCAAGGGTCAGCTCGCCAAAGCTATTGGTTATTGTTTGCGGGGTAATGCTTTGGGTATTGCCCTCTGCATCCTTATCATTGTTTTTTACACTACCGTTTACAGGCACCCCAACCACTGTTTGGTTATAATCATCTGCTGCACTGGTTGTATTTGCCCCGCCAGCAGGTTTTACATCAATGATGGCATAGGCTTTTGTACAAAAACCACTGGGCGTTTCACATACCTGGTATATAACCGTGTCCCTTCCGGAGAAGCCTGCTGCCGGCGTATACCGCAGCTCACCGTTTACAATCGTAGCCGTTCCGTGCAGCGGATTTGTTGCAATACTGGGTGCACCCAAGCTGCCTCCCATATTGCCGGCATAATCATTCAGGAGGATAGGCATATTAACCGGCGTAGCCATGGGTGTGGATGCAAGGTCGGTATTGGCTACCGGTGGATTTTGATTGCTGGCCTCATCCGTTACCGTAATAGTAAGTATCTGCGGCTGGCAGGCACCCTCATCGGAACATACATCTACATTAAAACTGTAGACCCCGGGAACCGCTGTAGTAAACGTGTAGGTTCCATCAGGATTCAACACGGGTACGGCATTAGAAGGATTGGGCAAACCATTGGCACCATTTATGGGTGCAGGATTGGAATAGCTCAGCATAACGCCGGCAGGCGCTTTATCATTAGTAGCTACCGAACCGGTAACCGGTTTATTTACTACGGTACGGTTAATATCGGGATTGGCGATGATATTAAAAACAGTTCCGGTCCATGATTCAATATTAAAACGTCCGCAATTATCATAAACCGTTACGGTAAACACCACCTGCCTGCTGCTTTCTACAGAAAAAGGCACGAAGCTGGTAGTGGTAGCTGTATTGGATACACCGCCATTGGGTGTAAAGACGCCCGCTGGCACGCCATCATCTGTATATACCGCGCTCCAGACCACGTTGGCAAGCGATGCTCCTACCGGTGAGCTATAATTGAGTGACAATTGATACGTCCGTGCTCCCAGGTACATAGCAGGGGTAACGCCGGTATTCAGGTTTGAAATAACCGGTGTTTTATCCAATGCCGCTAAAAAGCTCCAGTTAAAGAAGGCTCTTTCTGCAGCAATATTGTCGGGATCCGTACCACCGATATCATGGCCGGCTTCCATCATTACCCAGCCCCTGCTATTGTCACCAAAACCGCGCCCATAGGCCATCACCACCGCGGGGCCATCGGATTTTGCCGGCACATCCTCCTGTGTGGGATCATAGGTAATCACATGGGTAGAGGACAACCATTGTGCGCCTTTAACGGGCAGGTAAATATTTTCGCTGCCGCCGGTGGTAGCGCGGTCGGGCACATCCATAAACTGGGATACCCAGTCGTCCGGAGCCGCTAAGGTACCCCCGGTAATAGTACCGCTGTTGGTATTGTAGGGCGTTGATCCGCCCTTATGCTGTCCCCATAGGATGAGTGAGTTTTGGGAATAGTTGGTGCTATTGTTTACAGGAAGAATAATCCCTGTTCCCGCCGTGGTTACCTTTGAGGTAAGAAAATTCATCTGCTGGGAGGTATTGGCAGGATTATAGGTATTGTGTAAGGCACTTCCGGCATGGCAGCCCAGCCAGATGGCGCCCTTGTATGCAAGGTTCCAGTTATAGAGGTTGCCATGATCGGCCCAGGTAGGGTCCGCATGGGGCATTACAAACACATCATTACAAGCGCCCAATGCCGATGGCGCCAGCCAGTTATACTGTGTGGACGGTATACCCGCCTGATCCTTGTCTTTAATCCACTTTTCAGCAATACTACCATTTTTATCATCCAGCGTCCACAAAGGCGCGGAAGTTAGGCGCATAAACTTTGCCCCGGTAAAACTATAGGGGGCAGCTATCCGGCGGGCCGTTACAAAACCACGGATATAACCATTGGGTCCGGTCACACTCGTAGCCGCCGTCCATTGAGTAATAGCCGCTTGTACGTTAGGCGTTACAAACTCGCCAGGTATTACAAAGAGCCCGCTCTTATAGTCTCTTCCTTCGATGGTATAATCCACCGCATCTTTTGCTTTTCCCGTTCTTACAATCCAGTAAATAGGTACTTTGTAAAATTTGATCAACTCGTGTACCATTCCATAGGGTTTTACACCCGCTGGATTTTTTACGGCCGTACCCAGATCTACAATGTAGGATCCTGCTGTAGCAGTTACCTGGGCTTTTGAAGATACAGGCGCCAGCAGCAATTGAATGAGCAAGCCCAATACCAGTGCCCTACCGGGCAGAAAGGCCTGAGTGCGTTTCCATTTTCCATCTCTTTTTTTCTTTGCCTTCATTCTTTTAGGTTTTAGTGTTTACAAATCCGCATACACCCGGCAGCATGGTAAACCTGATAGGGCACAATGCACCAGTGTAAGGATTTAGAAGGCGGAATAATGAGGGGATCAGGAATTGATAAACGGAGAGATAATCAGTGTGATCAGCGTACACAAAATGAACAAATCATTTTTGCTACTTCTGAGTTTGCAGTTTTACTTTTTTCTCGGAATGAACCTCTTCAAAAGAGATTTAACCATTTCGTTCCTTTCTGGCACAAAAGTATTCTCCCCCATAGCGGGCGCCAAGCAATACGATACAAGAATTCCCGAATCCTGGCATAAAAAAATTATAGCAACTTAATAATCAACGTATTAATAAAAAACTCCCCCTCTTTTCAGTTATCATTATTCGGAAAAACAGAAGTATTGCTACCTGAAAAATGCTTTGCCCGCCATAGGGATACCGTTATATATATTGAAAATGGACTTCCACATAATAAAACAACAAAGCAGCAGATTGCCCTGCTGCATGTAGACCATTACCGGTGCCGTTTGAATTTTAAATCTAAAAGAACACCCCTGGGTTAAGAATAACGGGGGATGTTCTTATTAGCCCTCTAAACTTACTTAAAATATTTAATGGTATTTACACTTATATAATGATACCCCTTTTCATTTTTATCAATCACGGGCTTGCGGCTATACCCCTTCTCCTGGTCTGCCTCATTATTATTTATATGATCAAGATAACATAGCAGCGTACCCGCGGCCAGAGACACCATAATAAACAAAGCAACCAGCATGCGTTTACAGCTCAATCTGAAAAACGGGTACAGCTCCTGAAATTCCGTACTCCTGTTATTGGAAAAATATTGCATTATACCTTACCTGAAAATGAAGATGCAACAACAGGATTTTGCATTTGGCTGATGGTGTGTAACAGGTTCCTGTTTTCGGTTTTCGAAAAAATCGTAATTACGCTATTCCGTAGCATTTCTTTTTTCATACGCTCGTCTTCACAGGAAGTACAACCATAGAGCTTTATACTGGGGAACCGCTGCGACAGGTGTTTGGCCGTACAAACGCCATTCATAACCGGCATTTCCAGATCCAGTATACAAATATCCGGAATTAAGGCGGCGGCCTCAATCTGGTGCATCAGGTCTTGCCCGTTATAGGCCAGGCATACCAGCTCAAAGGAGCTGTTTTGATGGATGAGCAGCCCCCATAACTTATGCTGAACATCGCAATCATCCGCAATAGCAATAGTAATTTTCCTTGGTGAAGTCCCGGGAGTATCCATTTCCGCTTCTTTAAAGCTGTGTGTATAATCGCCGATGCGTTCATCAAAAACACCGCTCGTATTACCGGCCGGGCATGACAAAACTGGTTCCTCCTTTTGTTTTCTTATATCCATTAAAAAAAACTTTTAGGGTTAATACTTAATAATAACCGCCTGCATGCAATGCCTTGCAGCACGCATATAAAGCCTATGGATTTAGGGGGAGTACAGGAAACTGAATGTGGGGTTTCCTGTTAAGTGGTGAACAATAGTGAATACAGATCACCGGCAGGCACTGTTCAAAAAGATAGACCCGGCATACCGGGATTCTCTTTTACTGCCGGGCCAAAGCTATCAAGCATTCCATTGCCTGCCAAACGGAGCGATACAAGAATTCCGGAAATCTGTTATGTTATTTAACCATTTTAAGGGAACAGGAGAAGGAATTATTCGCGAACCACCGCAATCACTTTGGAAAAAGTTTTTGCACCATCCTTATCTACCTGGGCGATCCGTATATACAACCGGGCGTCATCAGCCACTGTTTGACCAGTTTTTGTACATCCGGGGAAGGAAACTGCCAGCCCCAACCCCATGATCGCCGTAAACAACAGCCGGCTTCTGCGGCGGGCACAAAATCCCAGTCCACCCAACACCAGTACGCCCAGTCCCAGTGCTGTTATGTTTGAAGCAACCTCCCTTTGAAACTGGTATTGCAGTGGTTCTTTTGAGTTTCCGTCATGCGTCCGGGACTGCACTTCACCGATTGTTGTAAAATTTACGCCATCGGCGGACGCTTCAATTTCAAAATGATCGTTATTGGTTTCCGTTTCGGTAGTCCAGTCTACAACAAGGGCCCCATTGCTAATGCTGGCCGTAACCGGACCAAAACTCACCGGCAGGGCGATGGAATAGTTGACCGTATAAGTGGCATCCTTACTGCGGACACTAGTACCATTTACAGCATAATTAAAGGCGGTGGTTTTGATACCACCCGGTGTGGTTGGGCCTGGTGCTATCGATAGCAGATCCGGGTTATAATTGTCAATTACATAGCCGCCCGCGTCTATATCTGGCCCGCTAATGGCATGGCCATCATAGGTAAGGATAAATTCATTGGTAGGCAAACTGGTAACGGTAACAGGCCGTCCCTTCCAGCTGATCTTATTGCCACCGGTTTCGGCGGTGCTGCTGCCCATCAATGGCTGGTCTGCCAGGCTGGTTGCTGCGGGCGGGCCGGTAACCTCTTTTATAAGCGGGTAGGCAATGGGATCGCAGCCGCTAACCGTTTCAATATAGGCAACACCTGGCAACTGACCTGCCACACCTGCTTTGAGGGGTACCCCGTTGGCATCCACAGAACCAGTAAGCCGCAGATTGCCATCCAGGTCGGCCGCGGCAAAACCGCCAGTGCCTTCAATAGCATCGGGACAGCCGTCGCTATCACTATCTGTATCAAATTTATTGAGAATACCATCATTATCGGTATCCCCGCAATCCTGAAAATCGGCACCAAACATAAATGTAGCATAGGTTTCGGCCCTCAGATAATCAAACTTCACGCTGCTGAAGGTGCCCTTAATACGTATTATGGCGTTCCCTTCTGCTCCACTGATTTGTTTATTGACATGGTCCGCTATAACGGCGGCGTTTGCCCACACCACCTCAAAGTCATTATAAAACTGGATCGGAACTCTTAAAGATGAATTTCCTATTGAAGCAAATACCAATACCGGGTTGATCATGGGGCTTGCAAAGCTGAGGGTATTGGAGGTTACATAATCGTTGCGGACCCCTATCGAACCCGAAGGTATGTCATAAGAAGCAGGAAAGTTCTGAGGTCCGTACATCGCGAACACCGAAACCGGAGCGGAGGATTGGTAAGTGTAGTTGATCCCGTTAATTGTTCCACTGGTCGTATAGGGACCTCCGCTGGGATTGCTGGCAGGATCTGGTGTACCCGACCAAAAAAAATGCGACTCGTTGCATTCGTTCACATCCAGGATGCCATCATTATCATCATCCAGGTCATCCTTGTTTAAAATTTTATCACCATCAAAATCATCGTCCGGCCCATATTGGCTATACACAGGCATGGTAACAAACAGTACTAACAATACAATAAAAAAACGGTTCATAAGCTCAAATGTTCTACAGAAATGTTCATTTCTGTTGGGTTACAAATACAATTTTTAAAAGCAATACTTCGTTCTACTCCGTATGCTTTGCTCCGGATAAAATCCGGTGCCTGGTTTGTTTGACATAGAGGCCAGCAAAGATAAGATCGCCTACATTATATAAAATAGCACTTTGGTACGATTTTATTTAAGGCTGAACGCTAAACGCGCAATGCCGTTCGGATGGGTTCAACATTTAAGGTTCAATGTTAAATCCAAAAACATCAAACATCAGAAACCCGCTTTGGTATTTGGTATTCAGATTTCCGGGTATTTAGACTTTAGCGGTCTCCAGAACCTTTAAACCCGGAACTTTGGAGAGATTTGAAACAGCTGAGTTTAAAAACTGCCCCAACCTGAAACTTTTCCTCATTCCCACAACCTGCCCCGCTCCGCGGAATTTCCAAATTCTCACATTTTCAAATCTTCAAATTTTCAAATCACCTATTCCCCACTCACTTTTATCACTTTGGAATAATGTGTAGTTTCATCCTTATCTACCTGGGCAATGCGCAAGAAAAGCGCACGCATTTTATCCTGCGCCAGTGCTTCCTGCTTACGGCTGCAGGAGTTAGAAATGCCCAATAAAGCCAGGATCATCATGCCTAACACAAACCCGCTTAATCGTTTTCTTCGTTTAACACCCCCAAGGGAACCCAATGCCAACAACATCAGACCAGCTGCAGCACCGGTGATGCCCGATTTATCAATTGAAAAATGGTAATCAACGGGCGTGTTGGAGTTGCCACCCACAGCCAGGGTTTTAACGGTGCCTATAGTATAAAACGCCGTTCCGTCCTGCGAAAGCTGTACCAGATAGCGATCGTTATTGGTTTCGGTTTCTGAAGTCCATTTAACATTAAGCTGACCATCTTTGATAAAGGCGTCAATAGCGCCAAAATTAACGGGCAGCACGGCATCGCTGATGGTAACGGCAAAGTCTTCCATTTGTCCGTATTGCAGTTTGGTATTATAACCATAGTTTGGATTGCCTGCCCAATCAGCCCCAACCCGCATACGCAAGGGTTTATTGTATACCGTGCCTGCCTGGCTGAGCTTTGCGGTTGTGAGTGATATTTTATGAAGGTAGTTGCCCGGAGCGCCGGTACTGGTACCAATCAGTTCACCGGCGCTATAGATACCATCATTATTTAAATCGATCCAAACCTTTACAAGTTGCTGGTTAAACTCCGTATTTACCGCAATTTCATAAGCCGTAGCATGGTTGATTGTTGTACCGGCGGTACAGGTTTTGTCCTCATAGGTAATTCTTGAGCTGCTTCTGTATGCCTCGGAGGAATAATAAAGTGTATTTAATCTCACTAGTACGGGTCCCATATAAGCCTCATTCGGGTCCACGGACACCGTCTCAAGTTGGTCATGGGCAACTGCGGTAACCGGTGTTGGGGATGGCGCCGTGCCCCCGAGTGAGGACACCAGCCCATAGCGCTCCGTAAGCATGGTAGCTTGCATGCGGCTGCCCTGGCCAGGCGAAAACCGGTCGCGGCAGTCAAAATAACTCATGATGTTTTTGGGCAATAATCCCCAGGGAACCCCAATAGGTGGGTCAACGCACTTATTCCGGTCTAACGGATCATCTGCGGCGGGGCAGTCATAACGCTTCAAATGCGGGTCCGTATCACAAACCTTATCACCATCTACCGAACAATCGCCGGTATTTGCGGGGCAGTTTACCCCGTCATCGCCCCCTTCAAACGTATGATAGAGCGCCAGGGCATGCCCCATTTCGTGGGGCAGGGTTTGTGCCGTACCATTGGCCACGCCACCCCGCAATACGGTACCGTCCAGGTCACCGGCTCCGGGAAAATAGGCATAACCATTGGTTATTGTTGTTGGATCAGTACTGTAAATTTTATGTACAATCCAGATATTATAATACTCAGCCACCGGCCAGCGGCTCAGGGCCTTTAAAGCGGCTTCCGGCATGCCGGGGCCGCCAGGTTCATCCTGGAGTCCATCGGTCTGATAGCGGTTATCCGTAACCACCACCCTGTTGATGCCGTTGGTAGCCTGACAATCAGGCGTGCGTTTTGCCAGCACAAAACGCAACGGAGTGCTTACGCCCCCAGAACTAATATTTGTACCCGCATAAACCTGATTGAGAAAATCGATCATCTGCTGGATGATAGCATCCGTAGGATTGGCCTCGCTGCCCAAACCATCGGAGCTGCGATGCATGATGTGTACAACCACGGGTATCTGGTACAAGTTGCCGCCACCGGGGCCGGGCATCACATCCCGGGTCTTTCGGTTGAGCCTGGCGGCATCCAGCGAACGCTGAATATTCCCGATCTTGAGATTGGCCGATTGAATTTTTGCCGCTGCCCGGGGATCCTGAAGTTGCCGCTTATAAAAATGGTCAAAACCGCAGACTTCCCTTTGGGCATGGGACTTTTGGACAAACAAGGATACAAGTAGCAGGGCAGTTAAAAGCAGGTTATTCCTAAAAAAAGTGCTCATAAGCAAAAAACAGGTTTATTGGGTTACGAATGCGTCTACGAAGCTATTGGCCCGCAACGCTTTCCGCAAAAAAAGGGCTATCGAAATTCCGGAAAATCATCAATGACCGGACTCATAAAATTACAGCGAAATAATAATTAATATATATTATTTTAAAAATAAACCCTCATTTAAACAGATAAGCCGCAGGCCCTGGAGAATCATATTAAGTAAACCGGTAAAAAATGGATTTAAAACCAGCAAAAAGCAAGGATTATTCATGCTTTTTTTCGAGGTATTTAATAAAAACAGAGGGCGATAATCCAGTAAATGTTTTAAATACCGCTGCAAACTGGCTATGGGAGGAAAAGCCGGCCGTGGTGGCAAGGGCGCTGATCTTATATTGCCGCCAGCCGGGTTGATTCTTTAGCTTCTCAACAATATGGTTCACCCGGAGTTCGTTGATATAGCTGTTAAAATCTGCTTTTTTGTGTGTCTTTATTAGATAAGAAAGATACTTAGTATTGGTGTTCAGCCGGGTAGCCAATGACGACAGGGAAAGCTCGCCATTGAGAAAATGGTCCGAGCGCTCAAAGTTTTCCAGTCCTTTTAGCAGTTTTAGTTCGGTTTCCCCGGTCATTAATCTTTTTTCCCTGGCCCCAGTGTCGTGTTTGAGGTCCTCCCCGGAAACAACAGTTTCGTCCTGGTTGATTTCAATATCCGGTTCTGCCACCGGTAAAATATCTTCTTTTACCAGTTTTTGTTCTTTTTCCTTTGCATGCAGCTGCTCCAGGATGCGTTCGAACTGCGCCAGCTGCCGATGCTTTTTTCTCCGGTATACTACAAAAAAAACAGCACCCAAAACTAATAGCAGTACCACGCACAGGATCACTATCGTTTTTATGTTGCTTGTCAGCTCGGCCCTTATCCCCCGCTGCTCCAGCTGATTATATGTTTTATCTAAAAGTTCGGTTCTTTTATCAAGCAATGCACCGGTTACGGAATCCTTTTTTTCGCGGGCTATAGCCAGGTGTTCCTGATCTCTTGCCCGCTCATAATACTTTTTAGAAACAGCATAAACCCCTTCCTTAAGCTGCAGGTATTGTGATGCACTGGCAATTTTTTCGGCTTTGTCCAGGTATATTTTAGCGGTTTTCAGATCTTCTTCTTCAATAAATATTTCTGCCATTCCCTTACAGATCATCCCAACAACATAATGGTTGGGGGTTGGGGTGCTAAGGGCCAGTGCCTTTTGATAGCAGGCCAGTGCGGTATCATAACTCTTCAGCATCCGGTAATTGTCACCCAGCAGGCGTTCATTGTTCATTACAATAAAATCCCTGTTGTTCTGCAGCTTGCCGAGGCTTTTCCCCGCATCTTCCAGGTACTTTATAGCCAGCCGGTTGTGCTCCCCATCCATGTTACTGAAAGCAAGTTCCTGCAGCATGAGCCCCCGGGTGCTGTTGGCCTGCTCGGGATCACTGATCCGGGGAATAATTTTCAGTGCCTTGTCGGTATAGTTTTGTGCCTTGTCGTAAAGTCCTATTATACGGTATAGCCCTCCTAGGTACCCGTTTCCTCTTGCCTGCCAGGCATAGTCGCCCGTTTCGCCGGCCAGCTTTTCCAGCTTTTGTGCATATTCAATAGCGCTGTCAATATCTTCCTTTTGCTGATAGATCTTTGCAATCAGCATCATACTCCTGATGCGAAACCGGGCTGTATGAGATGTTTTGAGCAACGAATCTGCCGCAAATAACGCGGCAGACAGGTTTTCCTGGGATAGTTTCGTGGAAATTTTATTGTAGATTTTATCAAAAGCAACCGAGTCCTGGGCCTTTGCACCGATGGCCGGCATCAACAATAGCATTATACAAAAAAAAGAAAGAGAAACACCCCGGCACCCCCCATTAAAAAGCCTTTTTATCATATTCTCACGTTGCACATCGATAACCATCAACAGTAGTAATTTTCAAACACAAATAAAATAGCAACCCATCCCACTACAAAAATCAACATCGCTCCCATACGGAAAATTTCTATCAAAATTCCAGAACTTTTGTAAAAACCCTGTTCAGAGGCGCTATATTACCAAACAAACGTACAATAAAAAGCCCTCTGGTTGCACGTTTACCGGACAATTATATGCCAAAATTCCGGAAATATGACAGTCATTTAATGACTGCGCAGCCTGTTGCCTTACTTTCTTGTCCAATTCTCCCTATTTTTACACAAAGTACCCTTGTTTATAAATTTTGTCCTTTATACCCCCGTGTATAAAATGTTTTGAGCAACCAAAAATCAAAAATTGCCCCTCTTTTTAGTAAACAGCATTTAATGTTAAACCGGATGGTCAGAAGGTTGAGAAAGTTCTCAATGCTGGTATTTTTATATACTGTACTCCTTGCGTCTGCGTCTGCACAGGATTCAGCCGCATATAGCAAAATTTTTGATGAAGTTTATTACAAAATCGCTCCTAAAAATACCGACAGGGCATTGGATATTGCAGACTCGCTGTACCGTAACTCGCTCCGTCCACTGTACAAAGCCAAAAGCCTGATGCTGAGCGCTTCCATTTACGAAGTGAAAGAGGATCCTCAGCAAGCCGTGGCCTATGCAGAAAGGGCTTACAAGCTGATCAGATCTACTGATGACAATATTTACCAGGTTACAATTTGCGGATTCCTCGCGGGTCAATACCGGAACCTGAAGCTGTATGACCGGTCCAGACACTATTGCCAGAAAGCCACAGAGCTGGCGCCGGTAATTAAAAATCCCGAACAGCGAAACACCATGCTGGGATTTATACAACAGGAGCTCGCTTATTGCCAAATGGCCCAGGGACATTACCCGGCGGCCCTGCAGTACCTCTATAATGCAAGGAGGTTTTTAAGCCTTAGCGGCAAAAACAGGAGTTTTGTGATGGGCCATAACGAGCAGCAACTGGGGCAATGCTTTTACAATATGAAAATTTACGACAGTGCCATTGCCCATTTTAAGGAGACGCTGGATCTTTTGCCCGGACAGTTCAATTATATAACCAGCCTGGCTTATAATTACCTGGCGGCCTCCTATATCGAAAAAAATGAATTCAAAAAAGCCCGGCCTTTTATCGACAGCGCCACAAAATTTGTCCAATCCCTGCAGGACCTCAATATAAAAAATAAAATATACAAAACGCTGCAAACCTATTATGCCAAAACGGGCGATCCTATCCGTATGGAGCAGGCCCGGCAAATGCAGGATTCCTTATCGGAACTGATGTCTAAAAACAAAGCTGTTTTTTTTGAAAGTTCCTACAATGCTTTAGAAAAGAAACAAAAAGATGCAGAAGCAAAAAACAGCCGGAAAACGATTTATGTCATCACCTGCCTGATAGTATTATTTGCAGGAAGTTTTTCCTTTGTCTTTTACCGGAAAAAGCAGAAAAAGAAGCTCGGCCGGTTAAAAAAGATGCTGGAGCAGGTACGCACCCGGACACATCCGCCTGCCTTGACGGAGCAGCCTGTATTAGACGACACCGCGCCGCAGCGGGCTACTTTTATAAATAATCCGGAGCATACTGATAGCAAAAAGGAAGATAAAAAGGCGGGACCATCCATACACACCGGTACGGAGCAAAAATTATTAGCCAGCCTCCAGGCATTTGAAAATTCCGGTCATTTTAATGATAATAATATGTCCTTATCTTATCTTGCTGCACACCTGGGCACCAATACCAAGTATCTTTCCTTTGTTATAAGGAAATACAAAGAAAAAGATTTTAATGCCTATATTAATGAATTGCGCATCAATCACATCGTTGATAACCTCAAAAACAATAAGGCCTGGCGGCAATATAAGATCAGTACCCTGGCCGCCACAGCCGGCTTTTCTTCCCATAGCCAATTTGCCGCCATATTTAAGTCCATCACCGGGGTATCTCCTTCGGTATTTATCCGGTACCTGGATCATGAAGAGCATTAACCTTTGCCGATCGCGGCCATTAGCACACCCCATACAGCCGCTGCGGCAACACTTACCGGGTAACCTCAGCCTATCGGTTTTTCATTTTTATCATCTTTATACAGCCCGGCCGGGTTCACCGCTTCCGCCGGTAATCAGCAATAAATGATCATTTATAAAAACATTGGAAGTAAGCGCAATGCCCGTATCGTATTTACCAATGCATCGGTCCCTGTCATTTAGAATCCATAAACAGGACATTCCGTAATGAGCCACCCAGGCCATTATGCCGGACTGAATCTGTAAAAAGGGAAAGCGCAGGAAACTCTCTATTCCCTACAGTTTATATACATCAGTTAATGCGATGCGGGAAATATCGGTAACCGACAGGTGGGTTTTGGCTTGCTGGCTACCCGCACAATAAGCCAGCAAAATATCTTTTTTATAAAAGTGAATGGCGATATAACAATACCAGCCATCCGGGTCGGTTTCCAGATTTCTAATATGGATCCAGGACCGGCCCTCATCTTTTGAAATAGCCACCGTCAGTGGCGTCCGTTTTCCTTTTATTGCGATGTTGGATCCATCATTATTGTTCCAAACGGCCAGCAGATCCCCGGTAGACGGAATGCGTTCGATGGTTGCGGGCGACAGCGGCGATTGAAGGTTAAAAGGCAGGGCCGCACTCCAGGTGGCGCCCCGGTTTGCTGAATAGGATACATATTGTGCGCCGCCGCTGGCCCTGATATACATCATAACACGGCCATCTTTTAGCGCTGTAAGACCCGGCTCCTGGGTAATAACACCGGCCGGTGTGGGCACTTCTTTTCCCGCCTTCCAGGTTTTTCCGTTATCATCAGAATAATAGGCAAACAATGCGCCTTTGTTCTGCCATTTGGGATCAGCCAAGCTGGAATGTCGCGCCACCGCCAGCATCAGCCGGCCATCGGGCAATTGAATTACCCGGTCATTATTGAGCACAAAATAGCCCTTCTGATCGGTGATACAATCCACCGGCGCCGTCCAGGTTTTGGCCTCATCATTTGAAAAACGCACCACCGGAATACAGTCAACGGTGGAATTCTTTCTCAAATAGAACAGCGCAATCGTACCATTTTTTAACCGGAGCAAGGATACCGACATTACATTCAGGCCTCCTTCCTGGTCAATAATTTTCGCATCCTGTGCGGTCCAGGTTTTACCCCCATCAGCCGAATACCTGCCCGCCAGGTAGGCCGGGGAATGGTCTCCGGAATTGTTGCCCGTGTACCGGGAGTAGATAAATAAAATGCGGCCATCCTTCAGGGTAACAAAGGAGCCTTCGCTATTGCGCGGGTTATCCGGCCCCGGAGAAAGCTTCAGTACAATATGATGAACAGGCCCCGTGGCAACAGATACCGCCTTTTTACCGGGAGCACATCCTGGCAGACATAGCATTACAATAACCGTTGCAGTAAAAATATACCGGCTGGCCAAATAGGTCTGCCTGTACCTGTTGAAAGAGCAATTACGCATAGCATATCAATTTGAATAAACAATCATTTTAAGATAATACCAATCCGGAAAACAAATAGGAGCGCCTGTTAACTCCTCTAATAGTTCCATCTCCGGCTTACCGGTTTCACCTGTGGGTGGGCAAACCAGGGACTGCTGAATTAACACAGCCTCTTAATCCAAAAGCCTGTTAAAATGATTCTCCAGATGACTGCGCATTCCGTTCCGGAAAGCTTCCGGGGTACCTTTTTCCAGAATCGCGATCAGCTGTTTATGCGAAACAAATTTCCTGGGGCTCAGGTTCTGGTTAACCAGTGAGCTTTTTTGCACATAGTCAAAAACCGGGAGCAGCAGGTTCTGGAACCGTTTTAATGTTTCATTTTGGGAAATATCGTACAGCTTTCCATGAAAGGCTATTTCATAAGAAGCATTAAACATAAAATTCTTCGTAGAGGATGGTTCATTTTTAACGATCTGCTTCAGATCCTTAATATCATCGGCTGTTACCCTCCGGAACAACAAATCGGCCATACCAATCTCCAGTACCAGCCGGATCTCAAAAATCTCCTTTAACGTATCATCGCTCAGAACATGCGGATTCAGGCTCTTGGCAAGGTTACTAAAAATATCGGGGCTGGTGATAACCGCGCCTTTTTTCTTCCGGGTATCAATCAGCCCCATAATCCTTAAACGCATCAGCGCCTCCCGGATCACTGTACGGCTCACACCCAGGTTGGTTGCTAAATCCAATTCCCTGGGAATACGATCCCCTACTTTTAATTTACGGTGATGCAGCAAATCAATAATATTAGCTTCTACCCGGTCTACCAGACTGTAATTTTCAATTGATTTAAAAACGTTATTCACTGATGCTTCTTTGAATGAACAAAATTATAACCTAAACGCTAAAAAGATTTGGCAATTTAAAAATAAGCATTAATTTTATTATGTATTACATAATACGTAATTAAAAATTTCAACCGTCTATGCGTAGCGTTTGCCAAAAAACAATACGGCCGTTTTTTGCCACATCTGCCGTACTGAGCTTTTTTGTACAATCCCGATCCGTAAAAGGTCTGGTTTCAGACAAAACCAATAATGCCCCTCCGGAAAGAGGTATCTGATCCAAACCGCCGGTTACAGCCAAATATTAAATCCTATTTTTACAAACAAATGAATCACGCAAACGAAAAGCTTACAGGGCTGATAGCAGCCCCCTTTACCCCGATGAATGCGGCGGGTAAACTAAACCTGGACCTGATACCCGCATACTACCGGTTCTTAAAAAACAACGGCGTTTCCGGAGCATTTATCAACGGTTCTACCGGCGAGGGCGTTTCCCAAACAACAGAAGAAAAAAAACAGGTAATGCAGGCCTGGGCAGCGGCCACCGGTGGCGATGATGGATTCAAGGTCATTAACCTGGTAGGCGGCACTTCACTTGCAGATTGTGAGGAAATGGCCGCATACACCGGGCAGCTCGGCCTCTATGGGGTTTCATTTACCGCTCCCTTCTATTTTAAACCCGCCGACGCAGATGCCCTGGCAGCCTGCTGCAAACGGGTGGCCGCAGCGGCGCCCCAAACCGCCTTTTATTACTATCATATTCCCGTACTAACAGGTTGCCCTATTCCCATGTATGATTTATTGCTTGCGGTAAAGGGCTCCATCCCCAATTTCGCCGGTATCAAATATACCCACGAGGATTTTATGGATTTTCTTTCCTGCATGTATGTAGACAACGGGCGCTATGATATGCTTTGGGGAAGAGATGAAAACATGCTCTCCGCACTGGTTTTGGGTAGCACCGGGGCCGTGGGTAGCACCTACAACTATGCGGCCCCCCTCTATCACAACCTGATAGCCGCCTTTGAAAACGGGGCACTGGATAAAGCCAGGGATCTGCAGCAGAAGGCCATTGATATGATCCGGTTGCTGGGCAAATACGGGGGCATTGCCACCGGCAAGGCTTATATGAAGCTCGTAGGTCTTGACTGCGGCGCATTTCGATTGCCGGTAAAGAACATGAGCGCCGTTTCATTTGAAGCCTTTCGCAAGGATGTGGCAGCATTAGGCTTTGATGGTTTTTGTTCCAAAATAATATAAGAGCAATGCCTGAAAACATAACGGATACCCACCAAAAACAAACGCCCGGCAAAAAAGACTACTACCCCTGGGTTGTGGTAGGGCTTTTGTGGTTTGTAGCGCTATTAAACTACCTCGATCGCCAGATGCTGTCTACCATGCGCGATGCGATGCAATACGATATAAAAGAATTGCAGCGCGCAGAAAACTTTGGGATACTGATGGCCGTGTTTCTCTGGATTTACGGCTGTATGAGCCCGGTATCCGGCATCATTGCAGACAAGCTCAACAAAAAATGGCTGATTGCCGGCAGCCTGTTTGTATGGTCGGCCGTAACCTACCTGATGGGGCATGCCACAACCTTTGATCAGCTATATATTTTAAGAGCTGCAATGGGTGTAAGCGAAGCACTCTACATTCCAGCCGGCCTGGCCTTAATAACAGAATACCACGAGTCTAAAACAAGATCCCTCGCCATAGGCATTCACATGACAGGCCTGTACGCCGGCCAGGCGCTGGGCGGGTTTGGAGCCACCGTTGCCAGTAATTTTTCCTGGCAGTTAACCTTTCACTGGTTTGGCATTGTTGGAATTATTTATGCCGTAGTGCTATTGCTTTTTTTAAAATCCAAAAAAGGAGCAGCAAAGGAAGCTGCGGCTCCGTTATTAAGTAATGGCAAGCGGCCCTCTGTTTTCAAAGGATTGAGCATCTTACTATCCAATATCGCATTTTGGGTAATCCTGTTTTATTTTGCTATACCCAGTTTGCCGGGGTGGGCCGCTAAAAACTGGTTACCCACCCTGTTTGCTCAAACCCTTAACCTGGATATGGGCCGGGCCGGGCCGCTGGCCACCATCACCATTGCCGTTTCTTCTTTTATTGGTGTCATTATAGGCGGTACACTTTCCGACAGGTGGGTTCAAAAAAATTTAAAAGGCCGGATTTATACCAGCGCCACGGGGCTGAGCCTTACCATTCCGGCGCTCCTGTTACTGGGTTTTGGCCATTCGCTGTTTAGCATTGTTGCTGCCACTTTTCTTTTTGGAGTAGGCTTTGGTATGTTCGATGCTAATAATATGCCCATACTTTGCCAGTTTGTTGCCGCCCGGTACCGGGCTACGGCTTATGGGCTCATGAATATGACCGGGGTATTTGCCGGCGCCCTGGTCACCAACCTGCTTGGAAAAGCAACAGATGCCGGCCACCTGGGCAAGGATTTTGCGCTGATGTCCATTGTGGTGCTCGTTGCAGTTATTTTACAACTGGCCATCTTAAAACCGGCGACAAACAATTTTTCCGATTAGTTTTTACAACAGACGATCATGATAAAAAAAACAAAGGCTCGCTGCATTCTATTTTTCACCCTGCTTTTAGGTCTTCCTTTTTGTGGCATTTCACAGAAGGCTAAAACAAACGCCGGGCTGCTCAGTTATACGATCCCGGTTTTAAAAAGGGCAAAAAACAATCCCATACAACGGATCCGGATCTATACGGAACGCGGACAAACAAGTACCCGGCAGCTGTTTATTACTACAGACCCCGCAAGCGCCGCCGGCATTATGCAAATCGACATTTTCGCCACTGGCGCCGAACCAAAATTTTCAGACGCGAAGCGGGCTGCCACCATTAATACCATACAAACAAAAAATACAATCCCTCTAAACATCGCATTACAGCCCGGTATTAATTACCTGTGGGTTAGCATATTGCTAAACGACAACGCGCCAACCGGCAAAAAAATCAACCTGCAAACCAGGGCCCTGTCGCTTTCGGACGGCAGTACATTGGCATTGCAGCCCATCAAAAATCCACAAAAGGGATGGTATACCGGCACGGCCATTCGCCAGCCGGGCGATGATGGTGTACATACCTACCGTATACCGGGCATTACGGCAACAGATAAAAATACACTAATAGCCGTTTATGATATCCGTTATAAAAACAGCAGCGATCTTCCATCCGATATCGATGTGGGTATGAGCAGGAGTACCGACAATGGCAAAACCTGGGAACCGATGAAGGTGATTATGACGATGGGCAAGCCCGGAGACAACAGCGGCATTGGCGATCCTTCCATCCTTTTTGACCCGGTTACAAAAAAAATATGGGTAGCGGCCCTGTGGAGCAAGGGCAACCACTCTATTGCCGGTT
The DNA here is from genome assembly GCF_051201075.1 of Niabella hirudinis. Taxonomy (NCBI): domain Bacteria; kingdom Pseudomonadati; phylum Bacteroidota; class Chitinophagia; order Chitinophagales; family Chitinophagaceae; genus Niabella; species Niabella hirudinis. The sequence continues at coordinate 326,691 of NZ_JBPEHJ010000001.1, forward strand.
CAGGACCCGGCATTTCTCCTGAGGTTTCGGGGCAATTTGTTTTGGCCAGCAGCGATGATGATGGCAAAACCTGGTCGGCGCCCATCAACATCACTTCCCAGGTAAAAAATCCCATCTGGCATCTTTATTTCCAGGGGCCCGGCAATGGAATAGCTATGAAAAACGGAACACTGGTATTTCCTTCGCAATATTGGGATGAAGGTAAAAAACCCGGCATCCCCCATTCCTCTATCATCTATAGTACCGATCACGGTAATACCTGGAAATCCGGAACCGGGGCAAAATCCAATACCACAGAGGCCCAGGTAGTAGAAACAACCCCGGGAACCCTAATGCTGAACATGCGCGATAACCGGGGCAGTTTCCGCAGCATCGCCACCACCCGCAATTTTGGCGGCAGCTGGCTGGAGCACCCCAGCTCCTACAAGGCCCTGCCGGATCCCGTTTGTATGGCCTCCCTTATAAAGGCCCGGGTCAACATCAGCGGCCGGCCCAAAGAAGTATTATTCTTCAGCAATATGAACAGCAGTGATGCAAGAAATCATTTAACCATTAAAGCAAGCTTAGACTTGGGCGAAACCTGGCTTCCTGCACATCAATTACTTTTAGATGAGCGAAAAGCTTATGGTTATTCTTCACTGGTAAAAGTAGACGACCGCACTATTGGCATTTTATATGAAGGCACTGGAGCGCTCAATTTTGTAGCCGTCCCCGTTAACGACATTATCAGGCCCTAATACCCACGCAGGATGAAAACCAGCTACTCATTATTATTCTTCCTGATGCTATGTTATGGGGCACTGCAGGCACAGCCCAAAAAACTGGCCTGTGTGGGCAACTCGGTCACCTTTGGCTGGGGGCTGCAGGATCGAAACAAAGAGGCTTACTCCGCGCAGCTGCAGCAGTTACTGGGCAATAGCTACCATGTAAAAAATTTTGGACATAGCGGCGCCACCCTGCTAAGAAAAGGACACAATCCCTATTACAAAACTTCCGCATTCCGGCAATTATGCTCCTTTAAGCCGGATATCGCCGTCATTCACCTGGGATTGAATGACACCGATCCCAGAAATTACCCCGGCTACCGCGATGACTTTATACCGGATTACAATTGGCTTATTGATACGCTAAAGCAACAAAACCCTCATATAAAGATTTTCATTTGCCGGCTTACGCCCATTTTTACCGGGCATTCGCGGTTTCTTTCCAGTACCAACAGCTGGCATGCAAGTCTGCAAAAAAAAATAGAACAAATAGCCGCTGTCAACCGGCTGCCCCTCATCGATCTGAATGAACCGCTGCACAACCGGCCGGACCTGTTTCCGGACGCCGCCACCCTGCATCCCAATGCAGCCGGCGCCGGCATCATTGCCAACACCGTTTACCAACATATAAGCGGAAACTTTGGGGGATTGCAAATACCCGGCTGCTTCACCAGCAATATGGTGCTGCAACGGGAGCAGCCGATAAAGTTTTGGGGCAGGGCCAATGCGTTTCAAACCGTAAGCGTCCGCATTGGCAATGCACAGCAAAGCATCAAAGCCGGTTTTAATGGTAAATGGCAAATCAGCTTCCCCGCCCGGAAAGCCAGTACCCGGCCGCAAACCGTCGTCATTAAAAGCGAAGGACAATCCATGGTATTAAACAATGTGCTTATCGGGGATGTATGGCTTTGTTCCGGTCAGTCGAATATGTATTTTTCCTTGCAGGAATCATTGGGCGGCGATAGCCTGGTGCGCTTGGCAAACAGCAGCCAACCCCTGCGTTTATTAAAGCTGAAGCCTTTTGCAGAAACCGGTAACCGCGCCTGGACAGCAGAAGAACTAAACAGGGCCAACCAGCTTGACTTTTTTTTGGGCAGCTGGCAACCAAACGGCGCAGGAGCAGCCGCCGCATTTTCGGCTATCGGATATGTATTTGCACAGAAAATACAGCAGGAGCAAAAGGTTCCCATTGGCATCATTGAGATAGCCGTTGGCGGATCACCGCTCATTTCATGGGTAAGCCGCAATTCCCTTCAGCAGAATCCCCTGTTTGAACCGGCATTGAATAACTGGCGGCAGTCGGACTATATCATGCAATGGTGCCGCGAGCGGGCAGCCGTCAATCTGGGCAATGCCCAAAGCCCGCTGCAACGCCATCCCTACGAGCCGGCCTATAATTTTGAGGCGGCCATTGAAAAGCTGGCGCCCTTTCCGCTAAAAGGAATCCTTTGGTACCAGGGCGAAAGCGATACCGAAAATGCAGCGCTTTACAAAAAGCTTTTTCCACTGTTTGTATCCGATTGGCGGTCATACTGGAACCAGGATCTGCCCTTTTATTATGTACAGCTTTCGGGCATCAGCCGGCCCTCCTGGAATCATTTCCGGAATACCCAGCGAAAATTACTGAACACCATACCCAACAGTGGCATGGCCATTTCCAGCGACCTGGGCGACTCTACTGATGTACATTACAAAAACAAAATACCGGTTGGCCTTCGTTTGGCCAGGCTGGCGCTTACCCAAACCTATCACCATAGTGGATTACCCACGGGTCCGCTCTTTCAATCCATGAAAAGAATTCGCAATAAGGTGCAGATCCGTTTTAAATATGGTACGGGCTTACACGCTTCAAATAATAAAGCCATTACCGGCTTCCGCATATTAACCGATAGAGGCCTTTTTTTACCGGCAGCAGCTATTGCACAGCAGGATCAAATCAGCATCACCCTGCCCGCACACCAGAACGTGGTGGCCATCGCCTACGGGTGGGAACCCTTTACCCGGGCCAACCTGGTCAACAACGATCAATTGCCGGCCAGTACTTTCTTAGAATATTTTAAATAGAGCATGCAATGAACCTCCCCTACTTAACAACATTAGCTTCATTTTACAAAGACCAGCTGTTGAACAATACTCTCCCCTTCTGGTTTCCCCGGTCCATTGATACGGATCATGGCGGTTACCTGCTGATGCGGGATGCCGATGGCACCCTGATAGACGATGATAAAGCCGTTTGGATACAGGGCCGGGCCGCCTGGCTGCTCAGCACCCTGTACAATACGGTAGAAAAAAAAGAGGAATGGCTGCAAGGTGCCAAAGCGGGCATCGATTTCCTGTTGGAGCACTGCTTTGATACAGACGGACAGATGTTTTTTCATGTAACCCGGGATGGGAAGCCCATTCGCAAGCGCCGCTATTTCTTTTCGGAAACCTTTGCCGTTATTGCCTTTGCCGCGTATGCGAAAGCCACGGGCGATGCTGCTATTGCGGCCAGGGCCCGCGAGCTTTTTGGTATTTGTATTCAATACGCATCCGGTGAAATACAACGGGCGGCCAAATTTGAAAAAACCCGGCCCGCCAAAGGCATCGGCATTCCCATGATCCTGATGAACACGGCACAGCAACTGCGGGAAACCATCGGAGATGATCGCTGTGATCCATATATCGATCATTGCATTCACGAAATTGAAACCTGTTTTGTAAAGGATGATCTCCGTTGTGTAATGGAGCAGGTAGCCCCGGACGGATCGGTTATTGACCATATAGATGGCAGGACCCTCAATCCCGGGCATGCTATTGAGGGCGCCTGGTTCATCCTGCATGAAGCCGTACGCCGGAACAACAACCCCGCACTGATACAGCTTGGCTGCCGTATGCTCGATTATATGTGGGAACGGGGCTGGGACAAGGAATATGGCGGCATTTTTTATTTTAGGGATGTATATCATAAACCCGTGCAGGAATACTGGCAGGACATGAAATTTTGGTGGCCCCACAACGAAGCCATCATTGCCACACTGCTGGCTTATACAGTTACCGGCAATGAAAAATACCGGCAATGGCACGAGCAGGTGCACAACTACGCTTATGACCATTTCTTAGACCGCGAGCAGGGTGAGTGGTTTGGCTACCTGCACCGCAACGGAACTATTGCACAAACCGCCAAGGGCAATCTTTTCAAAGGCCCCTTTCACCTTCCAAGGCAGGAGTGGTATTGTTATTTACTGTTGCATCGCTATGCAGGAGTAGCGGTGTGACAGCTCCTAAGATCTGGAGCTTCTTTTTCTTAGTCTGTTCCTTTTCCGCCAAACGGCAAACCCGGTAACGCTCAATAGTCCGGGAGTTAAGCCCAGTATGCTGTATACAATTTTAACAGGAAGCCCTCCATAGTTTCCAAAGTGCAACGGCGTTACGATGCTCCACCATTTCTTCATAGAAGGCTGATTGCGCAAGGGCTCCGTTTTTGTAATGCGGCCGGTTTCCCCGTTATAGAAGATCACGCTGTAAAAAGCCCCGTAATAAAAGGGATCTCCTTTAAAACGTCCCCTGAATTCAACGGCGTCATCACCGCCACGCAGCCGGATCATGCCTGTTGAAAAATCGGGCTGGATCATTTTTATCGATGCCACGGCGCGATCTAAAGAAAACGGGCTTACAGTTTTTTCCGCTGCAGTTCCTCCTTTTGAAGGCGCGGAGATAATCCGGATGCTGATAGAAACGCCCGTAGTTACAATAAGCAGCATAAACAATAATGCATATACACCCGTCAGCCGGTGTAGCGAGGAATAAAATGCATGGCGACTTTTACGGTTCAACCGCACCTTAAAGAGCAAAACTTTAACAAACGCTTTCCGGTAAATATAAATGCCTGTGACAATGCAGATAAAGAAAAGGATACCTATTACCAGGACTACTACCGTACCCGTTTTGCCCGTAAAGAGTGTGTAATGCAGGGTGAGCAACGTTCTTTGCAACTGGTTTTGGACATTATCATCAGTATATAATAGTTTTCCTGATACAGGGTGCATATAAATATGCTTTATAACTCCTTTTTTTCTCAGTTCATAAATAATCGGGCGGGTGGCAGCGGGTTGGTCATAAATGCGTATTTCCCAGCCCGGGTATTGCTGCCATAGCTGTACAAACGAGGTATCATAGCCGGGGGGTATATTTGCAGTACCGGCTATTGCAATCTGCGGCCGGTAGCCCTTTCCTATTTCATCTGCAAATACCAGTATGGAGCCGGTGATGCTCATTTCCAGCAAAATAATTCCGGCTATCAGTCCGCACCAGTGATGCCATGCAAATATGCGTTTCCCTGCTTTCAATTAATTACCATTTATAACTTACACCCAGCTGGTACCGCATGCCATTGGCCTTAATGTAATAGTTGTTCAAACCGTACCACTGCGATGTAGTGGGATAATAATCTTTATTAAGAAGATTTTCCACTCCGGCAAAAAAGTTTACGCCGTTATTCAGCTTGTAAGCAAGGTTCAGATTTACAATTCCATAAGATGACACGGGACCTTCGCCAAACCGGTAACTTCCATTTCCCTGGGGTGCAAAGCGTTTCCTGTTACCACTGTACAGCCATTCCAGGTTGGCTACCCAGTGCGTACCCGGGGCATAACGGATGTGGGAAACAATTTTAAGGGGTATAATCCGCCGTCCGTTAAGGTATATATCTGATGAATCGCGGTAACTCCCGTTTTTATTGATATCGGCTTTCCCTTCCATATAGGAGACCCCTGTTCCAAAACTCAGATTTTTTATTACAGCTATATCCAGTGCGGCTTCAATACCCCATATTTTTTCCGGCGCACGTTGCTGTACAAAATATCCGTTTTCCTCCACAATAGTACTGCCTATTTTAGAAGTGCTGGTATAAAAGGAAGTATTGAACGAAATACCTTTGTAAGTAGACGCAAAACCGGCCTCATAATTGTTTACAACCACTGGCTGCAACTGCATTTTGGCAATATCGTTTTCCCTGGCACTGCGCACATACTGCCCTATATCAATCATCGAAAATCCCTGGGTGAAACTTACAAATGGTTTAAATGCTTCCCATTTCGCATAGCGCAAACCGGTACTGAATGTGGATGCGGAAAAATTGAGCTTGCCTCCATTAATAGTTTGGCCGCCTGCCGCCTGTGTTGTTTTGATTTGTGTAAAGGAAGGAATTGTAAGGTCTACCTGGTCCAGCCGGTACCCCGCTTTAAAAATCCAGTCCTTATGGATAACAGCATGGAGCTGCGCAAACGGAGCGGGGTTCGTCATTTCCATTTTAGGCACCCAGAGCCGGCCATCAGTGAGGCTTTGCCAGGTAATATCCTTTAAATAATCGATCCCATATAAAAATTCTGTTTCCACATTATTGCTGATCTGCCAGGGAGTATTCAGTGTAAGACGGAACCCTTTCTTATCTGAATGAATGGTTGACTGTCCTGCAGGCACAAAGCTGGCCGACCAGCCATATACCGTATAAAATTTTTGGAGATAGGCATTTGCTTCCAGCGAAGTGTTCAGGAACAATTTCTTTGCCTGGTATTTTATATAGGCATTATGGTTATACCGGGTGCCCTCGTCATCGCCCTGTACGGGCCCTTTAACTCCAATAGTAGGGGTTACGCCATGTTTGCCGATCTGTTCAATATATTCGCTGTTCTGCTTCGAGCTGAAATAATTGTACATTACTTCAACACGATGATTGGGGTTGATATTATACCCCAACTTACTAAAGGTATTGATAATCGAGGACTCGCCGTAACCATATACAGGGTCGGTTGGTACTCCTTTTGCATCCTTATACACTCCTGTTTTTTCATAGCTGCCGGATACAACATAGTCGAAGGCTTTGATACCGCCATTCACCTGTTGAACCAGGCGAAATCCTCCTGTTTCGCTGCCATGAACGCCCATGCCTGTTTTGGCCAGGGAGGTAAATGTACTAACCGGTTTGGATACATTGGGCTTTAAGGTAATGTAGTTGATAACACCGCCATCTGCTCCGTTGCCGTAGGTTGCCGTTGCTCCTTTGATCACCTCTACGCGTTCAATAACCGAGGGGTCCATCGTTCGCATATCCCGTGCTCCGTTTCTTAAAGGAGTGGATTGAGGGATGCCATCTACCAGGACCAGCGGGGTTCTCCCTCTCAACGTTTGCCCCGTATTGGAAGTACTGTTGGAACTATATCCCAGAGAAGGCACCGTCAGTCCCAGGATATTTGACAAATTGGGCGAAACAGCGGCATGAAGCCGGATATCGTTTGCGTTGACAATCTGCACCGAAGCGGCTGTCCGGTCTACCACCTCCGGTCGCCGGCTGGCGGTAATGGTTATCTCCTTCAAATCTGAAACCGACCGGTTCAGCTGGATCGAAACGACTGAACGTAGTGCATCTCCGGAAACTGCTACCGACTGTTCTACAGGATCGTATCCAACAGCGCTTATTACCAGGTTATAGTTACCCTGTTTGGGAACGCTGAGCAGGAAGTTGCCCGACTTTCCGGAACTGGTGGCCAAAAAACTGCCTTTAACACTAATTGTTGCTCCTTGCAAACTATTGCCGTTTTGATCGGATACCCGCCCGGTAATCGTTTGCCCACAGACTACAATACTGAAAACTATTGAGAGTGTAAATAATATTGCCCTTATCATTGGTTTTGATTTATGGGCGCGAAAGTAAAAGAATGAACTTACAATGATTTTCGAAAAAGGGAATTTCTGAAATTGGTGGAAGAAGACGGGCTTCTATCTGGCCTTCTACTATGAGCTTAATAAGCTGTTCTCTTAATGTTGTGTCATCTAAGATTCAATTATAGAACGATCAGCAGATCCTTCTTAGATATCACCGCGCCTTCCTTCCAAACATGTTTACCCGGTATTGCATTCAGTACCAGCATATCCGTAAAACGAGAACGGGACAGCTTATCTGCCGTTTTGTATGTAATGAGGCTGGATTGGCCAAGTACAAAACGAAGCCGGTCTATGCCAGCCATATTTGCCTCTGCACGATACGTTCTTCCTGTTCCTGCTTTTACCTGAAATTGCTGTAACCCGATCTGTAACAACCGGGAGGCCTTTTCATAAACCCAATCAGGATTATTTAAAATGCCGAATGAAAGCGTTTCAATAAAATCCGTTGTACAAGCTTTCACTGCCTTAAGGGTTTCCTTTATACTCAGGCGGCCATCAGGCATAGATTCGCATTCAATCATCGCTTCTATATTCTTCCCATGGGCTATCAGCATCTTTATAACAAAAGCACTATCGGATCTCTTGATGTCGATTGATTTTAACGAAACAGTTTGTACAACGTCATTCACTGAAATCTTTCCTATCCCGTTTCTATCATCAGGCGATACAATGTGGTCTTTTGCCACAGGCATCAGTTGCAGCATTATTTTTGCACCCCAGGATACACTGTGAATAGCAGTACCCGTTCTATGAATCATGAACTTACCGTCCTCAAAACAGGTTACCCCTGTCTGTTGCGGCTTTTCCGGAGCAAGCTCGGTCTTAGCAAAATGTAACACCAGCCAGGCCTGTATCAGCCAATACCCCAGGTGGCTTTGGGCCGATGCAAAATAGTTTTCGCCGGGAGCGTAAATTGCGCCGTCTTTATTCCGGGCCTGCATTTTTTCCGCGGTTTCAATAGCTTCCTGTAAATAATATACCGCTTCAGGATCATTGAAACGGGCTACCGCAGTTGCGTGCACCGGCATCCAGTCAGCATTCCTAAACAGCGCCCAGTCCTGCCCATTGGGATAACAATAACCACCGTCTGGCAAGAGAAGCCTTTTTTGAACATTGTAAATACCCGGCAGGTTGTACAAAAAAGCATCAAAGGGTTTTCTATCCGTCATCAAATAATCAAGATCATTTCCCGCATTCAATATCCACGCGCCCATATAATCAGGATGAACGATGTCATGATTTTCTAACGTAAAATCATCATAGATATTGGCGCCCGTGAACTGCTGATACACGGGTACCTGATCTACAACCGTTTTTGAAGTGCTGTCGGCCGGCCGTAAATAGGAAGACATTGCCCATTTTTGTAAAGCCTGCTCCCATCCTGCACCACGGCGATCATTTGGCATAAGTATCAACGCAGCTGACAAAACCTGGCTATTCCAGCCGTTTTCTTCCGATTTACTATCCGACCTGAGCTGGTGGGGAGGCAACATACCTTTAATCCGGTCTGCTTCATGAGCAACTGTTTTTCTAACGCCGCTTCTGACATCGTCGGGCAAACCATCCCAGCTCCACCAGGCAGCATTCCCCAATGCAGCGGTCCAGTGAGCCGACTGCCACGCATCACCCCAAGCTTTGCCGTCATCCGTTTTTAAATCGCCCGTCTTGTGAGTGCGGACCAGGTACCGTAGAAGCGGGATCAATTCATTTCGTAACAGATCTTTACGCGAGACACCGACTATCTTATGATCATAATTTCCAAAGCGGTATAAAAAAGAAAGATCCGCAGCAAAAGTGGCATTGGGACGGATCCCCTTCTCTATGGATTCGCTTTGGGTAATCAGTTTCATCGAGGGATCATTGTGCCAGTTTTGCAATTCTCCCCGGAGATGATGTACCTGTTTTTCAACAAGCATGTAAATCCTGTTTTTCTCATGCAGATACTTTCCATTCTCTTTTAACCGGCAGGGCAGCACCTCCCGTTGGCTTTCTACCGGGGCCACAGGAACACTATCGCTTGCCACCGCCTTACAAAGTAGCACCGTAAGTAGTAAAAGCATCCTTATTTTTCTTGTCGTTTTGAATCCATATACCAAGTTTTTTACGTTCGCGTGCCGGGGCGTAGTTATTTGCAGACATTACAGGTTGGTTTGAACAAAGTTTTTAGCATAGTCTCTTATTATATCTCTTACTCTTGTAAATTCCTTCTCCGTTTCTTCTTCCATTCCCCGGAATTTTGCAGGATCAGGAAAATTATAATGGAATTTTACCGCGTTAGTAGGTAAGGAAGGGCATCTTTCTTTTGCATGATCACATACCGTAATTACATAGTCAAAGTCGATATTGCTGTACTCTGTAACATTATTAGAGGTGTGGCCCGAAATATCGATACCATCGGCTTTCATAGTAGCTATTGCTTTTGGGTTTACACCATGCGTTTCCACACCGGCGCTATAGATCTCCGCCTTATCTCCGGCAAAATGTCTTAAATAACCCTCGGCAATCTGGCTACGGCAACTATTTCCGGTACAAAGCACCAAAACTTTTTTCATGTTTTTTTATTTTGATTCAATGATTTTTTATGAGGTTAACCGACATTGTTGTTTTTAGCAACAGCCTCCTCCTGGAGTGCAGCAGCTTTCAGCATTAACAGATAATTCTTTTAATGATGCTTTTTGCTTTTCGGCAGGCAAGCCACAATTATCTTTTGCCAGGCAATCGGTAACAGTGGGAACCAGCATAAAAGATTCTCCGTCAAAATCCAGGGCATACTTACCAATGGTGTCATCCTGGTATTCAACTTCCACTTCCAGGTTGTCGTTAATCGAAAGCTTTTGTTCGCAGAGGTTAATAATATTTAGCAATTTGCCGGGCTTTAAACGATGCTCATAGTCATTGGCATTCCATAACTGAAAGTTAACTTTGGCTTCGTAGCGGGTTGTTCCGCCACAATCAATGAAGTGTTTATTTACAATCCCTACCTCCGTTACATGAAAATGTTCCGGCACTTTGGCGCCATCTGGTAAAAGAAATGCTACACTATTCAAGCCCGGCAGTATGCTTTTAATTTCAGACAGTTTCATAATTTCTTGTTTTATTGTTTACAATATTGCATTATTACGATAAAGTTACTGGGCCAGGAGAAATTCAGAAATATTTTTGGTGTATTTTAGGTGAAAAATCACCATGCGTTGCAGGTAGCCGGTCACCAATGCAGCGGCTTCCGTTATCCCAATAGATGGGTGGAATTTTGACATCCGTTCCAAATAAAGGTTTCTGATTTTCATTGCAACAGTACTGAACAAAAATGGAACAGGTGCCGTCAGCATGAACCTGGTTTTTGCGACAAATTAGCTTAATTGGGAGTGCCATAGCTTGAACAATTTTAATCGACTCTGGTAGCCTAAATTTTAGTCTACTTTTAGTCTACTTTTTTAAATTGTTAAGCTGTTTTAAAGGTAGTAAGGATTCTCAGAGGATTCTGTTATGAGAATTTGAAAATCAGTCCCTTAAAAGTAAAGTGGGGTAAAAAGCAAAAAGGATCATCATTGCTGATGATCCTTTTATGCGGACCGGACGGGACTCGAACCCGCGACCTCCGCCGTGACAGGGCGGCATTCTAACCAACTGAACTACCGATCCAACTATTTTGTAAAAAGAGCTTTCTTCTAACCAACTGAATCACCGTTTCTTATGTCATTTTCTGTTGGGAGTGCAAATATAGCGGTAGATTTTTTGCTGTCAAAATATTTTGGGCTTTTTTTATACAAATTTCTGAAATATTTTACCTCGTTATTTTAGTTCCCGGATCCGGATATTCCGCAATCTTATTTCAGAATCATGCCCCAGGAAGGCAATATGCCCCTTTTCATACAATAACCTCGGGTCTTTTGCCAATGCAGCAGCCGGAAGGTTTTTAACATCCGTATCCAGGATAATTTCTCCATTCAAAGTGATCCGGATCTTATAACCATCCACTGCAACCTCCTGGTAATTCCATTGTCCCACCGGTTTTAATCCTCTCCGTTTTGCAGGAACATAGCTATACAGGGAGCCGTGGTACTGATAGGGCTTCAGATCTTTATAGATAGGCGCGCTATTGTCCAGGATCTGCAGTTCTACCCCATCGTACCCTTTCGCACCATTTACCAGCTTATGGCGAACCCCCAGGCCGTTATTCGCGCCCGGCGTCAGCAAAAATTCAAACCGGAGCACAAAATTGCGGTATTCCGCTTCCGTATATAGATTCCCGTACCCCTTTGTTTTTTTTACAATGGCGCCATCTGCCACCTCGTATTGATGATTGTTATCGATCCAGCCAGACAAAGAACGGCCATCAAATAAAGTGGTATACCCCGCTTTCCTTTCCTGTTTCGCCAGGACAGCCGAATCATTTGTACGGCCGGAGGGGCTCATTTTGGGTGAACAGCCGGATAAAAAGATCCCGGCCGCTAATGGCAAAAAAAATCGTTTCATAAAATTCATCATTTAAACGCTGCAGTTTACGGCATCCGTTGTTTCATCGCTTCATAAAGAATGATCCCCGTAGCCACCGACACGTTCAGGCTTTCAAAATTGTTCTGCATGGGGATGGAGATCCGTGCGTCACATATTTTCAGTAGTGCGGGATAAATCCCCTTTTCTTCACTTCCCATTATGATCGCCGCCGGAACACTGAGATCGGCCTTGGCAACCGGCTGCGATGCCTCCATGGCGCTGGCAAAAACCGTAATCCCGTTTAAATGGAGCTCATCAACAGCCTTCATTAAACTGCTGACTCTGCAAACAGGAATTTTTTCCAACGCACCCGCAGAAGTAAGAATCGCATCTTCGTTCAGCGCTCCCACTCCCTTATCCGGTATGATTATCGCCTGTACCCCACAGCACCAGGCCGTACGGGCGATGCCGCCAATATTCCGCACATCGGTGATGCCGTCTAATATCAGAAACAAGGGTACTTCACCGTTTTCGATCGTAAAAGAAATCAGGTCCTGAAGATCCTGATAAACGATCCGCGACTTTTGTGCAATAACGCCCTCATGGGTACCCACATTAAAATGCGCCAGTTTTACCGCCGGCACATAGTTAACAGGAACCGCTTTGGCGGCAGCCAGGCGCCGTATTTCACCCACTACAGCATCGTTTAATTGCTGATCAAGATAAATACGGTCGAGCCCCTCACCCTGTTCAAGGGCCTGCAATACTGCGGCGCGCCCATAAACCAGGCTGGACTTTTTGGGTCGTTGTTGTTTTTTTCTAAAATCTTTCACCCTGCAAAGAAAAGAAAATCGGGCATTAGAAGCCGTTTAAAATTTTAATCCCCCTTACTGCCCATCCAACCCGATGATCCACTGCAACAACTTTACCGCCAGGACAATAAGGAGCACCAGGATACCTGCCGCCACCATCAGCACCTTAAAAATAACGCCTTTGGCACTTCCCTCATGTTTGCCTTCTGTATAATGCTCCGTCAGCAATTGAACGTTCCGCGTATTGGCTTTATATACAAAATCGAAGATCCACCCCAAAACAGGGATCGCACCAATCAAGGCATCCAGCGTGGCATTGACAACCATTTTAGCTACCAGCCTGCCCGAAGCTCCATGTTGGGCCATTGTAATGATCAGCCCGATGGACATCAGGTAACCGCTCACATCGCCCAACACTGGTATAAAATTAAGAAGAGGATCCAGTCCAAACCTAAAACCTCCAACGGAAAATTGCTCATCCATCAGCCGGGTAATTGTCCGCACCGTTTTCAGGCGTGGATCATCAATGGGTACGGTGGGCTTTTTCATCTGTATTTTTTTATTGATTTTTGCCGTTCGGAAAAAACAGAGGAAGCCCTCTTTCCAACATTAAGGCCGCTTTCTGAAATGCGGCAACGGAGATCGCATCCGTAATACCTCCGTTTTCGACCATCGCAAATGCTTCCTGTAAGGGTAATCGTTTTATGGCGAGCTGTTCTGTATCCTCCGGCTGTGGCGTCTTTTGTACCAGGTCCGCAGCCAGGTACACAATCGCCAGTTCATCCGAAACAGAATTGGACAAATGCATTCTTAACAGTTCCCTCCACTGAGACGCTTCCAGCCCTGCTTCTTCTAACAGCTCTCTTTTCGCACTTTCCAACGGGTCGCTCCCTGCCGGACAGCCGCCCTCCGGAATTTCCCAGGAGTAAGCATCAATCACAAAACGGTACTGCCCGATGAGGTAGGTGTGCTGCTCCGCATCGATCACCAGCACCCCTATTGCGATATTTTTAAAATGTACTTTTCCATAGATTCCCTTTCCTCCCGAAGGATTGATGACGTTATATTCCGTTACCCCTATCCAGGGATTATCATATACGCTCCGCTGGCTCAATATATGCCATGGGTTTTCCTGTTCTTCTGTCATAAATTAATGGGTATTGCTTTTGTGATCCTACGAAATTACAACAGCACCCGGTTTATAACAATAATTCATTTAGTTTTGCGTATTATACTAATAATGAATCTCTCAACACTTTAAAAAATAATGATTATGAAAAAAATGTTCTTCTCCGCAGGTGTTGCCGCCATGCTGATTCTTGGATCCTGCGGAAACAGTGCTTCAGAAAAAACCGGGGGCGATTCTACCGCAACCGCACCGGCGGACACTTTGCCCACCACAACATCAGGAACAGCTACCCCGGAAGGAACACAGGTCGCCGTAGCCAACCTGCAGTTAACCAGCGACAGTACTCAGAACATTGGTACTGCTAAATTTTATCAATTAACCGATGGCAAGATCCGGCTGGACCTGGAGATCAACATGAAAGAACGGGCCGACAGTAATGTGGCCGTCCATTTCCACGAGCATGGCGATTGCGGTATGAAAGGTGAAAACTCGCACGGTCACTGGAATCCCACCAAGGCCAACCACGGCGAATGGGGATCCGCGTCCTTCCACGCCGGTGATATTGGCAATATTAAATTAGATGCGGCCGGCCATGGCACTAAAAGTGTAACCACCGACCTGTGGAGCGTAGCGCCGGGTGATAAAGAAATTATTGGCCGCGCAGTAATCGTACACGGTGGCACGGATGATTACAAAAGCCAACCCTCCGGCAACAGCGGGCCCCGCGTCGGCTGTGGCGTTATTACCAAGCTATAACGCGCCCTTTCTTACCTGCTTTTGAAAAGGTATTCAAGGATCAGGAATACATCGTTATAAACTGTGACATTTTTTTTGTGACAAAAAAAAATGGTCACAGTTTTTTTTGTCACAGATTTCATTCTTTAACTTGTATCCGGTGAAATGAGCCAGAAAAAATAAACAGATGAAAAAGATCCTCCTCTTTGGCGCCGGAAAATCTGCAACGGTATTGATCCGTTACCTGCTCGACTACGCTGCAACAGAAAACTGGAGGCTGACTATAGCCGACCGGACAGCAGAACCTGCCCGTCAAAAACTGAACAATCATAAAAGCGGTACCGCAATCATTGTAGATTTAAAGGACCTCGCTGCCCGCAAAGAGCTAATCCGCGATACAGACCTGGTCATTTCTATGCTCCCTCCATCGCTTCATATAGAAATTGCAAAGGATTGCCTGGAGTTTAAAAAACACTTCTTAACGGCTTCTTATATCGATGCAGACCTGTTGCTATTAAAAGAAGCGATTGAAAAAAGCAACTGCCTCTTTCTCTGCGAAAACGGGTTAGACCCGGGTATTGATCACATGAGCGCCATGCAGCTCTTTGACAGGCTCCGCCAGGCCGGTGGCCGGATAACGGATTTTAAATCTTATTGCGGGGGGTTGATAGCGCCGGAATCGGACACCAACCCCTGGCATTATAAGATTAGCTGGAACCCGGGAAATATTGCAAGGGCGGGAGCTTCCGGTGCGGCTTTTAAGGAAAACGGAGAACGTAAAGAAATCTCATATACTCAGGTATTTGAGCAGTGCCCTTTAATTGATATACCTCCGCTAGGGCAATGGGCCGGCTACCCCAACCGGAATGCGCTTAGCTATATTCCCACCTATCAGCTGGAGGAAGCCGCAACGGTTATCCGCGGCACGCTGCGCCATCCGGATTTCTGCACAGCCTGGAACTATATTGTAAAGGCCGGGCTGTCTTCCACTGCCGATATGGAACTGATCAACAACTACCGGGGAAACTCTGTTGCCGCATGGTTTACGGCCTGCTTAAACTTTTATACCCGAACCAGCACATTTGAAGATTTTCTAAACCGCTATGTTCCTTTGGGAGAACGGCAGCTTGTAGATCAGTTGTTCCGCTACCTGGGCCTGCTCAGCACGGATTCCATTCCCCGGCAAGCTACCGTTTCGGCAGATGTGCTTCAATACCTGCTCGAAACAAGGCTGGCACTGGAAGCCAATGACCGGGACATGATCATCATGCACCATGAAATAACCTACACCATGCAGGAAAAGGAAAGAAAAATAATCAGTTCACTCATAGTAAAAGGCGATGATGCCTTATATACAGCCATGGCCAAAACAGTGGGGCTTCCACTTGGCATTGCTGCGCGGCTGATCTTAAATGGCAGCATCGTGGCAACGGGCTTACAAATTCCGGTCACCAAAACATTTTATAAACCGATACTGGAGGAGCTGGCACAAAACGGGATCCGGTTTTACGAAACCGAACATATTTTATAAAACCCGCCACTACTTGGCTACAAAGGGGGTGTCCCGATGGGACAGGGATATTTTTTGACGGCCATTCTCCCGGTTTGTCAGCAGCGGCCTGAAAGCTACTTTGTGTTGCTTCTTCAATAACACCTATACCGCACCGCAACTACCTAAAAGGAAGGCTATATCAAAAGTCGCTTACAGCAGGATGTCGTTCTGAAGATGTCATCCCGGGCCTGACCCGGGATCTATTCTTGTTTCAGCATCTATTGACGAACAACCATCTTTAGATGCCGAAACAATCCCCATCGCCATCGCATGTGCGTCAAGTTAATTTTTGCCCCGGGAGCTGCAGCGCAGCGCTGATCCTGTTAGTAAACGACAATACGGGTAATAAAGGTGCAGCGCACCGGTAATCATTGCGGTTCGTACAAGCCGTGCACAGGAAATTACCGCCGCGCTGCGGCTACGGGAGGTTTTGGAGGTTCATCGTTATAAGGGTCAACGGCGCGCTGCGCCTGTTTGCCATTAAAAGATGCGATCTTTTTGGCGCGAAAGGCTTACCCGTACTACATTTCATGGCAACATGATCTGTTCTTAACCTAACGCACATGCGATCGCCATCGGGACGGCATGACAAAATAGCAACTTTTGATACAGCCCCGATGTTTCTTTCACGGCCATTATCTGTAAGCCATCAGCAGTTATTTAAAAAACAAAAAAACCTCCCCTTTTACGGCTTCCTCAATGAGCCTCTACCCCGACAGCTATCCCGCTGGGAGCCCCCCAACAATCGAATGCCGGCGGCACCCCCTTTGTAACCCCGTAATACGCTTACGATACCGGAGCCGCGTAGCGGCTACCCAATAACAGCGTGAGCCGGCGCTGTTACAACCCCGCCATCAGCTGGTCAATATGGGCTTCATGCTGCTTGCTTATGGGTACCACCGGAAGCCGCATACTATTTTTGCAATAGCCCATTTTATGTAAAACATATTTTACACCAGAGGGGCTTCCTTCTTTAAACAAGGCATCTACCACATCCAGATACTTCAGATGCAGGGGAAGCGCCTGTTCAAATTTTCCGGCCAGACACAAACGCACCATATCGGAATATTCCCTGGGATATGCGTTGGCCACTACGGAAATAAGCCCCCTGGCACCACAGGCAATCATCGGCAGGGTGATGGAATCATCGCCGCTGATCACCATAAAATCATCCGGTTTTCCCCTCATAATCTGGTTTACCTGTTCAAAACTTCCGGAAGCCTCTTTTGTGGCAAAAATATTCGCACAATCATGTGCAATACGCAGCGTAGTTTCTACAGAAACACTCATGCCCGTGCGGCCCGGCACATTGTACATAATGATCGGCAATGGAGCCGCATCGTTCAGGGCTTTATAATGCTGGTAAATACCTTCCTGCCGGGGTTTGTTATAGTAAGGCGATACAGAAAGGATGGCGTCATACCCTTCCAGCTTCATATTGCCAAACGCATCAATCACCTCGCGTGTATCATTACCGCCCACACCCGCCACAAGCGGCACCCGTCCTGCAGTGATCTTTTTTACAAAATCAAACACTTCCTGTTCTTCCTCGCGTGTTTGGGTGGCACTTTCACCGGTAGTACCTATAGCAACCAGGTACTCTATCTTATTTTCAATCCAAAAATGGATCAGGTTTTCAAAATTGACCCAGTCGATCGAACGATCTTCATTAAACGGAGTAATAATTGCGATACCTGTTCCTGTAAATTTTTGCTGTAATGACATATTGGATGCTGGATATTAGATGTTTGATATTTGATATTTGAGGTTTGAGGTTCGGTACTCGATACTTGATACTCGATACTTGATACTCGATACTTGAGCCCCGATAGCTACCCGGGTAAGACTTGGGATGCCTGGGCCAGGCTTCATCAGCTATCCCCACCCCATTACCTATTCACTATTGACTATTGACTATTAACCATTCCCTATTTGTATTCCTCCCAAAAGCCCATCTTCGAAAATTTCTCGATGCGTTCATTAATACGCTGCTGTGGATCTTTTGGAGTCAGTTCTTTCAGCGAAGCCACCAATTGCTGTTTCAGATTGCGGGCGGCAACGGCGTAATCCCAGTGGGCGCCGCCATCCGGCTCGGGAACGATGCCATCAATGAGGCCAAACGCCTTCATTTTGGAAGAAGTCAGTTTCAGTTGTTCTGCGGCTTTAACTTTATAATCCCAGCTCCGCCAGAGTATCGTGGAGCAATTTTCGGGAGAGATAACGGTATACCAGGTATTTTCCATCATAAAAACGCGATCGCCCACGCCAATACCAAGGGCCCCGCCACTGGCGCCCTCACCGATGATCACGCAGATCACGGGCACTTTCAGGCGCATCATTTCATAAATATTCCGGGCAATCGCTTCGCCCTGACCGCGTTCTTCGGCTTCCAGTCCCGGAAAAGCGCCCGGCGTATCAATAAGCGTGATTACCGGTTTGTTAAATTTTTCTGCCAGCTTCATCAGGCGCAGGGCCTTGCGGTATCCCTCCGGATTGGCCATCCCGAAATTACGCAACTGACGTTTCTTCGTATTGGACCCTTTTTGCTGTCCGATGATCATAACCGTTTGACCTTCAAGCGTAGCAAATCCGCCTACCATTGCTTTATCGTCCTTAATATTACGGTCGCCATAAAGCTCCACGTAGTTTTCGGTCATCAGTTCAATATACTTATGGGTATAGGGGCGGTCCGGGTGCCGGCTCAACTGAACCCGTTGCCAATCAGTAAGATTACGGGTGATACTTTTACGCGTCTCGGCCACTTTTTGTTCCAGTTGAAGCACCTGGTCGGAGAGATCGATCTTTGTCTTTTCGGTACGGTCTTTTGTTAATTCAATCTCATCCAAAAGGTCTTTTATCGGCTTTTCAAAATCTAAAAATTGTCTAACCTGGTCTTGTGGCATAATTTTTTCTTCTTGATACGCATCGAAATTAAGAATTTCTCAAGGATAACCGGAGATTTTAGCCAAAAACATTCCCGGCGATTTTTGACATCTTGTTAATACGTATGTGTAAAAGGATATAAATAAAACATTTCGTTTCTTAAACTTGCTATGTTATCTTTGCAAACTATCAACGCTCGAAACCTCAAATCATTTATGAAAATACTTGGAGAAGCCCTCTCTAAAACACGGGGAAGCCTGTGTGTAGTCCTCTCGTTATCAGTTGTATTAGCAGCAACATCCTGCCGTACAAGCCGGAATCTTGTGTATTTTAATAATTTACCGCCGGGAGGCGATACGGCTCAGATTGTAAACAAGATGAGTGCAAAAATCGAAAAAGGAGATATCCTTGGCATCAACATTACCACCTTAAGTCCCGAATATAACCAGCTCTTTAGTACAGGAGCCGTTCCCCAACCGCAGGTTGCCATTCAGCCCTCTTCTACCGTTACAGGTACCACCATTAATGCCGCCGGCGCAACCGATCTTACGCGCAACGGCTTCCTGGTTGATGAAAATGGCCTGGTGAACCTGCCGGTTCTTGGGAAAACCGCCGTTGCCGGCCTTACGCGCAGGGAAGCGCAGGATCAGATAACCGCCGCCGTTGCAAAAACAGCTAAGGATCCCATTGTAAACATCCGGTTCCTGAATTACAAGGTCACCGTAATTGGCGAAGTAACCCGTCCCGGCTCCTTTAACGTTCCGGATGAACGGGTGAATGTGCTGGAAGCCCTGGGCATGGCGGGTGATCTTACCCCCTATGCCATCCGGGAAAACATTTTGGTGATCCGTGAAAAAGAAGGTACAAGAACGATGCAGCGCATCAACCTTGCCGATAAAAATGTTTTTAACTCGCCCTATTTTTATTTGCAGCAAAATGATGTCGTATATGTGCAACCGGAAAACGACCTAAAAGCCCGGCAGGCCGATGCCAGCAACTACCGGTGGGTACCCATTGCTACTGCCGGAATTTCGGCCATTGCTGTAATCCTGGCCTCCCTGCTCCGTTAATAGCAGGGCGCGCACCCAGGGGTACCGGCATTTGTTTTTTTATGATTAACCATTTATCCTTCTAAATGAACGAAGAATCTTTAGTATCTGTTGAGCAACCCAAAGAAATTAATTTAAAAGCAGAGATTACCCGGTATACCCGCAACTGGTATTGGTTTGTATTGGGGGTACTGATCTGCCTGCTGGCCGCATTCCTGTACCTGCGTTATACCATCCCCGTTTACAAAACCGGTGCAGAGCTATTAGTAAGAGATGACAAAAAAGGCGGCAGCGGTACGGGAGACGCGATGCGGATGTTCCAGGATTTAGATATTTTCAACAATACCAAAAGTGTAGACAATGAAGTTCGGGTTTTGAGAAGCAAGAGCCTGCTGCAGCGGGCCTTTCGGCAGTTGCCTGGTTTGCAGCCGGCTCAGTTCGTTAAAGGAAATATCCTCACCTCTGAATCCTATGGAGACGAAGCGCCTTTGATCATCAAAGTGGATACTCTTTATGAGGACAGCCTGCTAAAAAATAAAACTGGCAGTTTTAATTTTTCTGTAAATAAGGATCGCAACTCGTTTACATTGGAAGATTCCAAAGATAAGGTCCTGCAGTTCTCCTTTGGCGAGCGGGTTCAGCAAAGTTTTGGCAGCTTCCGGGTCTATCCCAACCCCAGATATAAAAATCTTGCAAACGCCGATCTCATCCTCCGGTTCCGTAACCTGGCGCAATTTGCAGATGAGTACGCCAAAAATATGAGCATTGAGGTAAGCGATAAACAAACCAGTACGATCCTGATTTCCGCAACCGATGCTGTACCAAAACGTGCCGAAGATATTATTAACAAACTTATTGAAGTCTACAACCAGGATGCCGTAAATGATAAAAATGTAACCTCTAAGAATACCATCCAATTTATCGATGACCGCCTGCGCACCCTGGTGGGTGAACTTTCGGGCGTAGAAAAGCGGGTTTCCGACTTCAAGGAAAAAAATGCCATTACCGATGTCACCTCTGATATCAGTCAGTATATGACCCAGACCCAGGGACTCTATCAAAAACTGGAAGAAGCAAAATTGCAATCCAATATGCTGGGTTCTATCCAGTCCTATATTAGCAAGCCTGGTAATGAGCACAGCATGGTCCCCTCCACTCTCGGTATCGAAGATCCTACGCTCAATGGGCTGATCAAGACCTTTAATGAGTTGCAATTAAAGCGCCAGCAAAGCCTGGCCACCGTGGAGCCGGAAAACCTGATCGTAAAGAATCTTGAAAAAAGTATTAATGATGTACGAAAAAGCATTTCCGAAAATATACGCAACCTGCAAAAGGGTGTGTCCCTGACCAAGGGTCAGGTAAGCCAGGACTACGGCCAGTTCCAGTCCCGGATTAAGACGGTGCCGGCCGTGGAACGCCAGTTGCTTGAGATCCAGCGGGAGCAGGGCATTAAGCAAAGCATCTACCAGTACCTGCTTCAGAAACGTGAAGAGTCGCTGATTTCATTGGCGGCCACCGTATCGAATTCCCGGGTCATTGATGATACGGCGTCCGGCAGGATCCCGGTGTCTCCCAAAAAAAGCATCATTTACTTCGGAGCATTATTGTTGGGATTACTGATCCCCTTTGTGACCATGTACCTGGCAGACTTGCTGAATGATAAAGTACTTCTTCAAAAAGATATTCTTTCACGAACCAATATCCCCATCCTGGGCGAAATCATGCATGCTCAGTCTGAAGAGGAGTTGGTCGTAAAAGAGAATACCCGCTCCCCCATCTCCGAAATGTTCCGACTCATCCGCAGCAATCTGAAATTTGCGGTATCCGGAAAGGAGGACAAGGTGATCATAACCACCTCCAGCATGAGCGGCGAGGGAAAAACCTTTTTTTGTACCAACCTGGGTGCCAGCTTGGTACTCAGCGGCAAAAAAGTGGTGCTGCTCGAATTTGACCTACGCAAACCCAAGCTGCTGAGGGGGCTGGGCCTTAGAGCCTCCAAAGGAATCTCCAATTTTGTGATTGACAAATCCCTTTTAATACAGGACATCGTGATCCCGGTTACCGGCCTGAAAGGGCTGGATGTAATCGGTTCGGGCCCCATCCCTCCCAACCCTTCGGAACTACTGCTCAGCGAGCGGATCAGTGAACTGATCGAAGGGTTGAAAAAGAATTATGACCATATAGTGATCGACTGTCCGCCCGTAGGTCAGGTATCCGATGCCTTTACTCTCGGCGCCTTTGCCAATATCAGCGCCTATGTGGTGCGTTACAATTATACCTTTAAGGAGCAGCTTAACATTGTGCAGGATATATACTCTCACAAAAAACTAAATAACCTGATGATCATATTAAACGATGCCAAACCGAAAAACTCATACGGATATGGGTATGGATATGGGTATGGGTACGGATATGAAAGTGACAACAACGGGGAAAACGGATATTTACCAAATAAGAAAAGAAAACTATTTAAGCGTTAATTTTTATAGCATGGAAACAGATGGGCGTGAGATACTGATAACCGGTGGAGCAGGGTTTATTGGCTCCAACCTAGCAGAATATTTTTTGGGCAAGGACTATAAAGTCCGGGTTCTTGATAATTTTTCCACAGGACACCGGCACAATATCGAACCGTTTTTAAAAAACACAGGATTTCAATTGATCGAAGGCGATATCCGGGATCTCAAAACCTGCCAGGAGGCGGTAACCGGGGTTCAATACGTACTCCACCAGGCGGCATTAGGCTCCGTGCCGCGATCAATAAAAGACCCGATTACCACCAACGATGTAAACGTATCGGGCTTTTTGAATATGCTGGTAGCGGCAAGGGATGCAGGTGTTAAACGTTTTGTATATGCAGCAAGCTCTTCAACCTATGGCGACAGCAAGGAGCTTCCGAAGGTTGAGGAAAAAATCGGTAAGCCGTTATCTCCTTACGCCGTCACCAAGTACGTAAACGAATTGTATGCGGACATTTTCAGCAAAACATATGGACTCCACTCAATTGGCCTGCGGTATTTTAATGTATTCGGACGCCGGCAGGATCCAAATGGCGCCTATGCTGCAGTAATCCCATTGTTTGTAAAACAGCTCATCAACCACCAAAGCCCCACAATCAATGGCACAGGAGACTATTCCCGGGACTTTACATATATCGACAATGTAATTCAAATGAATGAAAAAGCCCTGTTTACACAGAACACAGAGGCACTCAACACGATCTATAATACCGCAGTGGGAGATCGTACTACGCTCAATGAGCTCGTTGCCCATTTAAAGGAATTATTGTCCGTCTACGATCCCAAAATTGCCGATATCAAGATTCAGCATGGCCCTGCCCGGAACGGAGACATACCACATTCACTGGCCTCAATTGACAAGGCTAAAAAACTATTAGGCTACCTGCCTTCCCATACGATCCGGCAGGGTCTTCAGTCAGCCATTCAGTGGTATTGGAAAAACTCAAATCAGCATTATCAGAACACAACCTATTTATCTAAATGAATGTCACTTTAAATCACAAAATAGCAGTAATTGGATTGGGATATGTAGGCTTGCCGCTGGCCCGTTTATTTGCCACAAAATATCCTGTAATCGGTTTTGACATCAACCCGCAACGGGTGCAGGAGCTGAATTCAGGCCACGATCATACCCTTGAAGTGGAAGACAGCATATTAAAAGCCGTATTAAAGAATCAGCCGGGAGTGAACGAGCCAGGCCTCTATTGTTCAAACGACTTAGATGCCATCAAAGGTGCCACGATTTATATTGTAACAGTCCCCACCCCGGTGGATAAGAACAACCGGCCGGATCTGACCCCCCTGTATAAAGCCAGCGAAACAGTAGGGAAAGTTTTAAAAAAACAAGATATCGTTATTTATGAATCAACCGTATACCCGGGCGTAACAGAGGAAGAATGCGTACCGGTACTCGAAAAAACGTCCGGCCTGAAATTCAATGAAGATTTTTTTGCTGGCTACTCTCCGGAACGGATCAATCCCGGAGATAAGGAGCATACCGTGGAAAAGATCCTGAAAGTCACTTCCGGTTCCACACCTGAAATTGGCAAAATTGTAGACGCCCTGTATCAATCAGTGATCACCGCCGGCACCCACCTTGCCCCCACAATAAAAGTAGCAGAGGCCGCCAAAGTGATTGAGAATTCTCAACGTGATATTAATATTGCATTTGTAAACGAACTGGCAAAGATCTTTAACCGCATAGGCATCAATACCCGGGACGTGCTGGCCGCCGCAGGTACCAAGTGGAATTTCCTGCCGTTTAAGCCCGGATTAGTTGGCGGTCATTGTATTGGGGTAGACCCTTATTACCTGGCTCAGCGCGCACAGGAGTTTGGCTACCACCCGGAAATCATCCTGGCAGGTCGCCGTTTAAATGATAGCATGGGTGAATATGTTGCTACCCAGCTTGTAACCGCGATGGTTAAAAAGAATATTCCGGTAAATGGGGCAAAAGTCTTAAACCTGGGCTTTACTTTTAAAGAAAATTGCCCAGACGTCAGAAATACAAAAGTTATAGATATAATCCGCAAGTTGGAAGACTTTGGTATCGAAGTAGTCACCTATGACCCCTGGGCCGATCCATCAGAAGTAAACCATGAATACGACGTGGTTTGTCACAGGCAACTAGAAGATATTTTTGAAAAATTCAACAACAATTCAAACATATTTGACGCAATTATTCTTACAGTAGCACACACAGCGTTTACAAAGCTGGAAATTCAGACACTCGCAAAAGAGAATAATGTGATCTATGACGTAAAAGGCGTTATCGACGCTCAGGCAGACTGCGTCCTGTGATCAGCTCTACAAGGATTTACATTCTTTGTTTCGTTTTGAAAAGAAATTCGACATGACCCCAGCCAACAGAACTTTAATAATATATAACTCAATAAATTATTTTGTTCCATATTTTGAAGCTAAGGGGTTTACCGTTTCTAAAGTTTTTAAGGACATCCCCTTTCTTTTGAAATTTTTTCGAAAAGGGATGTTCCTGTTTAAACTTCCCTTTCGAAAAATATGGCTAAGGAAATGGCAAGCACAATTAAAATCCGACAAATTCGACCAGGTTATTTTTTTTTCAACAAACCCGATAGATGGACTCATATACCTGTTACCCTATTTTTCACCCAACAAGATTATTTATTGGTATTGGGATCCGCTTAAAATCGGTATCAAGCCATCCGCTCTGGAAAAGTACAAATGTAAACTCTGGACATTTGATAAACAGGATGCGGATCAGTACAAAATAAACTATAATACGACTTTCTATTTTGATAATATTGTGCTCCCCGAAAACACAGTAGCGTTTGACGTTCTATTTATTGGATTGGAAAAAGGGCGAAGGGGCTTAATTAATCAGGTAGGCAACATCTTAGAACGAAACGGCCTGCGCCCATACTTCTATATTGTTGACAATGATGCCTGGAAGCCCAACTACAAAGGAGCATTTCCGAAAGTGGACTATTCCCAATACCTCGAAAAAGTATCTCAATCAAAAGCGATCTTAGATATCGTACAGGAAAACCAATGGGGGCTTACGCTACGGCCGATGGAATCAATTTTTTTTGAAAAAAAACTGATAACCAACAATCGTCAGATTTCCGAGCACGACTTCTATGATCCGCAAAACATCTTTATCATAGGAAAAGACAACTGGGATGACCTGACAAATTTCGTCAATAGCCCGTACAGGAAAACAGATCCGGCTGTAAAAAAAAAATACGACATAACAGAATGGGCCAACCGGTTTTCATGAATTAAATACACATGCGCGATTTTTTAAAATCTTTTTTTTCATTTGGCGTAGCAACATCAATCGAAAAATTGTTGGGATTTATACTTCTCCCGGTATATACAAGGCTATTTACTGTGGAGCATTTCGGCATTATAGACCTGACTCAGGTACTAATCAGCACTGTTTCCATATTGGGAATCCTGCAGCTCGAGACCTCGCTACAGCGATATTATTATGAAATGGAGGGAGAAGCAAAGAAAAAATTTATTGGGTCTATTTTCCTAAAAGTAACAGCGATATCGTTGCTATTAGGTATAATCCTTTGCATTGCCTCTTATCAAATTTCACAGTCGTTATTTCATTCACCTGCTTACTCCACCCTGATTCAAATAGCCGCTATTCAGGTACCCCTTTCAAATTTCTCTATTTTAAGTTTAATAATTTTAAGATATGAAGGGAAAAACAGACTTTTTCTTTTCTCTATACTTTTGAAGGTCGCAACCACTTTTATAGGAGTATACGTATTCCTGTTTGTATTTAAATTGGGTTTACCGGGAGTATTTTACGCCGGCACATCGGCAATGCTCCTAAGCGCTGCATTTTTATACTATATCATCCGTCATCATTTATCCTTTACAAAAAAATTATCTTTTTACAAAAAATCACTTAAATATGCGTTGCCTCAGGTACCGGCCCGGATTGGAAGCGCCACACTATCCTATGCGAACCGCTTCTTTATTGTAAATTACCTTACAATTGCATCTGTTGGTATTTATTCTCTTTCATTAAAACTGGCAAGCATAATACAATTGATCTACACTGCATTTATAATGGCATGGTCACCATTTATGTTTAAGCAATTTCAAAACCCAAATCATAAGCAGGTATTTGGACGCGCCTTAAATTTCGCCGCAGCCATTCTCTTCCCGGTCATCTGCCTGGTATGCATCTTTTCTTTTGAAATTGTAAAACTTGTTTCATCAAAACCTTTTTATGAGGCGAGGTTTTACTTAGGCGGACTATGCTTGTATTTCGCTTTCCTTATTTTCAAAGAAATCGTGGATATTGGTCCTAAGATTACAGAAAAAACAAAATATTTAACATTGACATTTTTCATATCAATAATCGTCAATTTATCATCTCTTTTTCTCCTAATAAAACCCTTGCAAATCAAAGGCGTGGTATATTCAATGGTTATAACAAACCTGATATTATTTTTTGTCAGTTGGATCGTTTCTAATAAATTGTATTATATAAATTTTAAAATGGGAGCCTTTATTTTAAAGCTCGTACCAACATTGGCTGTTACGATCTTTATGATGTATTACGATCTCCCCCTATTATCTAAACTTATTTTCAGTGTAGTAATAGTAATTTTGTACGGATTAACGGCCCTTCAGGTATACCAATCTTTAAAATTTGATTTAAAGAAAAAATGATCTATTTAACAATTTTAATTTTATTACTTATACTAGGTAGCCGGTTTGACTTTAAAACAAACTTCAATCCAAGAATTCGCAACTTTTGGGTAAAGTTGGTTTTCATAATTTTAGTGTTACTTGCCGGGTTGCGCTATAAGGTGGGAGGAGATACATTCGCCTATATGAAATATTTTGATGAAGATATTCGCCCCCTTAATAAACTCACCGTAGAAACATTTCGTAACGTTGTCTGGAACCCTTTTTGGATAATTTTATCGTCACTATCCAAATTCATTTCCAATGATTTTTTTGTGTTTCAACTGATTCATGCGCTCATTGTAAATTCCGTTATATTCTGGTTCATAAAAAAATACTCCAGACACACTTTTACATCAATAACCATATATTTTTTCTTCTTTTACTTATATTTTAATACTGAAGTTTTAAGGGAATCATTGGCAGTTTGCGTTTTCCTGCTGGGTTACCCGGCCTTAAGTTCCAAATCCTACCTTAAATATTCCGCTTATTGTTTTGTAGCGTTAATGTTTCATTCATCCGCGTTTATATTATTCTTTTTCCCATTCTTTTCCATTATAAAATTCAATAAACCAGGCGTTATTTTTATATTAGTCCTACTGGCTTTTATATTTTATTTTCAGAATGAGATCTCCCTCTTCTTTCTATCAGACTTTGAATTTCAAAAGTTTTCATTGTATTCAGAAATAACCTCTAATATAAACGGGGTGATAGTCAATTCAATGATTTTTGTTATAGGCCCGTATCTATTATTGAGACGATACTTAAAATATACAGGCCCAAACCCTATATTTTCAAATTTATATGTGGCGTATTTCTTCTTTGCAGTCATCATCATTTTCATTCCCGGCTTTAATCGGTTTTTAAATTATTTCGTTCCATTTATGTCCGTATTATTTGCCGAGGTTATATTCGCTATCTGGAAACGGCAAAAGCACAGAAATATGCGCTTGATAGTGCTTGCCCCTCTCATTCTAATTATATGCACCCCAAAATTATATTTTTATATTCAGGACACTTCTGATTATTCTCCGGATACACGCAGATACAATCTTTGGTATCCCTATTATTCCGTATTCACTAAGGAAGAGTATTATCCCAGGGAAACGTTATACCTGGAATCGGTAAATGCCGCCAATTCAAATCACTAATTTTATGTTGTCAAAATTAATCCTCTTGTATAAAAAGTATTTATGGCCCGCCGCTAAATACGCCACGTATTTAGGTGTAAAAACAGGCGACAACTGTTCAATAGCCACCAGGGAGTTCGGCTCCGAGCCCTATCTTATCGAGATAGGAAATCATGTTCAAATCACAGCAGGTGTAAAATTTTTCACACATGGCGGCGCGTGGGTATTTAGAAACAAGTACCCGAATTTTGATTTTTTCGGCAAAACGGTAGTTGGCAATAACGTTTATATTGGAAATAATGCTTTAATACTTCCTGGGGTCACCATTGGAAATAATGTAATTATCGGAGCGGGGGCCGTGGTTACCAAAAGCATCCAGGATGGAATGATTGTGGGAGGGAATCCGGCCAAAGTAATTGGCAATCTTGAGGATTATTACCAAAAAATTGCTGCCTACAATCTGGACACGAAGGGGATGGATTTCGTCAGCAAAAAGAAATTTTTATTGAGTCAACCAAATTCAAAATTCATAAAAAAATAGCTAATGAAACATTACCATAAATTATTTTATATCCTGTTTTTTATTACGGCCTTTAATGGGGCTTGTGCGCAGTCGGGTTTTGTATACAAAGCGGTAAAAAAACACCCGCTACAGGCAAAAAATCAACTGCGTAATACCGTTTTAAGTCAAAATCCGGATATTATCGATATAACTTCGCTGCTCCCAAAGGGATATGTTACGGATGGCACCGTGGATTATACCAGGTTTATTCAAACGGGGATCAACAATTATGAAAAAGTACTAATGCCCAATTTCTCCATTCTGGTCAATGACGGAGGGCTTAGCATACCCAGCAATCGGTTAATAGTCTTTAACACAAATTCCAAGCTAATCTTAAAGTCGAGTCAACTGCAAAGCTACCAGATAATCAGAATATGGGAAGCTTCAAATATCAAACTTTATTTTCCTTGCATTGAGGGAGACCGGGACCGTCATACAGGAACAGGAGGCGAATGGGGAATGGGCCTGGGAATATCAAGTTCAACTAATATTGAAGTATATTATCCCGAAGTATATAATTGCTGGGGAGATGGCCTCTACCTGGGTGTACGCGGAGATAGCGGAACAAACAATTCCATACTAATATACTATGGCTTTTTTGACAATAACAGGAGAAATGGAATTTCTATCATCAGCGGGACGAATATAAAAATCAAAAATCCAATTATAGCCAACACAAACGGTACAAATCCGCAATGTGGAATTGATATTGAGCCCAATACCAATAAAGAGGTTATCAATAACATCAGAATAGAAAATGCCCTTACCTATAATAATTATCAAAAGGGGATCTTAGTATCACTTGTCAATCATTTTGGCCCGGAGGTCAAAAATGTTGGCATCGACATCATCAACCACACCGACTATTCCATGCGGGGCGGATTCAGTGTTGTTGGAGCAGATAGCCGGAAATTCAGTACGGCTACCAAGGCCATGCAGGGCCAGATTAAGATCATTGGTCCAAAATGGTACAACGGGAAAGGGGCAACATACAAAAAAAACGATCTTGACCCGCTGGTAAAGATCCTGCCCTAAATCTTTCTATTGTTACCGGTTAAAGATACTTTTTAAATTAAGCGCCCAATAAACCACATGTGCGGAATATATATCACAAATAAGCAGTTAGAAAAAGAAGACGCAAGAAGGAAAATGGAATTGATGAAATTCAGAGGCCCCGACCATACCGGCATCCATGAATTTGATAATATAATTTTGGGACATCTTCGACTATCCATCATTGATTTAGATGCACGCGCCAACCAACCTATGAAGTTCGGGCACTTATTGATTGTATTTAATGGGGAGATCTATAACTTCCTTTCTATCAAAAAAGAGCTGGAAGATTTGGGGCATATCTTCGCAACTACCAGCGATACAGAAATACTATTACACGGATATAAAGAATGGGGAGAAGATATTGTGCCCCGGCTAAACGGCATGTTTTCCTTTACCATTTATGATTCTGAAAAACAAACACTTTTCAGCTCGAGAGACCGTTTAGGGGTAAAACCTTTTTTTTACTATTGGAAAAACGGAGTATTGGAAATCTGCAGTCAGCTACGACCGATTGCAGATGGAAAGAAAATCAACCCCGCCGCAATATCAATGTATTTAGACTGTACTTACATCCCCAGCCCGTTTACCATTTATGAAGATGTACATAAATTGCCGCCGGGGAATAATCTATATATTGACTTAAAATCCGGCCTTCTGCAGGTTAAAGAATATTGGAATCTATGTGCAGTAAACACCAGCAGCATTCCGTATGAGGAAGCAAAAGAACAAGTTCACAACCTACTGAAGGATGCCGTTAAAATCAGGCTGAACGCAGACGTTCCTTTCGGCTCTTTCCTATCAGGAGGCATCGATTCAGCCTTAATTTCCGCCGTTGCATCTAAAATATCGCCAACAAAGGTAAAGACCTTTTCAATTGGGTTTGAAGACCCTAAGTATGACGAAAGTAAAATAGCGGCCCGGTATGCCAAAATTTTGGAAACAGAACATACAGAAACAATCTGCAAGCCGGAGCATATATTAGAAATGATACCCAAACTCATTGAGGTATATGACGAACCCTTTGGAGACAGTTCCGCGCTTCCCTCCCTATTACTAAATAAGGTTACAAAACAGTATGTCACAATGGCGCTTTCGGGCGATGGTGGAGATGAAAGTTTTATGGGATATCTTTATTTTGATTGGGTCAGGAATTTTAAAAAGTTATTAAAAATTCCATACTGGGTTCGAAAAATTGGTTCATACGCCTTAATTGGCAATATACTGGGGGGGAGAACCCCCTCTTTGAGAAGCATTCTGCAAACACAATCTGAAAATGATTTTATTGCGGGAATTTTTATTGGACACAATTCATTGCTCAACAAAAGGAATTTATCGTGGCTATCACACTACCAAAAGGCATTTAAGCTGACCAAAAATATATTTCAAAAAGCAGCGGATATCAATATCAAACTGTGGCTGGAAAATGACAGTAATGTAAAAGTAGACCGGGCAAGTATGGCATTTTCTGTAGAGGTAAGAAGCCCTTTTTTGGATTATCGCATCATCGAATATGCCCGGAAGTTGCCAATATCCTATCGCTATGGTAATGGAATCAAGAAAAAAATTCTGAAAGATATTTTAAAGGAATATATCCCCGAAGAAGTTTTCAACCAACCCAAAAGAGGTTTTGCTGTACCCATTGGCAGTTGGATTCGCAACGAATTAAAGGAGGAATTTATGGCGAACCTATCAGATGATTTTCTTAATCAGGTTCCAAATTTAAATGTAAAGAAATTTAAAAAAATGTATCGGGCCCATCTTGAGGGCAAACACGATTACACTTCATATATCTGGAGAGTTTATGTACTATCAAAATGGTACCAGGAATTTGGTTTTTATCAAAAAACCGTATAATTTTTATGATAAAAATCCTTTTTATTTTACCATCCCTGAAAGCGGGCGGAGCAGAAAGAGTTATTTCATTTATCGCCCAGCGTTTGGACAAAAAGGTTTTTGATGTAACCTTACTCATTCAGGGACACAGAAAAGATCAGGTGTTTGACGTCAAAAATATAAATGTAACATTCCTTGAAAAACCAAGGCTTATTAATGCCATCCCAGACATATTTCAGTTCATTCGGAACTGGAGGCCCAACATTGTCGTAGGCTCTATCATTCATGTAAATTTACTACTCGGTTTCTTTTCCTTTTTCTTTCCCAAAATTCTATTTATAGGACGGGAAGCCAGTGTTGGAAGTGTAATGGGAAATTTTTCAGACAGGAAGCAATTACCTTCATTTATAAAAAAAATATTATATCGTCAGTTAGATGCGATCATTTGTCAGTCGCAAGACATGAAAAAAGACTTCGATAACAGGTACCGGCCAGGCATCAACAAAAGTCTGGTAATTAGTAACCCGGTTACTATTGAATCATTTTCATCCTCTCGGCGGGAAAGAACCGTCAACGCCATTAAATTTATTACCGTTGGAAGGCTATCCAAAGAAAAAGGACATGAAAGGCTTCTTCATATTATGAAAAATATTAAAATAAGTTTTGAATATCTATTGATTGGAGATGGTCCGGAAATATTGAAAATCGAGGCGCTCATTGATGAATTAAATCTAAAAAAGTGTGTTAAAATCGTACATCATACAACCGCGGTACAGCAATATCTTTCAGAATCAGATTTCTTTTTACAAGGCTCTTATGTAGAAGGCTTCCCCAATGCATTGCTGGAAGCCGTTTCAATGGGGGTTCCTGTTATTGCGTTCAACGCTCCCGGTGGCACCCGGGAAATCATCATAGATGGAACAAATGGGCTCTTAGCAAATGACGCATCAGAATTTGAAACAGCGATTCAAAAGGCTTTGAAAACTGAATGGAACGCTGCTCAAATAAGCGAAGACGCGAGGCTGCGGTTTGGGCCAGCATCTATAGTAAAAAAATATGAAACCTTATTTATAACATTACTACGGAAAAACATTCATGAAAAGTAACAACATTGCGATATTTTCCACAACGGACTCTTTAGGCGGAGCGGAGCAGGTTTTGTATAAAATAGCTAAATTCTATTCAGAGCAGGAGGCAAATGCAATTAAGATTATATTTTTCAAACCGAAAACCACCCAATACTGGCAGGAAAACTTAAATAGGGATGTAGAGATCATTTATATAAACAATAAATTCGGGAAACTTATTTCGTACCTGAAAAAAAATAAATTTGAAATTGTATTTTCTTCTCACCTGATGCTAAATGCATTGCTTGGAATCCTCAGGAACCTTAAAATTTTAAAAACAAAGCGATTAGTTGGAAGGGAATCAACAACCATATTTGGCAGATACTCGGGTGTTAAACTTTTGCAATACAGATTAGCATATTGGCTGGGCTACAGAAAATTAGACTTAGTAATAACCCAAACAGACACCATGAGAGCGCAGCTTCTCAAAGCCCTGCCCTACCTTAAGAAAAGAACAAAAGTTGAAACAATCAAAAACCCATTTACTTACCCGGAAAAAAAGGAGACTCAGGAAACAATTGACATAACCGGTGAATTTATAGTTTCCGCAGGTCGTTTGATTCCAGAAAAAGGATTTACGATATTAATATCCGCTTTTAAGAAATTATCAGACGACTACCCCACTTTAAAATTAGTAATACTGGGAGAGGGAATATTAAGGCAAAAATTAGAAACACAAATAAAAGCATTAAAACTCGAAGAAACTGTTATCCTTAAAGGGCACGCAAATAATGTGTACCCATATTTTCGCCGGGCTAAACTATGTGTGGTTTCTTCAATCAGAGAGGGATTTCCGAATGTTTTGTTACAAATGATGTCCCAGAATCAAAAAGTAGCTTCCACAAAGTGCGCGGGAGATATTGACCAAATAAGTGGACTATATCTGGCTGAAATAAATAATGTGGAAAGTTTATACTCGGCCATTAAAGGTGGATTAACTTCTAATGATAGCCATAAAAAGCAGCTATTTGATACTGAATTAGATTCTCATTCTATTAAAGCCTTTATTAAAAAAATAACTAATTTTATAGAATGAATTTCAGATCTTGGGAAAACTAAACCTTTAACAGCCCTTTAACTCCATCCCAAAAATAAATTTCGACTTGAATGATGCCCAAATTATTACGAATAAGTACTGTTCCGCATTCGCTGGATCTATTATTAAAAGGGCAATTAAAGTATGTCTCCCAGCATGGGTTTGAAGTAATTAGCGCTTCCAACGGCGAAGGAGGGGTTAAAAATATAGAAACAAGAGAAGAAGTAAAACACTATAGGCTTCCATATACAAGAAAGCTTAGCCCATTAAGAGATCTTATCAGTTTAATTTACACCATTTCTTTAATTCTGAAAACCAAACCAACAATTGTGCATACGCACTCCCCAAAAGCCGGAATAATTGGCATGTTATCTGCATACATTTGTCGCGTTCCTTTAAAAATCCACACAGTGGCTGGTCTTCCCCTGATGGAAACAAGTGGTTTAAAAAAAAGAATACTGATACTGGTTGAAAAGATAGCCTATTTCTGCGCAGATTTTGTTTTACCCAATTCGCACAATCAAAAAGGATATATTTTAAAAAACATTTGCAATAAGAACAAAATTCAGGTTATAGGAATGGGCAGCTCAAATGGAATAGATTTGAGTTACTATAATCCCGATTCAGTAAATGACCATTTTATAGCAGATTTTAAACAAAAAAAGAATATACAACCTGATACAACTGTTTTTTGTTTCGTTGGCCGTCTGGTTTATTATAAAGGAGTGAATGAAATCATTCAGATGTTTAAAATACTCGACAAGAAATATACCAACATAAAATTAATTTTAGTAGGGCCGTTTGAAAATCTTTATCCCTTAGAACAGGAAACACTAAAAGAAATAGACAAAAATGAAAACATAATAAATGTCGGGCATCAAGACGATATAAGACCTTACCTAAAAATGGCAGATATTTTTTTATTCCCAAGCTATCGTGAGGGCTTTCCCCAGTCTTTAATGCAGGCAGCTGCCATGAATCTGGCGTGTATTGCAAGTGACATCAATGGATGCAATGAAATATTAGACAATAACATAAGTGGAATATTAATTGAGCCCAAAAATGCAGACGCATTATATCATGCAGCAGAAACGCTTCTCAATGATAAAAAACTACAGTATTCATTAGCAAAAAAAGCCCGGTTAAAGATGGAAGCGTTCTATGAACAAAACAAGTTCTGGGATGAAATTATTTCATTTTACAACAATAACCTGCCCGCCTCAAAAAAAAGTAAGGGTGATGGAATCCCTCGTACAAAAATATAAAGAACATTCATCTACTAATATTATTAACCTCCAATCATTATGTCAGAGAGTCTTCTTTTTACGGGTGCAACTGGCTTTTTAGGCAATAATATAAAAGCGTTGCTTGAAAAAAGCTATACGATTACAACCATGGGGTCTTCTGCTATGAATCACTACCAGGTGGATATTGCAAAGCAAATACCCAACCTTGATAAACCCTATGATATTATTCTTCACGCTGCCGGAAAGGCACATTCGATACCAAAGACGGATGCTGAAAGGAATGCTTTTTTTGATGTGAACTTGCAGGGTACAAAAAACCTTTGCGCAGCATTTGAAAAATCGGGCTATCCACATGCCTTCATATTCATAAGCACAGTTGCCGTTTATGGCTGCGAAAAGGGGGAGAATATTTCAGAGGATCATCCATTAAATGGAGCCGAACCGTATGCTTTAAGTAAGAAAAAAACAGAAGCCTTTTTATTAGATTGGTGCAACAGGCACAACATTGTACTTAGTATACTACGCCCGGCTTTAATAGCGGGTTCAAACGCTCCAGGAAATTTGGGAGCCATGGTGAATGGCATAAAAACCGGAAAATATGTAAGTATCGCAGGAAGTAAGGCGCGCAAAAGTGTTTTAATGGGCCGGGATATTGCAGATCTGGTTCCGTTGTTAACAAAAAAAGGAGGAATATATAATGTTTGCGATAATTCACACCCAACTGTTAAAGAACTTGAAATACTCATTGCCCGCCAATTGAATAGACCCCCTCCTAAAAACGTTCCTTATTGGGTAGCAAAGGCTATAGCGTTAGCAGGAGATATACTAAATAATAAAATCCCGATCAATACCAAAAAGTTAAAAAAAATAACAGAGACTTTAACTTTTAGTAACCAAAAAGCAAAAAAAGAATTGCACTGGCAGCCTTCAGATGTCATGCAGAACTACCGCATCTGACAGCAGTATTTCAAAATTGAATTTAGAAACAACGAAGTATAAAACTATTAACAATGCCCCTAAACTTCAACATCGAAAAATTCACAGGCACCCATATAACGCGCCGCCCTCAAAGCCTGTTCTTACCTGACATGGAGACCCATGCCGAGAAATTGCATACGGAAATAAAAGATAAAAACGTATTGGTCATCGGCGGTGCCGGCACGATCGGTTCCTCATTCATCCGAACACTTGTACGGTATCATCCCGGTAAATTAATAGTAGTCGACATCAATGAAAACGGGCTTACCGAGCTTGTCCGGGACTGCCGGAGCCGGCCTGAACTTCAAATGCCAGATAATTTTAAAACCTACCCCGTCAACTTCAGCGACAAAGCGTTCCGGAAAATTTTTGAGCACGAAGGTCCTTTTGATATTGTTGCCAATTTTGCAGCGCACAAACATGTGCGCTCGGAAAAAGACATCTTTTCCATAGAGGCCATGGTAGAAAATAACGTTACAAGAGCAAAAGACCTGCTGGAGCTGCTGACCCAATATCCCCCCAGGCATTTCTTTTGCGTATCAACCGATAAAGCCGCCAACCCTGTAAACGTAATGGGCGCCAGCAAGAAGCTGATGGAAGAAGTGATCCTCGCCTACTCCGGGAAAATGAAAATTACTACCGCACGGTTTGCCAACGTAGCTTTCTCAAACGGGAGTCTGCTGGCGGGTTTTATAGAACGCTTGCTAAAACAACAGCCGCTCGCGTGCCCTTCCGATGTAAAGCGCTTTTTTGTTTCCCCCGAAGAATCGGGGCAGATCTGCCTCTGCGCCTGCATTCTTGGGCAATCGGGCGAGATCTTTTTCCCAAAACTGGAACCATCCAGCATGGTCAACTTCGCCGATATTGTTCCGCCATTTTTGAATGAAATGGGATTTGAAATGGAGGCCTGCTCATCAGAAGATGCGGCAAAACAGGCGACAGCCGATATTCAAAATGGCCGCTACCCTGTTTACTTTTTCCCCAGTAGCACCAATGGCGAAAAATTGTATGAAGAGTTTTAT
The DNA here is from genome assembly GCF_051201075.1 of Niabella hirudinis. Lineage (NCBI taxonomy): Bacteria > Pseudomonadati > Bacteroidota > Chitinophagia > Chitinophagales > Chitinophagaceae > Niabella > Niabella hirudinis. Next base: position 363,959 of record NZ_JBPEHJ010000001.1, read on the forward strand.
ACGGAAGAAGAAGAACTGGATACCCGCTCTTTTCAATCCTTCGGTACTGTAAAAAATGCCAAACGAAGATCCATTGAAGATCTGGACAAAATCGTACACACTTTAAGACTGGTTTTTGAAGATGCAAGGGCCGAGAAGAAGGATATCGTTTCTGCATTGAATGCGATGATCCCCGGATTTGAGCATATCGAAACAGGTGTAAACCTTGATCAAAAAATGTAATTCTTAATCATGTATCTTTTTCTTAAACGCCTTATTGACCTTACGGTTTCACTGATCCTGTTCCTGGTCATGCTCCCCTTTATGCTCCCGATAGCGGTCATCCTTCTTTTAACGGGTGAGCACTACGTATTTTACCGGCAAAAAAGGATCGGGTATAAAAACAATTACTTTCATATTATTAAGTTTGCTACGATGCTCAAGGACAGCCCCAATATGGGCACCGGGCTGATCACCGTAAGAAAAGATCCCCGGCTGCTTCCGATTGGTGGTTTTCTGCGAATGACAAAGATTAATGAACTGCCACAGATCATTAATGTGATCAGGGGTGATATGAGCCTTGTAGGCCCCCGCCCCCTTGTTGACCAAACATTTAACGCCTATACGGAGGAAGTGCGCAACCAGGTGTACGACTCCCCTCCGGGAGTCACCGGCATCGGGTCGATCATTTTTCGCGATGAAGAACAGCTGCTTACCAACACTAAAATGGATCGTGTAGAATATTATAAAAAAGTAATCGCTCCATATAAGGGTGAACTGGAAATGTGGTACAACCGGCATAAAAATCTCCGGGTCGATTTCTGGATCCTCTTCCTCACGGCATGGTCCATCATCAGCCCGGACACAAAACTTCCGCACAAAGTTTTCAAAAACCTGCCCCAACGTACTTTTGCAGATATTGCCCAAACAAGGCCTGTGTTTAATGCAGCAGATCTCAAAAAAAGGAGTGTACACCCCTAACCCCTATCTTTGCCCGGTCTTGATCAGCCAATATTTAATGAAACAACTCTTCGTTTTTTTGGGAGCGCTGCTCCTGGGCGTTTGGGTACCACAGCATCTTTTTGCGCAGAGTGCCCGTTACAAAGCGCACCTGGATGTGGCGCGCCGGCACGGTGTTCCCCTGTTAAAAAGCAGCGCACAGGTCAAAAGCTATGTGAGCAAAAAGAAGCTAACCAAGGTTAACTCCGGAAAAGGATACCGGGTGCAGAAACTCACTTACAGCACGCCTTATCTTACCCCCAGGGCAAAGGCTGTGCTAAACCAGATCGCGCGTTCTTTTTATGCGCAAACCAAAAGCACATTTACGATTACTTCGCTCACACGGACCCTGAATGGGCAGGACCGGCTTCGCCGGGTAAACGGAAATGCGACCTCGGGCATCAGCTCGCATAACTATGGCAGCTCTTTCGACATTTCCTATATCCGTTTTAATGGACGAAAGCGCCCCAATAAACGGCTCGAACGCGCCTTGCATGCAGTCCTGGCCAACTACCAGGCCCGTGGGAAGATCCTCTTTATAAAGGAATACTATGTTAGCTGCTTTCATATTACGGTTCGTTAAGTTCCGGCATAAAATTCAGCATCCAGCGGATCCCAAACCTGTCTGTTAATGAGGCGTAGTAACTTCCCGATTTGGTGGGGATGACCTGCTGTGTGGCCCTGCCGCCTTCACCAAGCCGCCGATATACCCGCATTAATTCCTTCAGGCTCCTGCATTCCAGCATCAACGCAATATTATTGCCCTGATATAACCCTTCTTCGGGCACCATATCCGTTGCAATGAGTTCTGCATAGGGCGACCGCAAAGAGGCCTGTAAAATATACTGTTCCAGCTTTTTGGGCAATTGTCCCATCTCCAAAGAGGCGCCCAGCGTTTCGAAATGCAATGCTCCTCCCAGGCATTCCCGGTAAAAAAGCATCGCCTCCCGGCAATTGCCGTTAAATGTTAAATATGATTTGATACGGATCACGGGCTATTCTTTCAACCACAAAGTTGGCCCAATTATAACGTAAACCATGGTGGCAGATACGTCATTGAAAGGGGTTGTTAACGACAGCGACATTTTTTATCTTTACAAAAATTTTCTACATGAAACATTCATTATAAAATTTTCATTTTTATCACAAAGGGAATGAAAATTTTATACCTGATAAGTTCCATTCGACAAAATCAAAAAATAAAAAGTATACGAATGAAACGGATCTGCGTCTACGTCCCCATCAACGGGGTTATTGAAGCCATTACGCCGGCAGCAAGAATTTTCCAGACCGCCAATGATTTTTTAACCGCCAATGGCTATCCTGCAGCATTCAGGATAGAGCTGGTGGGGCTGAACAAAACGATTCCTCTTTCTAATGGGTTATACACCGTAACCGCAGACCGGTTGCTTAAGGAGGTAACGGAGGCAGACCTGCTGATTATTCCCGCGCTGATCGATGCAGACATGAGCAAGGCGGTTGCCGCAAACGAGCCGGCATTGCCCCTTATTGCGGCGATACATGCCCGGGGCACCGAGGTGGCATCCCTATGCCTGGGCGCCTTTTTACTGGCAGCTACCGGCATCCTCGATAACAAAAAATGCTCTACCCACTGGGCCTACTATCATGAATTTATGCAATTGTATCCGCAGGTGGCCATCGCAGATGGTACGGTTATTACTGATGAGGCAGGGATCTATTCCAGTGGCGGGGCCAATTCCATCTGGAACCTCCTTTTATACCTTGTGGAAAAATACACCAATCGCGAAACGGCAATCCTCCTTGCCAAATATTTTGCCATCGATATTGACCGGAACAGTCAAAACGCTTTTTCCATATTTAAAGGGCAGAAAGATCATAATGATGACGGCGTTATAAAAGCCCAGGATTTTATAGAAAAGAATATTGGCGAACGCATCAGCATCGACCAGCTGGCAGGCCTTATTGCTGTTAGCCGGAGGAGCTTTGAACGCCGGTTTAAACAAGCCACCAATAATACGGTGCTGGAATACATTCAACGTGTTCGTATTGAAGCGGCCAAGCGTAAATTTGAATCCAAACGCCAGAATATAAACGAGGTCATGTACGACGTAGGATACACAGATACCAAGGCCTTCCGGGATGTATTCAAAAAAGTAACCGGGCTTACACCGATCGAATACCGCAACAAATATTATAAACCAAACCTGGAAATGCCTCCGGCAAATTATGCTTTTTCGTAAACACTGAAACGGCATCGGTTACTGTCGTTCCGAATTCATTTCCGGACCTAACATGAATGGTGTTGTAACAGGCATAGATCCCGGGTCAAGCCCGGGATGACATCTTGCCAACGACTGAATACGTATTAACCATCAATCAGACTTTGGCCCTATCGTCCTGAATTTGTTCATAGTCATCCTGTACTTGTTTCAGGATCTATAGAACCGACAGGCTACAATTATTACAGCCATTCACCAGAAAGATCCTTCATCTCCGGGTTTTGTTCACGGATCAGGTTCAACTTCCATTCCCCACCGCTTCAACTGTTTTTCGCGTGCTATTGCATTCCGTATGTCAGAAAAATAAATTCAGCATGACAGGAAAACAAGCTGCCAATGACAGAAAAAAAAGTTCAGCAGGACAGGGAAACAACGTTAGCAGAACGAGAAAACAAGTCGGGTATAACATGCTACGGCCAACCGGGTAAACAAGATCCAGTACAAATAATCAAAGAGAGATTGCCCTATTACCGTAATGCCTCCCGTACCTTCGGTGCTATTTTTGTTCCATAGATCTCAATGGACTTCATAATATCCTTATGCAGCGGCGCCCCGGTATCCATATGTGTGGCAAAACGTGTAAGCCCGAACATTTTCTGCAGGTATAAGATCTTATCGATGGCCTCACTGGCATCTCCAATCACTAATGCGCCATTTTTTGTTTTACCAAAATCGAACTGGTTTCTCCTGTAAGGAGGCCATCCCCTGCTACGCCCAACACGGTCCATCTGCGCCGCATACAGCGGGTAATACATGTCGCTAAGTGCAGCGCTATCGTCCCCATAAAACCCATGCACATGAATACCTACCTGGTATTGATCCATCGGGTGCCCGTACTGTTGCCAGGTTTCTTTGTACAATTCAAAAAAGGGCTGAAACTGCGCCGGTGAGCCACCGATAATAGCAATCATCAACGGTAATCCTAACCGTCCGGCGCGCTCCACAGACGAAGGGGTACCCCCAACAGCCACCCAAACGGGCAGATGATTATCAGTAGCTCTTGGCAATATCATTTGCTCCTGCAACGGAGCCCGGTGTTTCCCCTTCCAGGTGATCACCGGCTCTTTGTTGATCTTTAATAGCAGGTCCAGTTTTTCCTCAAACAAGGAATCATAATCGCGGAGATCATATCCAAATAATGGAAAAGATTCAATAAAACTGCCCCGCCCCGCCATCAGCTCCGCCCGGCCACCCGACAGCTGGTCTACCATGGCAAAGTTCTGATACAATTTAACCGGATCAGACGAGCTGACAACCGACACGGCACTCCCCAACTTTATATTCTTTGTTACCGTTGAAGCTGCCGCCAGCACAATTTCGGGGGTAGGAACGGCATAATCCGGCCGGTGATGCTCCCCAATGCCAAAATAATCCAACCCTACCTCATCCATTAATTTTATTTCCTCAATAATTTCTTTTAACCGTTCACCAGGAGCCTGCACGCTATTGGTTGCCGCATCAAAATGAAGGTCTCCAAACATACTGATACCAAGTTCCATATTTTTTTATTTGACTACAAATTTAACGGACTCCCACGGAGTTGGGCTTAACCTAGATTAATGCAGGTGCATTCTAAATTGTCGCACTCCCATAAACGCAATGTCACCCATGATGTCATCCCCGGCTTGACCCGGGATCTATTGCTGTTTCAGGGGCTGTGTAAATCAGGTATAGATGCTGAAATAAATTCAGCATGACAGGAAACAAATTCAGCATGACAGTGACCATTTGAAATGTACCCAGTAAAGCTAAGCTTTTAAATCCGCCTCCAAAAGCTTAGCTTTATAAAAAGTACAGGCATGAATGATTCCGTATTCACCGCTTCATCCGGCAACCACGGCAAAGAAAATGCGCATGTCCCCTGCAGACAACTGCGCCCCGCTCTATTTGAGTACATTAAACTGGAACGCCCGGAGCTTAAACGTTCAGACAGTATTGCTTATAACGAGCTCAATGAATACAAACTGCGCTATATTTCCAAATACCTCCTGCGGGATATTCACCAGCTTTCAGAATTGGAAGACAGTGTGATTTCTTCGATGACCAATCAAACGATCATATCGGATATGATTGATGAAGACGATAGCAATAAACTAACGCTTGGGCAGCGCCTGGCCGACCGGGTATCTGGTTTTGGCGGCAGCTGGACCTTTATCATCTCTTTTATTGTTTTCCTGCTGGTCTGGATCCTTTTCAATCTATACTGGTTGCACAACAAAGGATTTGACCCCTACCCTTTTATCCTGCTAAACCTGCTGCTGTCCTGCCTTGCCGCGCTTCAGGCGCCCATCATTATGATGAGCCAGAACCGGCAGGAAGAAAAAGACCGCGCACGCTCAAAAATGGATTATATGGTCAACCTCAAATCCGAGCTCGAGGTCCGTATCCTTCATGAAAAGCTGGACCAGTTATTGTCCAACCAGGAAGAATATATGACGCGCTTAATAGATCTGGAAAAGAAACAGTCCCACAGTTAATTTGAAAATGTGGAAATAAGATTCGGTACGAACCGGGGTCTTCGTATATTAAGGTTTAACGTTCAAGGTTTAAGGTTTCACGTTAGATCCGGTTTTATACTCCATGAGCCGTTCATCGTTTCTTGTTTAATGTTTGAGGTCCAATATTAACAGGGTTCTTCATATATTAGTAGGTTCATCAGAAATCAGAAATCAGAAATTTCAGAGTTTCAGAGTTTCAGTGGCATCACTCCCGTATTCACTCTCCGGTATCGGAAGGTTTTTTAACGTTGCACTTCTGAGGGAGATGGTAGAAGAAGCAGAATACAGACCGATTCCGTTTCCAAAATAAGTATAATCGATCAGCGACAACTTTACAACTCCGTCAATAGCCAGCTCAATATAATTTCCATAACGGATCAGCCGGAAATGAAATTCCTTTTCCTCCTTCAGATGAAAGATATTATCCTGAAGTACATTGTATACAAAATTGGAACGGGTATTGGCCGCATTAAAGCCCCAGCTTTGCAAGTGTACCACGCTGTTGATGACATCAAAGCTATAGTAGTAGCCGGAACCCTCTTCATCAATGTCTGTTACCAGCCCCAGTTTGCCCATGCCCTCCACCGCAAGTATCCCTTCCCAGATAAAGCCGGGCGCCGACTTCTGGATCACAAAAACCTCATACCCGCTGCGGGATCCGCAGGTCCACTTATCCTGCTCCTGTTCAAAGGCAGCCGTGGGATTATTAAAAAGCGGAATGATATCCCCCATCTCATTCTGTGTAAGGGTTTGGATCACCATCTGATCCCAGCGGTAATAGCTTTTCAGCACCAGTCTTCCCCGGTCATCTGTTTCCAATTGTTTGGGCGGCGGAAAAATGCGCAGGGCGTTCACGTTGCCGTTTGCATAAAAAAAATTATACACCAGCAGGTAGTCCCCATCACGCTGGATGCGCGCGGCATAGTTTCCCTGCGGCAGTAGCACATTATTATGAAAACAATGATACTCGCCCATAAAATCCGGGGCAAACCAGTACCGTACTTTTATATCTTCACGTATGGAGCCTAACAGGTAGTGCGTTCCGTTGAGCTCAAAAACACAGGGGCATTCCACATCATCATAGGCCCGTGGAAAATGCAGCGGCGGATGAAAGATCAGCTCTTTATCCATCAGCTGCACCAGGCCCACACAGCCCCTCCGCGAAACCGGCCCTGTAGCGGCTCTTGTACAAACCAGAAAGAACGTCTTTTCCCCGTAATCGTACCGGAAAGGATCCCGGAAGCTCATCCAGAGCCGGGGATTATTCTCATACGTTTCATAGTGCGGCGCCCGGGGGCCAAAGGGGAATATTTCATCATTCACTTTCTGCCAGTCGAACAGGTTATCCGACACCGCCAGACCGATCTTTGATACCACGCCCCGGTCTTTGCGCTGCAGGCCTGTATAATACATTTCGAACCGGTTATTGGATTCATATACCTGCATGGTCCATAACATATCATCATCCCAATCGCCGGGATCGCCCACAAACAGGGCATTTTTAACCCTTCGCCATGTGATCCCATCTTTTGAAACTGCATGGGCGATATAATCATGGTTGGGAATAATAAGATGAAAAAGATGATATATATTCTTATGCAGGATCATAGTTACATCCCCTATTTCCCATTCGCTGAATCCTGAGCCGGAATATAAATTGTCGGTTAAGCGCTCCATTCTTAAAAAATTAGTTATATTTCAACTGTAATGACTTTGATATCGCCCCGTTGTTACCCTTGTTACCGGTTTATCCGGGGCCTGCGTCCTGCGGTTTAAGCCCTTCCCTTAAAAAATGGTATAAATGCCTCAACCTATAAAATAATATACAATGCAAGGATATTATATACAACTCTTTAGTCCGCATGGCCTGATCCGGCATCACAAACCTGAGATCGGGAGAGATAAAGACACGGGCGGACAGGTAAAATATGTACTGGAATTACTGGAGGCCCTGTCGCACCACCCGCAGGTCCGGAAGGTGGATCTGTTCACCAGGCGGATTGCCGACAAGCGGGTTTCGGAAACCTATAATCATGAAATAGAAACCCTGTCATCCAAAGCCCGTATTGTACGGATCACCTGTGGCGGTCACTTATACAAACCTAAAGAAAGTTTATGGGATAACCTTGATGAATTCGTAGACAAGGTTATCCGCTTTATCGAAAAGCAGGACGATTATCCGGATATTGTACATGGCCACTATGCCGATGGCAATTATATAGCCGGTGAGATCAGCAAGATTTTTGAGGTCCCCTTTATTGCTACGGGACACTCGCTTGGGCTGAATAAAAAGGATATCCTTTTAAAAGACGGGCTTTCTGAAGACACGATTAACCAGAAATTCAATATGACCCGGAGAGTGCAGGAAGAAGAAGAATCCCTGCGGCTGGCCAGCCTGATCATTGTAAGCACCCAACACGAAATCGAAACCCAATACCGCTGGTACCAAAATAAAGACAAAGCCCGTTTCCGCATTATTTCACCAGGTATTAACAACGAGGTTTTTTACCCGTTTTACCGGGTAGGAATGCCTTCCTTCAGCATTCCATTGGAACAGGAACAGGCGATGTACCGGGTGAGCTCCGAAATAGAACGTTTTCTTTTTGCCCCGGGCAAACCCCTCATCCTTTCGATAGGCCGGGCAGACAAACGAAAAAATTTTGAAACCATTATCGACTGTTTCGGGCAGGACAAGGAATTGCAGAGTATGGCAAACCTGGCTATTTTTGCAGGCGTACGGAAAGATATCACGCAAATGCCGCCGGACGAGCAGGAGATCCTTACCGGCCTGCTCCTGCTGATGGACAAATATGATCTCTACGGCAAAATGGCGTTGCCCAAAAAGAATGATCCATCGCTGGAGGTTCCTGAAATTTATCGCCTCGCCGCGCAACGAAAAGGCGTTTTTGTAAACGCCACGCCCGGCGAAAATTTCGGGCTCACCATTGTGGAAGCGGCTGCCTGCGGCCTGCCCATAGTAGCTTCGCCCACCGGTGGTCCAAAAGAGATTATTGGCAATGCCCGCAACGGTATGCTGGTAAATGTGCAGGACACCAGGGAAATAGCCGATGCCTTAAAAAAAATCATTGCAGACACGGCGCTTTGGGAAAAATATTCTGCCAACGGTATCCGGGCCGGGCAGGAAGACTATTCCTGGGAAGCGCATGTAAATGCCTACATCAAATCTATAGATGGAATATGCAAGCCGCAGATCCTCCTGAAAGAAACCCAGGAACTTCCCCTGGGAAAAAAACTAATGAAGGCCGATTATTTTTTCATTTCAGATCTTGACGGAACGCTCATTGAGGGCGAAGATGCTACGGGCCTGGACGCCATCAAACAATGGGTTGACGAAAATAAAAATAAAGTAATTTTTGGCATAGCCTCCGGTAGAAACAAAGCGCTTACCAATGCAGCGCTCCGGCAGTTCCAATTTCCTGAACCGGATATCCTGATCTGTTCGGCCGGCACGGAGATCTATTATACACGGAATTTTTTGCCCGACCCCGGCTGGGAGCGTCATATCAACCACCAGTGGAAACGAAAAGAACTGGTGGCCGCCCTGGACCACTACCCCGGCCTGCATCTGCAGGAAGCCGATGCCCAGTGGGAATACAAACTCAGCTACTATGTTACCGACCGCTTTAACGAAGGCGACCTTGCCAATCTTTATAAATTCCTGGACGACCGCCGGCTAAGGGCAAAGATCCTGCTGACGGATAACCGGTTCCTTGACATTTTGCCGGTAAGGGCCGGAAAAGGAAATGCCGTCCGCTACCTGAGTTACAAATGGCAGTTGCCGCTGGATCACTTTATAACAGCTGGTAACGGCGGCAACGATATCGACATGCTGCGCGGCAGTACCCGAGGTATCGTGGTATCCAACCACAGCCCGGAACTGGAACTGCTCAAAAAAAGCCGTCATGTATATTTTGCCCGGCAAAAACAGGCCGCTGGTGTTATGGAGGGCATCCGCTACTATCGGGACCTTCATCCTGCAAAAACTGCAAAGGCCGATCCTTCCGATAAAAATCAGAAATGAGGAATTATATTCTTATTTTTACCGCTCATAATTCAACTGTATGGCATATAATCTTTTAAAAGGAAAAAAGGGAATCATCTTTGGCGCGCTGGACGAAAAATCCATCGCATGGAAAACCGCTCAGCAATGTTATAATGAAGGTGCAGAACTGGTATTGACCAATGCCCCCGTGGCACTGCGCATGGGCGAGATTAACAAACTGGCGGAAGCCTGCGGCAATGCACCGGTAATTGGAGCGGATGTTACCAATATGGATGACCTGAGGGCCCTGGTTGAAAAATCAATGGAACATTTTGGCGGCAAGATCGATTTTATCCTTCACTCCGTGGGTATGGGCCTGAACGTGCGTAAAGGAAAGGAATACACCGACCTTAACTACGACTGGAACCATAAGACCTTTGATATTTCCTCTATGAGCCTGCATCGTATTTTAAAGACGGCATGGGACCTGGATGCGCTCAATGAATACGGGAGTGTAATTGCCCTTACCTATATTGCGGCACAGCGCGTATTTCCCGACTATAGCGAGATGGCCGATGCCAAGGCCTTGCTGGAGAGCATTACCCGCACTTTTGGTTACTACTATGGAGTAAAGAAAAAAGTACGTATTAATACCATCTCCCAGTCGCCCACAAAAACAACGGCAGGCAGTGGCGTAAAAGGATTTGACAACTTTATCAGCTATGCTGAAAAAATGAGCCCCCTTGGCAATGCTCCCGCAGAAGCCTGTGCTGATTACATTTCTGTTTTATTCAGCGATCTTACCCGGTATGTAACCATGCAGAACCTGTTCCACGATGGTGGGTTTAGCTTTACAGGTGTTACGGAAGCGGTGCTGGAATCGATGACGGCAGAAATCTAAAATACCTCATGTAATGTAACGCCTGTCAGTCAGGCATTCAATAAAGAAGGAAGAGATCTCGTTTGCGCATAAAGGTTTCCGAACTGCAGACGAGATCTCTTTCATTACAGCTCCCGATAGCCATCAGGATTCAAACCGGACGTTCCCTGCTTGGTAAAATGATACCGGTTCAACAATCTGTAAACCATTAAGAAATCAAGAATAGTTAAAGCTTAATGCCCCTTCATTTCTTAATGGTTACAGCAAGAGCCAAACTCACTAAGATGCTTCTTAATTCCCTAATGGTTCCAAATAAAAAGGGGCTATGATCCTTTCTGATACGCTACAGCGGTTTGCTTTGACGTACCTAACCCTTCAATGCCCAATTCAATTACATCACCCGGCTTTAAGTACCAGGGTTCCGGCTTCTGACCCAGGCCCACGCCTGCAGGGGTTCCTGTAGAGATCACATCGCCGGGCAGCAAGGTCATAAACTGGCTCAGGTGGCTGATCACCTGTTGTATATTAAAAATAAAATCGGAGGTCGTAGAGTTTTGCATCATTGTGCCGTTCACCTTCAACCAAAGGTTCAGGTTATTGGGATTTTCAATTTCATCGGCGGTTGCCATAAAGGGTCCCAGCGGTGCAAACGTATCACAGCTCTTGCCTTTTACCCACTGGCCACCCCTTTCAATCTGGAATTCCCGTTCGCTGTAATCGTTATGCAATGCATAACCTGCTACATAATCCAGCGCATTTGCTTCATCTACATAAGATGTTTTTTTGCCTATCACCACCGCCAGCTCAACCTCCCAATCTGTCTTTACAGAATTCTTTGGTATCACCACATCATCAAAGGGGCCGCACAAAGCCGTGGTGGATTTAAAAAAAACGACCGGTTCCTTTGGAACAGGAGCATTAGTTTCCTTTGCATGCAATGCATAGTTTAACCCGATGCAGATAATTTTTGAAGGCCGTGCTACACAGCTTGCCCAGCGCTCATCTTCGCTTACCCTGGGCAAGCCTGCCGCATTCTGATCAACAAATTGCCGCAGTCGTTCCAGGCCGTTGTTTTCAAAAAATGCTTCGTTATAGTCTTCACCAAATGCAGATGTATCATAACGCACACCCTCAATAAGCACTCCTGTTTTCTCTTTGCCCGTTTGTCCGAATCGTATTAATTTCATATCTCTGTTATTGTTAATTATTTAATTTAATGAATCCCCCGTCAATCGGGTAATCGCAACCGGTAATAAACCCGGCTTCATCACTGCACAGGTATAAGATCAATGCAGCTATTTCCTCTGGTTTGGCCATACGGCCGATGGGTTGTGTTTTTGATAATTTTTCGAACATCTCTTTTTCCCGGCCCGGATAGTTTTTTGCAAGAAACCCATCAACAAAGGGCGTATGCACGCGTGCGGGAGAAACACAGTTGCACCGGATGCCATCGCCGATATAATCTTTGGCTACCGATAAGGTCATGGCCAGTACCGCCCCCTTGCTCATAGAGTAGGCAAAACGGTCGGGCAACCCAACACTGGAGGCGATGGAAGCCATATTAATAATAACGCCTCCGCCCTGCGCTTTCATCCGGGGAATGACGGCATACAAGGTATTATACACGCCTTTTACATTCACACTGTAAACCCGGTCAAAATCCGCTTCTGCAGTGGTATCGGCCTTCCCGATATGAGAGATACCCGCACTGTTTACCAATACATCGATCACCGGCAATTGCTCAAATGCCCGCACCACCTCTTCCTGGCGGGATACATCCAAAAAAATGGCTTCGGCCTTGCCGCCGGCGGCCTCAATTTCCCCGATCGTTTGCTGACCGGCCTCTTTATTAAAATCGGCCACGATTACCCGTGCTCCTGCTTTTGCAAACAAAAGGGCTACTGCCTTTCCAATGCCGCTTCCACCGCCCGTTACTACGGCGGTTTTATTGATTAGTTGAAACATAATTAAGTATATACGCTTAAAATTAAAATGGTGCGGCTAATTTACCACATAAATGATAAAAAAATAGTGTAAAAGGAGTATTACGTTGAATAAGCTGGTTTCTTTTTAATTTTAATGCGCGGCGTTGCCTGGAAGCTGTTTAAAAATAGATTTTTCTTAATGCAGTCCCCGCAGACCTGCGGGGAAATAATCGCCATAACCATTTGTTGCGGACTCCTTTACAATATAAACAGCTTCTTAAATCCATTAAACCGTCATTATACTAATAATTTTAGTATTTTTATGCTATCTGTCAGATCCATGCATACATTATAAGCAATATAACTAATCACTAAAAATATAAGCACTTAAGGTTATATTTTAATTTATAAGTAAATAAACTTATATTTGAATCATGATCGCTATTATTACAGGAGATATTATCCGTTCAGAAACAGCGGACCCCAAAGAATGGATGCCGTTATTGAAAGGTTTTTTAAGAAAGCAAGGCCGCAGGCCGGCAGACTGGGAGATCTACCGCGGTGATGCCTTTCAGTTAAAGCTGCCCCCAGCTGAAGCCCTCTTTAAAAGTATGCTTCTTAAAAGCAGGATCAAACAGCAGGCCCGCCTGGATGTGCGGCTCAGCATCGGGCTGGGCGATATATCCTATCAAACCGGGAAAATTACAGAAGCCAACGGAACGGCATTTGTAAGATCCGGACGGAAGTTTGACAGCATGAAGGAAGAAAAGACCACGCTTGCCCTGGCTACGGGTGATGAAAAGGCCGATACCGCGCTTAACCTCATGGCCCGTTTTGCGGCGCTCGTTATGGATAGCTGGAGCCCTTCCCTGGCGGAAACCGTACAATGGATCCTGGAAGAGCCCGGCTGGAACCAGCAACAGATCGCCGCAAAATTAAAGATCAACCAATCGGCCGTAAGCCAGAGCCGTAGACGGGCGCAATTGGATCTGCTGATGGATTTTAATCAATTTTATCAAAAAACAATAACCGCTCTTAACACATGATACTACTCATAAAACTGTTGCTGGCACATTTACTCGGTGATTTTGTGTTACAGCCCTCCCGCTGGGTTGCAGAAAAAGAACGGGATACTTATAAAAGTCCCCGGCTATACCTGCATGTGCTCATCCATTTTGTGCTGATCCTGCTCATTACGATGGATGCCCGGTATCTCGTCCCTGCATTAGTGATTGCAGGCAGTCATTTGCTGATTGACCTTGCAAAGCTCCGGCTTCAGACATCCAAAACCCGGAAAACATTTTTTGTACTGGACCAGGTGTTGCATCTGGCGGTAATTGGAGCCGTTGCCTGGTGGACGGAGCCCTTTGCAATACAGCTGAGCGCCCCACAGTTAAATGCCCTGCTGATCATCATAACCGGCCTGGTATTGCTGACCACACCGGTTTCCGTGATCATAAAACTGATCCTGTCCAAATGGACACCGGCAACAGAGATCAAAACAGATATTATTGAAACCCGGTCGCTCCAGCACGCCGGCATGATGATCGGTTATCTTGAGCGCATACTGGTGCTGATCTTTATCCTGAACCAGCAATGGGTGGCCATCGGGTTTCTGGTAACCGCTAAGTCTGTGTTTCGTTTCAGCGACCTAAAAGCAGGGCAAGACCGGAAGCTGACCGAATACATCCTGATTGGCACCCTGCTCAGTTTCGGCATTGCCATCGTTGCGGGTGTTGTTGTAAATAAACTGCTGCAATCAGGGATCAGCGGAATCTAAGCCTTGCTGCTACACCGTATCAAAGCCCGCATCCTTCCAGGCTTTCAGGCCGCCATCCAGATGTGCCACGTGATCATATCCCATTGTCTTCAGCGTTTGAACGGCCAGTGCAGACCTTCCACCGGAGGCACAATGAAGGATGATCCTTTTCGATTTATCAAATTCTGGCTTGTGATAAGGAAGGGTGGCATCCGCATAAAATTCGAGCATTCCCCGGGGCGCATGCACCGATCCGCCGATCCTGCCGTTTTGCTCCAGCTCCCCGCTTTCGCGAATATCAATAAGTACCGCATTACCGGATAAAAGTTCCTCCTGTACCTGTTCCGGGGTCAGGTTCTCGATCTGTTGCTTTGCCTCTTTAACAAGGTCCATGGCAGATTTAGCATCCATCGTATTACAGTTATTGAAATTTAAAAAAATAAAGTTACTTATAAAACACGCGCGTACCTATCCCCGAAAAAGGCGAGCAGGCCCAACTTAAAAAACCTTTACATACTATGCAATCGTTTGTACATCAATTATAATTTTCTCAATATCACTGTGCAATCGTTTTCATAAACCATTTTTTTACGGCAGGGGTTCATTACTTTTACAGGATCAATTTTAACATAATTCAGCAATAATGAACCGGGAGCCAGGAATTGCATCCTTCAGAAAAGGATTACTTACCATATTACTTGCCACAGCAACCATCTTTACCATTGCCGCACAAGCACCATCTTCAAAACCGGCGGCCGATACCCTGCAGATAACCGGTGCCGAAAAAGTTAATTCAACCACCGTAAAGCTCCGGTTCAGCAACCACCGGGAGCTGCTGCTGGACTTTTATGGCGAAAATATCTTCCGCATGTTTACAGATCCCGCGGGGGGAACGCTCCGCGTGCCGGAAGCAACACCGCCCGCATCGATTCTTACCGACCATCCCCGTAAATCGGTTTCCAAACTGAATATAAAAGATAATGGCAGGAAGATCATCATTTCGACCAATGCCATTACCGTGGCCTTCGACAAGCCTACAACACTTCTGGAAATCATCAATAGCAAAAGCAGGCAAACCGTGCTACAAACCCTTGCCCCGGTAGGATTCGACAAAAAAAACACATTCCTCAAACTGAAAGAAAACCCGGCTGAATATTTTTATGGCGGCGGTGTGCAAAATGGCCGTTTTTCTCATAAAGGAAAGATCATAGCCATCGAAAACCAGAACAGCTGGACCGATGGAGGAGTGGCCTCTCCTACCCCTTTCTACTGGTCTACCAATGGGTACGGTTTTATGTGGTACACCTTCAAAAAAGGAAAATATGATTTTGGGGCCAAGGAAAAAAACGTGGTAACCCTCTCGCATGAGACCAATTATCTTGATGTATTCTTTATGATTGACAAAGAGCCGGCGGCGTTGTTAAACGATTTTTACCAGCTTACCGGTCACCCGGTGCTGCTTCCCAAATTTGGCTTTTATGAAGGGCACCTCAACGCCTATAACCGCGACTATTGGAAAGCCGACACCGTAGGCGTTGTTTTTGAAGATGGCCAGCGCTACAAGGAAAGCCAGAAGGATAACGGCGGCATCAAAGAATCACTCAATGGAGAGAAAAACAATTACCAATTTTCTGCAAGAGCTGTGATCGACCGTTACAAGGCGCATGATCTGCCGTTGGGATGGATCCTTCCCAACGATGGATATGGCGCCGGCTATGGCCAAACAAGCACCCTGGACAGCAATATTCAGAACCTGAAAGCATTTGGAGACTATGCCCGTAAAAACGGCGTACAGATAGGGCTTTGGACACAATCGGACCTTCATCCCAAAGACAGTATTCCTGCATTGCTGCAGCGCGATATCGTTAAGGAAGTGGGCATTGCCGGTGTGCGGGTATTAAAAACCGATGTAGCCTGGGTAGGCCCGGGATATTCCTTTGGCCTGAATGGTGTTGCTGATGTAGGGCATATCATGCCGCAATACGGAAACAAGGCAAGACCTTTTATCATTTCATTAGACGGATGGGCCGGTACCCAGCGTTACGCCGGTGTATGGAGCGGTGACCAGACAGGCGGCCTGTGGGAGTATATCCGTTTCCACATTCCTACCTACCTGGGATCGGGACTTTCCGGACAGCCCAATATCACTTCGGATATGGATGGAATTTTTGGCGGCAGGAACCCCAAAGTAAACACCCGCGATTTTCAATGGAAGACCTTCACCCCTATGCAGCTCAACATGGACGGCTGGGGCGCCAATGAAAAATATCCCTATGCACTGGGCGAACCCATAACCTCCATCAACCGCACCTATCTTAAACTAAAATCGGAGTTACTGCCATATACCTATAGCATTGCCCAACAGGCGGTGAGCGGACTGCCCATGATGCGCGCACTGTTCCTCGATGATCCCAATACATTTACCCATGGCAAGGCCACACAATACCAGTACTTATACGGCCCCTGGTTCCTGGTGGCCCCTATTTACCAGGAAACAAAAGCCGATGAAAAAGGAAATGATATCCGTAACAATATTTACCTGCCTGCCGGCACCTGGATCGATTATTTTTCCGGCGATCTGTATAAAGGGAACCAGGTGCTGAACAATTTTGATGCGCCCCTCTGGAAGCTCCCGGTGTTTGTAAAAGCCGGCGCCATCATTCCCCTGACCAACCCGAATAATAATATTACACAGGTTGATAAAACAACCCGGATCTATGAGTTGTACCCTGCCGGCAATACCACATTTACCGAATATGACGATGATGGTTTTACCCAGGCCTACCTGTCGGGCGTTGGCACCACTACCCTCATCCGGTCGGCCGTGCAAAAAAATACGGCCACCATCACCATTCAACCAACAAAGGGCCATTATGACGGCTTTGTAAAAAATAAAACAACGGAATTCAGAATCAATGTAACCCAAAAACCGGCCGGCATTACCGCCGTAATGGGTGCTGCAAAAGTAAAACTGAAAGCAGCTCTTTCACCGGAAGATTTCCGGAAACAGGTCAATGTGTATTATTATGATGCCGCGCCTAACCTCAACCGTTTTGCCACCACCGGAAGCTCCTTTGCACAAACGGCCATAACCAAAAACCCGCAATTGCTGGTAAAACTGGCGGCTGCGGATATTACCACGCAGGCCATTACACTTACCGTAAACGGGTTTGTATTTGCCCCCCGCGAGCATTTACGCCAACAGCATGGCCGGCTCACTGCTCCATCGCAGGCACAGGTCATCGATAGCAACCGGCAGGCCTATACATTAATACCCAGCTGGAGGCGACAGGCCAATGCCGATTTTTATGAGATCCGCTTTAACGGGCAACTCTACACCACAATTAAAGATACCAGTCTGCTGTTTGACGGGCTAACACCCGAAACCAACTACGGTTTCCAATTGAGAGCTGTAAATAAAGACGGGCAATCGCCCTGGACAACGATTGCTGTTAAAACAAAAGTAAACCCGCTGGAGTTTGCTATTAAGGACATTATGGCCACATCATCGGCCCCCGGCCAGGAAGGAAGCGAAATCAGCGGGCTGGTTGACTTTGATGAAGGCAATCTCTGGCATACCAAATGGGGCACCAAAGCCGTACCCTTCGACATTGTGCTGGACCTGAGATCCGTAAACCAGCTGGATAAGATCCAGTACCTGCCGCGGACAAGGGGCAACGGCGTATTACTTAAGGGAACTATTGCTTATGGCACCAGCAAAACCGGCTGGACCAATGCCGGGTCATTTGAGTGGGCAAAGAACGGCGATACCAAGGAATTCCGTTTCAGTAATCACCCCACGGCACGCTATATCAAAATCTCTGTAACCGAGGCGGTGGGCGATTTTGGATCGGGACGTGAGCTCTATGTATTTAAAGTACCCGGATCTGAAAGCTATATTCCCGGTGATATTAACAATGACCACCGGATCGATGGAAATGATCTTACATCCTACATCAACTACACCGGGTTAAGAAGCGGCGATGGCGACTTTGAAGGTTATATCAGTAATGGCGACATTAACAAAAACGGGCTGATTGATGCCTATGATATTTCCAATGTAGCCACCCGTCTTGAAGGAGGCGCCGACCTGGCAACAGCAGACACGCTTAGGGGACGCATCGAAATTTCAACCGCAAAGAAAACATATAGTAAAGACGCGGTCATTGAGATTGTTGTAAAAGGCATCGACCTTAAAGCGGTGAATGCGCTGAGTTTTGCCCTGCCTTATAATACGCAGGACTATGAATTTGCAGGCATTACCCCTCTTCATATAAAACAGCTCGAAAACATGACCAACGACCGGCTGCACAGCAATGGTAAAAAAGCGCTGTATCCCACTTTTGTAAACGTTGGCGACCAGCCGGCGCTGGAGGGCACGCAGGAGCTCTTCATTATAAAACTAAAAGCAAAACGTAACCTGAATTTTGACCTGAAACCTGTTGACGGCATCCTGGTAGATAAGTGGCTGAATACGGCAGGTTTTTAAAGATGGGGGCCTACAGCTTTACTACCTGGCCGGTCTTTACGGACTCATCACAGGCAAAAGCAATCCGCAGGCTATTTACCGCATCGTTCATGTGATCGGTAAGATCCGTGTCATTCAGGATGGTATTATAAAAATAATGCTGCTGCCGGTTGCAGAGTTCCTGGTGATCCGGTTCATCGTGCAAATCAATCCATTCGTCTGCCCTGGTAAACCGGTCGTCCCCATCCACATCTGCATGGTGCAATAAAATAGATTCCGTTTTTGTATGCGCATCTATATTTGATGAGGCGCCGGCATTCCCGGCATTTTTAGCTACAATCGAAACAGCGCCTTTGGGGCCGATTACATCCTTTACAAAAAAAGCGGTCTCGCTGATCATAGGGCCCCACCCCGCCTCATACCACCCTACCGATCCGTCTTCAAAACGGATCTGCAGCTGGCCATAATTATAATTATCCGCCGGCACTTCTTCCGAAAGCCGGGCCCCTATGGCAGTTACCTGCACCGGTTTTGACCGGGTCATCTGGCACATTACATCAATATAATGTACGCCACAATCCACAATGGGGCTCATATTCGACAGGAACTTCTTATGCACCTGCCACGCATGACCACTGCTCTGCTGGTTCAGATTCATCCGCATTACCAGCGGCTTTCCCAGTCCGGAGGCCAGCTCAATAAACCTGATCCATGAGGGATGGTGTCTTAAAATATAGCCGATCACCAGTTTTTTATGATGCTTTTTTGCAGCTTCTACCACCCTTACAGCTCCGGCAACAGAATCGGCCAGCGGCTTTTCAATAAATACATGACAGCCGGCCTCCAATGCAGCAATCGCATAGTCTTCGTGACTGTCCTGGTAGGTGGCAATACACACCGCATCCGGTTGTGTTGCGGCCAGCGCCTCGTAGTAATCGGAAAAAAGCGGGTAGCCGGCGCCCAGCCGCTCGTTTAGTATTGCATTACTGTTACCCCGCGCCACCAATCCGCAGATTTTAAAAGCATCCATTTGGTGATAAGCCGCTGCATGGGAACTACCCATATTTCCGCAGCCCGCAACCAGCACCCTTATCCGTTTTTGATCCATATAACGCTATTTATTTTTTTATACCGGCCAATACTCCAAACTTACAGGAAATCAGCGATTTTTTTAAGATTTGAAAATCCGCACAGGCAGATTGAGCTTCAACACGTGGTTTAAGATTTAACCGCTAAGTAAGCAAGGAACCCGCAAAGGTCGCAAGCAGGGAGCCGGGGTAAAATTCCTTCGCGAACCTCGCGGAGGCCTTGCGCTCCTTGCGGTTTAAGACCTAACCGCTAAGTAAGCAAAGAACCCGCAAAGGTCGCAAGCAGGGGGCCGGGGTAAAATACTTTCACGAACCTCGCGGAGGCCTTGCGCTCCTTGCGGTTTAAACCTACGGTTTATTTTTCGTAAATTCCCGTTTCAAAGTACAGCTATGGATTTTTTAAAAACATTGGGGATTGAAAATGCAAACTGCGGTACCAGCACCGGCAGCACCTGGCTGGGACCAGCTGCCGGCGACCTGCAATCCAGCTCACCTGCAGATGGCACACTGATTGGAGCCTTGTCTTCCACCACACCCGCTCAATACGATCAGGTAGTAGAAAAAGCACAGGCAGCTTTCCTTGAATGGCGCAGCTGGCCTGCTCCGCGGCGGGGAGACCTGGTGCGGCAGATTGGCGAAGCATTACGGCAACATAAGAATGCGCTTGGCCGCCTCGTTTCCTATGAAATGGGAAAAAGCCTGCAGGAAGGCTGGGGCGAGGTACAGGAAATGATCGATATCTGCGATTTTGCAGTGGGGCTTAGCCGGCAGCTATACGGACTCACCATTCATAGCGAGCGGCCCGGTCATCGTATGTATGAGCAATACCACCCGCTGGGTATTGTCGGCATCATCTCGGCCTTTAACTTCCCCGTTGCTGTATGGAGCTGGAATGCCATGCTGGCCTGGGTATGCGGCAATGTCTGCATCTGGAAGCCCTCTGAAAAAACACCGCTTTGCGCCATTGCCTGCCAAAAAATCATATCACCAATATTGGAACAAAACAATGCTCCGGAAGGTATCTGCAATTTAATTTCAGGCAATGCTGCAGCGGGGGAATGGATGACGAAAGACCATCGTATCGCACTTGTTTCTGCCACCGGCTCCACCCGTATGGGCAAGGCTGTGGCCACGGCAGTAGCTGGCCGGCTGGGACGCTCGCTGCTGGAACTGGGCGGCAACAATGCCATCATTATTTCGCAGGATGCAGACCTCGATATTGCCATAATGGGTGCACTCTTTGGGGCTGTAGGAACCGCGGGGCAACGCTGTACCACCACCCGCCGGCTGATCATCCATGAAGCCGTTTATGAAACCGTAAAAGAAAAACTGAAACAGGCCTACCGCCAGCTCCGGATCGGCAACCCCCTGGACCCCGCCAACCACATGGGACCGCTGATCGACAAAGCCGCCGTTCAATCCTACCTGGATGCCATCGAAAAATGCCGGACCGAAGGCGGAACCTTCCTGGTGGAAGGAGGCATCCTGGAAGGCTCCGACTACAAAAGCGGATGCTATGTAACACCCTGTATTGCAGAAGTAAAAAGCAGTTATACTATAGTAAAAGAAGAGACCTTTGCACCCATCCTTTACCTGCTGAAGTACCGGACACTGGATGAAGCCATTAACATCCAGAACGCGGTGCCACAGGGATTATCCTCTTCCATTATGACGCTGAACCTGAGAGAAGCCGAGCAGTTCCTTTCCTGTGCGGGCAGCGATTGCGGCATCGCAAACGTAAACATCGGAACTTCGGGCGCCGAAATCGGGGGCGCTTTCGGGGGCGAAAAAGAAACCGGCGGCGGAAGGGAAAGCGGCAGTGACGCCTGGAAAAATTATATGCGAAGACAAACCAATACCATCAATTACAGCACGGCGCTTCCACTGGCCCAGGGCATCCGCTTTGACCTGTAATGATAAAGTTTACTTAAAGAAAAACGATGGTGCAACGCTTAAAATGCGGGTAACATCGTATAAAACAAGAGCTGTCTTTTAAGATAATCTTAAAAACAGATCCGCTAAATTTGCAGCTTTTGTACCACGAAATCCAAAGTACATGACGAAATTGTTAAGAAGAACCGGAATGGTCCTGCTGGGCAGCACCATGTTGATGACAGGATACGGTCAGTCGGATGTTCCAAAGGGATGGCATCTCAAAGACCTCAAAACAGATGGGTATTACGGCATTAGCCTGAACAAGGCTTATGATTTCCTGAAGTCAAAAAACAGGAAGAGCACCCCGGTTATAGCAGGAATCATTGATTCCGGCATTGATACCACCCATGAAGACCTCCGGCCGGTGCTCTGGATCAACAAGGATGAAATTCCCGGTAACGGCATTGATGATGACAAAAACGGCTATATCGATGATGTACATGGATGGAACTTTATTGGTGCCCGGGACGGGAAAACAAATGTAACAAAAGACTCCTATGAAGCCGCCCGGGTATACTGGAAATGGAAGAACAAATTTGAAGGGAAGGCAGAAAGCGAGATCTCTCAAACCGATCAGGAGTCCTACCAAACCTGGCTGCGCGCCAAGGAGGAAATTTTTAAACCCGATGAGAACGGGTCGGATGATCTGTTCCTTGAGACCGCGTTTAAAATGATGAAGATGGGCGACGAAATCATCCGGATCGATCTGAAAAAAGAAAAATATACCGTTAAAGATCTCGCCGGTTACCGCGCCGCCACCGCCAACGCCAGCCAGTTCAAAGCATTTCTGACCTCTATCAGCCAGGAGAACAACAGTGATGAAATTACCAATAAGGAGCTGCTGTCAGAAGTGGAGGGCGATGTAGAAAAAATGAATAATAAAAAACGGCCGCCACAGGCCTATCGCGATGAAGTGGTAAAAGATAATTATAACGACATCAACGACCGTTATTATGGGAATAATAACCTTACGGTAGATGACGAGTCGGCCATGCATGGCACCCATGTGGCGGGAATTGTGGGAGCCGCCCGGAACAATGACAAAGGAATGGACGGCGTAGCAGATAATGTGCAGATAATGGCAGTGCGGGCCGTACCCAATGGAGATGAGCACGACAAAGATATAGCCATTGCCATCCGCTATGCGGTCGACAATGGCGCGCGCGTCATTAATATGAGTTTTGGTAAGGGTTTTTCACCCGAAAAAAAATGGGTGGATGATGCCGTAAAATATGCAGTGGATAAAGGCGTGCTGCTGGTACATGCCGCCGGAAATGATAAGGAGAACAATGATACCACTTATAATTTTCCTTCTGCCTACTACATCGATAAAAGCCGGCCCGCCAGCTGGATCACTGTTGGCGCCAGCGGACCCGATGCAAAAAGCGGACTTGTAGCCAAGTTTTCCAATTATGGTAAAAAAGAAGTGGATGTTTTTGCACCCGGTGTATTGATTTACTCCTCGCTTCCGGGCGGAAACGTATATGGCAACCAGCAGGGCACCAGCATGGCAGCCCCGGTAGTTACAGGCCTGGCAGCGCTGATTATGAGCTATTACCCTGATCTGAGCGCGGTACAGGTAAAAGAGATCATCGAACGGTCTGTTGTAAAACCGGACGAAATGGTAACCAACCCTCAAACGCTGGCTGAAGTTCGGCTTGCAGATCTTTCTGTATCCGGGGGCATCGTTAATGCTTACGAAGCCGTTAAGTTAGCAGACACCTACAAGAGCACCGGTAATAATGCTTTAAAACCGGCTATAAAAAAGCCAGCCGCAAAAAAACGTAAATAAAGATTTTTTGTTATAGCAAGAGGCTGTTTCCATATATTTGGGCAGCCTCTTTTATTTAAAAAAGGAGCAAATTGTTAATTCTGTAAAGCAAAAGGCAACATTGTGCCCCCTTTACAATAAATTTGTTGATTAAAATAGTTTGAATCGATGCCACTGCACCATTTAATTGTTGTATACCTGATCAGTATCCTGTTAGTATTTCTTCCTTCCTTTGGTTTGGCTCCCCTGTTTAAAAGGGCCGGGTATGCATCGTGGAAAGCCTATGTGCCGTTTTACAACACCTGGGTGATGCAGGAAATTACCGGACGTCCCAAACATTGGGTGTTCTGGCAGTTTATCCCGGTTGTAGGCTGGTTCATCACACCAGGGATCTTCATTGAGTTTGCAAAAGTGTTTTGCCGGTTTTCTTTTGCCGATCATTTTTTTGCATCCTTATTGGCACCCTTTTATTTTCCCTGGCTGGCCCGCAATAAAGACGCCCGTTTTATAAAAGCCGAAGGCGTCAAACATCATCAGAAACCCGCGTGGAGGGAGTGGGTGGATGCTGCTATCTTTGCTGTGGTAGCCGCTACGCTGATCCGAATTTTTGTATTTGAAGCCTATGTAATCCCATCAAGCTCGATGGAAAAAACCCTGCTCATTAATGACTATCTTTTTGTAAGCAAGTTCAGCTACGGCCCCCGCATACCCAACACCCCGCTTTCGGTGCCTTTTGTACACAACTACCTGCCCGGAAGTACAGCCAAATCCTATACCATGCTTATTGAGCTGCCTTATATCCGGTGGTTTGCATCTCCTGTAAAACGGAATGACTGCGTTGTATTCAACTTCCCCGAGGGAGATACGGTTATCAATAAAGACGGTTATCAATCGGCCCAGCCGTATTATATGTATGAACGCATGCTGGGCAGAGACCGCGTATTGAACGACCCTGAATTTCAGCCGCTGGCCGTGCACCCGGTTGATAAAACAGATAACTATATTAAGCGTTGCATCGGAATTGCAGGCGACTCGCTAAAAATTGTGGATGGCATTGTGTATATCAATAACCAGCCGGGCAACATCTCGCCCACTTCCGCTACCTTCTATACCTTCCGCACCAGGAACAATGCACCCATTGATGCCGATTTCCTGCGGGAGTCCGGCATCCGGCTGAACATGGAAAGCAACAGCCCCGATTTTTCTGTTATAAGCGGAGGCAGTTACAGCATTAATCTTACCCTTCCGGAACTGGATATCCTGAAAAAGATTTCGGTAATTGACCCTAACAGCATTGTAAAAGACGTGTTACCAGCAGGATTTACAGAACCTGGTGTTTTCCCTTTTGATACGCTGCACTTTAAATGGAACAAAGATAATTTTGGCACGATCTGGATCCCCAGAAAAGGGGCTACTATTACTTTAAATCCGCAAAACATTGCCTTGTACCGCCGGGCCATCCAGGTATATGAAAAGAATACCCTGACCGAAAATGCAAACGGCACTTATGTCATCAATGGCACCCCCACCAATCAATACACTTTTAAGATGGACTACTACTGGATGATGGGCGATAACCGCCACAAATCCCAGGACAGCCGCTATTGGGGCTTTGTACCCGAAGATCATGTGGTGGGCAAGGCCGCCATGATATGGTTCAGCTATGAAAATGGTCCCCGCTGGAAGCGGTTCTTTAAGATCATAAAATAGATTTTTAACAGTAGCCGCTATTACGGGCATTTAGATGATGTCGCGAAACAACGTATTTTGCAGCATGAGCAGCCTCTGTTTTACCTCTCTTAATTCCGGAAGTAATGGCAATTGTTATTATATCGGCAACGATGAGGAAGCGGTATTGATCGATGCGGGGCTATCCTGCCGGGAAACCGAGAAAAGAATGTCCCGGCTGGGACTGTCTATGAAAAAAGTAAAAGCGGTATTCATATCGCACGAGCATGGCGATCATATCAGGGGGCTCGAAGTACTATCCCGAAAACATCAGCTTCCCGTATACATTTCCTCCGCCACGCTGCGTTACGCGGGCCTTCAGCTGGACCCCGCCCTTGTGCGGCCGTTGGATGCAGCAGTACCCATCGCAGTTGGCGCGCTCATTATTAATGCTTTTTCAAAATATCATGATGCCGCAGATCCGCATAGTTTTACGGTAGAGGACAGCCATACCTGTATCGGCATTTTTACGGATATTGGCAAAGTTTGTGCAAATGTGAGTACGCATTTCCAAAGATGTCATGCGGCCTTCCTGGAGGCCAATTACGATGAAACGCTGCTTGAAAATGGCCGGTATCCTTACCATCTGAAAAAAAGAATCTGCGGCGGCCAGGGACATTTATCCAACACAGAGGCATTGAATCTTTTTCTTTCCCACCGACCTGTGTATATGAGCCACCTGCTCCTCTCCCATCTTTCGGCAGATAACAATAACCCCGACCTGGTTCGTGATCTTTTTCATAAACAGGCAACAACAACCCAAATTATAATCGCCTCGCGATACCGGGAAACTCCGGTTTATACCGTTTCCGGCAGCCCCGGTGTTCCGCTTGCCCCCGAACAGCTGACTTTGTTTTAACAAAGCCTTTTTAGCTTCTGAAAGCGCGGCTCCCAACGCTTCAAAAAAAAAACCCTTCCGATTTTATCGAAAGGGCTTTGTGCCCGGGACTGGATTCGAACCAGCACATCCTTGCGAACGCTGCCACCTGAAGACAGTGCGTCTACCAATTTCGCCACCCGGGCTTTTATTTTAGTTTAAAGTGATCATTAATGATCTGAATCTCAAACTTTAAACAGAACTAACGGGCTGCAAATATAGGTGAAAATCCGAAATACAAAGAAATAAATATCGCTCTTTTTTAAAAAAACAGGCAATCTGTAAAAAACGCAATTCTTAATAACTCCGCATCACTGGCAAACAATAACATTTACATGTTTGCCGACCATGTATACCTCCCTGTTTTTATTTCCTTACACCCGGCTAAAACCTCCTTCAAACGATCAATTATGCTTAAATTTACGGATAGAGAACTTCTTTTTGAACGATTACATAAAGATGAAAACAACGATATCGCTTACCACCTTAGTGCTGATAACAGCAGCAGTTATTTGCTGGGCTTCCGGTTGCAGCAATAAAAAAAGCCCCTCAAAAAACAAGGTCAGTTATAACTATGATGTGCGGCCCATTCTTTCCGACAAATGTTTCGCCTGCCACGGTCCGGATAAAAACAAACAGGAGGCAGGGCTGCGTCTTGATATCGAAGCCAATGCCAAAGCCCCGCTGCGGGAAACAAAGGGCGCTTTTGCCATCGTGCCCGGAAAACCGGGCGCATCCGAGCTGATCAAAAGGATTACATCGACCGACCCCGAGTACCAGATGCCTTCGCCCGAGTCGCACCTGGGTTTACTGAACAAGGACGAGATTGACATCCTCACCCGCTGGATCGAAGAGGGGGCCCGTTATGAAAAACACTGGGCCTTTATACCTCCCCAAAAAACGGCCCTCCCCGAAATCGATCATAAAGAATGGGTAAAAAACGAGATCGATTATTTTACTGTCAAAAAAATGCAGGATCACGGCCTTGCGCCCAACGAAGAAGCCGATAAAAGCACGCTGCTCAAACGCATATCACTGGATCTTACAGGTTTGCTCCCCAGCCTGGAAATGCAGCGGCAATTTGAAGCAGATCAAAGCGCCACCGCCTATGAAAAGGCCGTGGACCGGCTTTTGGCAAGCCCGCAGTTTGGAGAAAAAATGGCCATCCACTGGCTGGATATTTCGCGGTACGCCGACAGTTACGGTTACCAGGATGATGATATCCGCACCCAATGGCCTTATCGCGATTGGGTGATTCACGCCTTTAATAATAACATGCCCTACGACCAGTTCATCACCTGGCAACTGGCCGGCGATCTGCTGCCCGATGCCGGCAAAGAACAGCTGCTGGCCACAGCCTTCCTGCGCAACCATAAAATAACCGAAGAAGGCGGCGTTATACCCGAAGAGTACCGGGTAGAATACGCCATTGATAAAGTAAAAACCTTTTCCAAAGGCATACTGGCTATGACTGCCGAATGCGCCCAGTGCCACGATCATAAATACGACCCCATTTCACAAAAAGACTATTACAAATTATTTGCCTTTTTTAATACCAGCAAAGAGCAGGGCCTGGAAGGCCTGGTAAACTCCGGCCCGGCCAAAACGCCGGTGTTGACTCTAACAACGGACGATACCAAAAACCTGCTCACCTTTATTAATAAAAAAGATACTGCCGGTGTGCGCGTATCGGTAATGGGCGAACTGGATACCCTGCGTACCACTTACGTACTTAACCGGGGTGTTTATGACCAGCATGGCGAAGTAGTTACGGCCGGGGCTCTACAGGCAGTAATGGATTTTGACACCACCATCTATTCGCCCAACCGGTTGGGACTGGCAAAATGGACGGTAAGCAAAAAGAATCCGCTAACGGCCCGTGTATTTGTAAATCAGCTCTGGACGCAGCTCTTTGGCAAGGGCATTGTAAAAACGATTGGCGATTTTGGTATGCAGGGCAACCTGCCCACACACCCGCAGCTGCTCGACTGGCTGGCCGCGGATTTTATGGAACACGGGTGGAACATGAAGTACCTGATCAAAAAAATGCTGCTGTCAGCTACGTACCGGCAATCATCAAAAACCAGCCCCGATAATCTTAAAAAGGACCCGGACAATGTATACTACGCAAGAGCAACGCGCATCCGGCTGCCGGCAGAAGGCATCCGCGATATGGTATTGGGCAGCAGTGGCCTGCTGAATAAAGAAATAGGCGGGCCCAGTGTAAAGCCCTACCAACCCAAAGGATTGTGGGAAGCCGCCACCTCCGGAAGGGGCGCCCTTACGGCCTACGCCCAGGATAACGGGCAGGCGCTTTACCGAAGGGGCATCTATACCTTTATTAAGCTTACGGTACCCCCGCCCTCCATGATCATCTTTGACGCCAGCAACCGGGATCAGTGCGAAGTAAACCGGCTAACCACCAACACGCCCCTGCAGGCCCTCATCATGATGAACGACCCCACAGTATTGGAAGCCTCAAGGGTTTTTGCGGAAAAGCTATCGGAGAAGGAAGGCAATACTGATATGGCCATCAGCACGGCATTTGAAAGCGTCCTTTGCCGCAAACCCGCTGCACGGGAAATGGAGATTCTTAAAAAATATTATGCAGACCAGCTGGTCTTATTCAAAAATAAAAGCGCCGAGGCAGAAAAAACAATGGCCGTAGGCGAATATCCGCACACCGGAAGCCCGGCCAACCGCACAAAAGCGGCAGCGCTGATGCGGGTGATCAACATGATCTATAATATGGAAGAAGCGATAGTGAAGGGATAAAACACATTAAGAAATATTGACAAAAGAAATTACGATATGGAAAAAGAAATACTGGAGCATGGCCTCCACCACAATCGCCGCCGCTTTCTTACAAAGCTGGGAATGGGCATTGGCGGCGCCGCATTGGGCACCCTGCTTATCCCGGATCTTTTTAGCAGCAAGGATGTGGAAGAAGCCATTGTTTCGGGCCTCCCGCATTTTGCGCCCAAAGCCAAACGCATTATCTACCTCTTTCAAAATGGTGCACCCTCGCAGCTGGACCTTTTTGATTATAAACCAAAGTTGAATGAAATGCAGGGGCAGGACTTGCCCGAATCCATACGAAAGGGACAGCGCCTCACCGGCATGACAGCCAACCAGGCCAAATTTCCCTTGGCCGGCTCCGTCTTTAAATTTAACCAGTACGGAGCCCACCGGGCATGGATCAGCGAGCTGCTGCCTTATACTTCCCGCATTACAGACGACCTTTGCATCGTAAAAAGTATTTATACAGAAGCCATCAATCATGATCCGGCCCTCACCTTCTTTCAAACAGGTGCACAGGTGGGCAACCGCCCCAGCATGGGCGCCTGGCTTAGCTATGGCCTGGGCAGCGAAAACAAGAACCTTCCGGCATTCTGCGTATTACTATCTAAAGGAAAAGGCAATGGCCAGGGCGTATATTCAAAACTCTGGAGCAATGGCTTTTTAGACTCCATT
This sequence comes from Niabella hirudinis, assembly GCF_051201075.1. Taxonomy (NCBI): domain Bacteria; kingdom Pseudomonadati; phylum Bacteroidota; class Chitinophagia; order Chitinophagales; family Chitinophagaceae; genus Niabella; species Niabella hirudinis. The sequence goes on from NZ_JBPEHJ010000001.1 coordinate 393,604, forward strand.
CACCAGGGCGTTCAATTCAGTAACAGCGAAGACCCTGTACTGTACCTCAACGACCCGGATGGCATGAGCAAAACGGAACGCAGAAAAATGCTGGATCATCTTTCCGAGCTTAACAATGAAAGTTACGGCGTGGTGGGCGACCCGGAAATAAAGGCCAAAGTACAGCAATATGAAATGGCCTACCGCATGCAGACTGCCGTGCCGGAGGTAACCGACCTCAGCAAAGAACCCGAATCTATTATTAAATTGTATGGCCCCGATTGTCTGGTGCCGGGCACCTATGCGGCCAACTGCCTGCTGGCCCGCAAACTGTCGGAAAACGGGGTGCGTTTTGTACAGTTGTATCACCAGGGATGGGACAGCCACGGCAACCTTCCCAGTGAACTGGCGGGTCAGTGCCGCGATACGGACCAGGCTTCTGCGGCATTGGTGACCGATCTCAAGCAAAGAGGCATGCTGGATGAAACCCTGGTAATATGGGGCGGGGAGTTTGGGCGTACCAATTACTGTCAGGGAGCCCTTTCCAAAGACAACTATGGCCGCGATCATCACCCCCGTTGTTTCACCATGTGGATGGCCGGTGGTGGCGTTAAGCCCGGCGTTTATGGCGAAACCGATGAATTTGGCTACAACATCGCTTCGGACCCGGTACACGTACACGACTTCCATGCTACCGCATTACACCTGATGGGGCTGGATCATGAGCGGCTGGTGTACAAGCACCTGGGGCGCCGCTATCGCCTTACCGATGTGGCCGGCAAAATAGTAACAGGCCTGATGGCATAGGTTCAATTTGAAAATGTGAATCGTCAATGGTGAATAGTGAACAGGAAGCTACCGGCGTTAGAAGCCCGGATCGGGGCAAAGAACAGAGACCTCAAAACTGCCTTAAACAACATTCAACCATCTTCAACAACATTAAACAACATTCAAATTTACCCTCCGGCACAGATGAGTAGAAGCACCCCAATCTTAAACATGAAACGTAAAACAAAACAAATAGCATCACGTATAAAACAAAAACCGGTCAACACTTTCAAATGTCCGGAAACGGATCAGAACTAAAAACATTTCACTTTTCACATCTAACATCTCACTTCCCACATTCAACATCTCACCAACAACATTTCACTTTTCACATTCAACATCTCACATCCCAACAAAAAAAATGAACAGAAAAAAATTCCTTCAAAATACGGCCCTCGGCGTTACCGGCATCCTGTACACCCCGCACTGGCTCATAAAAAACGAAGTGGTCTTAGGACATAACAATAAGAGATACCGTTTAAATACCCAATGGAGCCAGGCTGATGTGGCCCGATACCCGGTAAACGACTGCCACGAAATGGTTCAGGATAGAAAAGGCCGCATCCTGCTGCTCACCAATGAAACAAAAAACAATGTGCTCATTTACGACAAAAGCGGGAAATTTTTAAGCGCCTGGGGCACAGAATATCCGGGTGCCCACGGGCTTACACTCTTTAATGAAAACGGAGCGGATATGTTGTTCATCTGCGACAACAAACGGCACCAGGTTATTAAAACCACTATCGATGGCAGGGTATTGCTGACACTGGATTACCCCCGCGAAACCGGCGCATATACCAAAGCGGAAGAATACATACCCACAGAAACCGCCATAGCCCCCAACGGAGACATTTACGTGGTGGACGGGTATGGAAAGGATTTTGTAATCCAATACGATGCTAAAGGCCGTTATATCCGGCATTTTGGGGGGCGCGGCAATGAGCCCCGGCACCTGCTTAATGCGCATGGCATCTGCATCGACCATCGCCATAAGAAACCCATCCTTATCATCACCTCAAGACAACAGAATGCTTTTAAAAGATACACAATGGAAGGCGTATACATCGATACCGTGGAAATGCCCGGCGCCTGGGTTTGTCGCCCCGTTATACGCGGCCCCTATCTTTATGCAGCAGTACTACAAAGCAGCAGCAAGCTGAATCAAAAATCCGGCTTTGTAACCATACTCAACAAAAACAACGAAGTTGTATCCAATCTTGCGGGATCTGCACCTCAATACACCAACGGGAAGCTGCAGGAGCTGTATCAGACCACACCGGCTTTTCAATACCCGCACGATGTGTGCGTGGATGATGACGAAAACCTTTATGTGGCCCAATGGAATTCCGGAAAAGTGTACCCTTATAAATTAGAGCCCGTTATTTAAAAAGTATGATGAAGCAACTGAAATGGCGGGAGCTGTTCTTTAACGGGTGCATAGCCCTTAACAGCCTGTTGTTATTTTTATTGATTTTTGATCCGTATCTCCGGGTGCCGGCCTATATGCAGGTGCTGGGCAGGGCCCACCCGCTGATGCTCCATTTCCCCATTGTGCTGTTGCTGGCGGCCTTTTTGTTGGAATGGTTGCTGCGCTCCCCGCGGCAACGACCGCTCCTGCCTATAGCCGATACCCTGTTGCTTGCCGCTGCCTTTACAACAGTTGTTACCGCCCTGATGGGCCTCCTTTTATCAAAAGAAGAAGGCTACGACAGCGATGCCCTTTATATGCATAAATGGATGGGGGCAGCCTGTTCCTTTTTAAGTATCGGCTGGTATGCTTTCCGCAGCCGGATCCGCGGACATAGCGGCGCCCTTATAGCCACGGGCTTTTCATGCTGCATGGTACTACTAATTGCGGGCCACAAAGGCGCCGCCATTACCCATGGGAACGATTTCCTGCTGGCCCCTGTTATAAGCAAAACTACCGGACCTGCAGTGCCGTTACAGACTGCCGTCATCTATACGCATCTGATACAACCCATCCTCGAAAACAAATGCATGGGCTGCCACAACCGTAATAAAGCCAAGGGTGAGCTCATTATGGAAACCACCCAGCTCCTGCTCCGGGGAGGAAAGAACGGGAAGCTCTGGGATACCACGGCTGCAGACCTGGGCCTCCTCATGCAGCGCATTCATTTACCACCTGATAGCAAGGAGCATATGCCCCCCAAGGGAAAGCCCCAGCTTACCGAGGAAGAAACCAGTTTACTTTATTTATGGATAAAAGACGGGGCCAGCTTTACAAAAAAAGTGGTAGACCTGCCCGGCGGCGATTCGTTGCGAATGCTCGCTTCCTCCTTCTTTAAAAACGATGACGAAGAGGAGGCCTACGATTTTGCCGCAGCTGATGAACAATTGATCACCGGGCTGAATACGGAATACCGGGTAATAACCCCCCTGGCCCAGGGCTCTCCCGCCCTTGCCGTTGACTTTTACGGAACAGCGGCGTTTAAGGCGGCGCAGTTGAAGGATCTTGAAAAAATTAAAAACAATATAGTATCCCTGCAGCTCAGCAGGATGCCGGTAACCGATGAAGATCTTAAAACGATCGGCGCCTTCCGGAATCTGAGAACGCTCAATCTCTCGTTTACGGCCATAAAGGGCAATGGCCTCCGGTATCTTTCGGGCTTACAGCATCTCCGGCAGTTATCCCTTTCGGGAACCGGCGTTCAGCCCGCACAACTGCATGTTCTTGCACCAATAAAAACGCTTCATACCGTTCAGATCTGGAACACCTCCCTTACCACAAATGATCTGGCTGCGCTGAAAGCCCGCTTTCCGCAAACCGCTTTTAATATCGGTTATAAAGGTGATACGGTAATAGCAAAACTAAGTACCCCCGTTTTTAAAACACAGCAACGGATTTTCAAAAACAACCTTTTGCTGGAAATAAAAAACCCCATTAAAAGTGCGGTTACCCGCTACACGCTTGACGGCAGCGAACCCGATAGTCTTCAATCGCCTGTTTACCGGCAACCCATTCCCATCAGTCAGGCGGCTACCGTCAAGGCAAGATCTTATCTGCCCGGGTGGATCACCAGCGATGTAGCCAAGGAAAGCTTCTACAAAAGCAGTATTCAACCCGACAGTATACAGCTGATTACCGCGCCCGAAAAAGCGTACCAGGCAAGAGCACAGGAGGGAAAAGCGCTTATTGATGCACTATTAGGAAACGAAAATTTTGGCACAAAAGAGTGGATCGGCTATAAAGTACCATTTGAAGCTTACCTGTTTTTTAAACAACCGGCAACGGTGAGTTCCGTCACATTTGGTTCGCTCGTTTCCGTAAACAGTTTTATTATGCCCGCTCATGAATTACAGGTTTGGGGCGGAGCTTCGGCCCAGTCGTTAAAACTACTGGGACGGCTGCAGCCGGTGCAGCCTACTGCCGTGGTGCCAGCCTATACCACAGGTTATGAATGCCACTTTACCGCACAACCGGTACAGGTCATCAAATTAATTGCCAAACCCGTGACCAGCCTTCCTTCATGGCATACCGGCAAGGGCCAAAAAGCCTGGGTATTTTTAGATGAAATCCTGGTGAATTAATCTGTGTTCCGAATGATGCAATGATTAGCCCCAGAGGTTGGTGCTGTACTCCCCTTTTCCGATCAGGTCGTTCAGTTGTTTTTGAACCGCAGGTGCATCCTCCTTATAGGTAACGCCAAACCAGGGTGCGTCCGTTTTAATCACTTTTACCACACCGCCTTCTTTAATAAAATGATCCACAACGGCGGGGATCAGGAACTCGGATTTGGGAACTGTCAGGTTTTCTTTTATAAATACTTTAAACTGATCTGCATACCAGCTATATACCGAAGGATGAAAACACCAGAAATTCATGGACACCGTTGTATCTTCAGCAAGCTCACGGGGTTCCAGGCCATCATCAGAGATCACCACCGCACCCTGTTTAGCTATATTATAACGTTCTACTACACTCTCCAGGTTGCCGTTGGCATCGAGTCCGCAAACACCCCGGTTAACAGTACCATGGTCCGACAGGGTGTTCATCAAATTATATCCTACAACAGCATAGGTCTTTTCATCAGCTGCCGTTGTTAAAAATGCATACGCTTTGCGAAAAGAATCCGCTCCGTAAAAATCATCGGCATTGATCACTGCAAAAGGCTCGTTCACTACAGGTTGGGTGCTCAGCACCGCGTGCCCCGTTCCCCAGGGTTTAGTGCGCTCTTCCGGTATTGTGGCGCCATCCAGGAACATATCCAGCTCCTGGAAGGCAAATTCGTAATGCACCTTGCCATCCAGCTTAGACGCAAACAATTCCCTGAAATTGGCTTCAAACTGCTTCCGGATCAGAAAAACTATTTTACCAAAGCCCGCACTGATAGCATCTGCAATGGAATAGTCCATGATGGTTTCTCCGGAAGGCCCAAATGCTTCTACCTGTTTCATACTTCCGTAACGGGACGCCATGCCGGCGGCTAAGATCACTAATGTAGGTTTCATTCAATTTTTTTTTATGTCTTGTATCGGATTGATATATTTATACGCAACGAGATCTCAAAAATAGGTAAAATGGAAGCAATTCAGGAAGATTTGGCAACTTTGGAGCCGGCACCCTGGCTGGGCAACGGGTATACAAACGTGCAGGTACTCCGGCTGGACCGGGTGCATCCGCTTATCAGCGGCAATAAATGGTATAAGCTGCGCTTTTACCTGGAAACCGCCCGCCGCCAGGGAAAAAATGTAGTAACCTTTGGCGGCGCTTATTCCAACCACATCCTGGCCACTGCAGCCGCCTGCAGCCAGGCAGGCATACCCTGTGCCGGTATCATCCGCGGTGAGGCGCCGCTGCACCATTCACAAACGCTTACAGATGCCGCCGCATTGGGTATGGAGCTTCATTTTATTACGCGTGAAGCCTACAAACAGCAGCAACTGCCTGCCCCGTTCAGAAACGAAAGCTGGCTGATGATCCCCGAGGGTGGATATGGCATCCCCGGCATGCTGGGCGCCGCTACCATCCCCATTCCCCCGGGTGTTTACGACCGGATCTGCTGCGCCACCGGCACCGGCACCATGATGGCCGGGCTCCTGCATGCCGCCAGCCCGGGCACAGCCGTAACCGGGTTCAGTGTTTTAAAAAATCATCGTCAGTTATCAGCGGAGGTCCATGCCCTCCTCCCTGGTCTGGCTGCTGCCCCCGCTATTAACCACGACTTCCATTTTGGGGGCTATGCAAAATATAACGCCACGCTGATTCAGTTTATGAATACATTTTACACGCAAACAGGGATTCCCACCGATTTCGTGTATACGGCCAAGCTTTTTTATGGGGTAAAGTCCATGCTGGAACAGGAATTTAAAAACGACCGCAATATCCTGGTGATCCATAGCGGCGGCCTTCAGGGAAACCGGTCCCTACCAAAAGAAACGCTGATCTTTTAAGAGGCAGAGGCACATCTGACATTTACCGAAACGAGGAAGAAAAAATGTAAAATCGCATAGTCACAAAACAGCCAGTGTCTTTTAAACAGTACTCAATTTCACCCAAATGCAGGCTGAGAAGAGCGCCCAAACCAGAAAAGAAATCACCCAATGGCAAAAAAACAGTATCAATTGACACATCCATCCTTATTGAACTTTTTCGCAAAACAAACAAAGCGAATGCGGTGTTGATTTCGCTGATAAGACCGGTTCATCCTTACATTTTTTAAGGTTTATTTAAAACCAGCTGCCCTATCTTTGTTCAAATCAAAAATTACGGAAGATACAGCGTATTGGATATGAAAAAAATAGCTTTGTTACTCTTGATCGGATCTGTACTCAGTAATCACTCGTTTGGACAGGAAGACCTTCCCAAAGATTTTTCGGTACTAAAGGTTGGTAAACGGGTGGTCGTTTCCTGGACGCATAATTTCCCGTCGGTAAAAATGATCTCTGTTCAACGCTCCTACGACAGCAGCCGTTATTTTCAGTCGATAGGCGCACCACCGGATCCGAACCTTAAAGACAATGGCGTCTCCGATCCTAATCCACCCAATGACAGCATGTATTACAGGGTTTATGTATTACTGGACGGATCCCGTTATGTAATGACCAAAGCCAAGCGCCCCATGATAGATACCTCCCTGCTTACACCTCCGACAGATGTAAACACCAACAATGTCCCGCCCCCTAATACTGCCAGTTTTTTGCCGGCGGGATTTATACAGTCGCGGTATATTTTTATGACCCCCGATCGCTATATACGCGTGGAACTCCCCATGGATTCCAAAAAATATGATATAAAATTCTTTAGCGAAAATTACCAGCCGCTGTTTGAATTGAAAAACGTAAAGGAAAAAAGATTCAAACTCGATCGTTCTTATTTTTATAAGGCAGGGTATATCAACTTTGAGCTCTACGCGGATGGGAAAGTGCTGGAAAAGTATAAACTATTTCTTCCAAAGGATTTTTAGCCCGGGGGGGGAAGCAGCTAGCCAACCGTTAAAACAGGGTACCCTGCTGCCCCGGCCTCCTGAAGGCGGTGCGGCTTAACCCGGTTTCTCCCTCATTCATCTGATACAGTTTTCCATAGCGGGCGTACTGCTGCGCTATTATTTGGGCAATATGCCCTTCGCCCCGCATGCGTAAGCCCCAGCGCGAATCATTCACCTTACCATTATGGCTTTGTTCAATCAGGTGCCAGATCTTATCCGCCCGGTCCGGAAAGTTCTTATATAGCCAGTCGTGAAACAGCAATTTGATCGCGCCGTTCAGCCGGATAAACGTGTAGGCGGTAAAGGTAGCGCCGCGTTCGGAGGCAGCTTTCATAATGCGCTGCATCTCGTGTTCGTTCAGGCCCGGGATCATGGGGCCCATCATTACGCCCATGGTTACGCCGGCGCCGCTCAGTTCTTCAATGACCTTCAGCCGCTGCAAGGCCGTTGTGGTGCGGGGTTCCATTACCCGGCGCAGTTCTTCATTAAAGGAAGTAATGGAAACCATGGCCCGGACAATATTTTTTTTTGCCATTTCCTGCAATACATCTTTATCCCTCAGGATGCCGGCATTTTTTGTGAGGATGCCCACCGGCTGGTTAAACTCATTGCACACTTCCAGCAGCCTCCTTGTTAACCGGTATTTTTTTTCCGCCGGCTGGTAGCAATCTGTATTGCCGCTCAGCATAATGGGAGTGGCCTCCCATTTGGGATGCATCAGCTGTTTACGCAGCAGCTGCGGCGCATTTGTTTTTACGATGATCTTCTGTTCAAAATCGATGCCCGCGCTATACCCCCAGTATTCATGCACATTACGGGCATAGCAGTAAATGCAGCCATGCTCACATCCCGCATAGGCATTCATGCTGTACCCCATGCCTACATCCGGACTTTCCACTTTGTTCACAATTGTTTTTGCCTCCTGTTCCAGATACTGCGTTGGCAAACAGGCTTCCTCCCAGTCATCAATTGCTTCAATATGTTCTTTTACGGTTGCATTTTTAAGAAAACGGTTGGGTGTATTGATCTGGGCTCCCCTCCCCTGCAAATACTGTTGAACCTCCTCCTTTTTTGAAACAGACACTTTAAAATGATCCTGCTTTAATTTTTTTTCCATAGTTGCTTTTTTGTTTGATGTTTGACGTTCCAGGTTTCAGTTTGAGGTACTAACCGGCTCTTTCGTACCTTAGTAGATTCATCAGCCATCAGCCATCAGCCATCAGCCATCAGACATCAGCCATCAGCCATCAGACATCAGCCATCAGACATCAGCCATCAGCCATCAGACATCCTCACATTCCCACATTTTCAAATTCTCACATTTCCAAATTCTCACATTTCCAAATTCTCACATTTCCAAATTTCCAAATTCAAAACATCACCCCCTGCCTTGCCAAAAGCGGCTTGCTTTTAAACTCAAAGCGCTCCACTGTTTTGTATGGCGCTGCCTCATCCGTTCGCTTCAGCAAGGTCATGGCATTGGCCATAAACTTTCCGCTGAAGTTTTTATCCCGGTACTCCAGCCAGCCGGCTTCATATTGCCAGGGACGGAGCCTGCGGGCAATCGTGATATGTGGCTCCAGGATAAAATGGGGCTTATGATCCTTATCCGGCTTCATCAGCGCCTGGCTGTCGGTACGGATACTCTTTACCAGGTTCTGGATTCCGGTCCTGGTAGCTACATTGAGGTAAATGGTATGAGAAGGAAAACTTCCATAACCCGACAGTTCTACGCAAAAGGGCATCCATTCATCAGCCTTATGGCGGAGCCGCTGCCGGATCCGGGTTTCCATACCCTCAAACTGGCTAAACCGCACCAGGGTAAGGTGCGGCTTACCCCGGACAGCCTCCGGCGCCTGGTACTTTTCAAAGAAAGATTGTTTTTCCAAACGGATACGGTTAAACAATTCTTCATGAGGTGTTATCAATAAAAGGTATTCAGCAACGGCCACCGCTTCCACGGATTCAATAGCTTGCATAAAAACAGTTTCACACAAAGCTAATTAATTTAGTTTTATATAACTAATATTTTTAGCAAATTGTTGCAAAAAAAATCTCCCGGATCAATTAAATTTTGAGGGAGCAATCATTTCAAATTCCGGAATCTCCACAGAAAAAAGCTGATGGCTGTTCTGGTTTTCCATTTCGTAACTGCCCTTCATTTTTCCCATTTCAGAGCGAAGATTGCAGCCGCTCATATACTGGTAACTCTCACCCGGTGCCAGTACCGGCTGCACCCCAACCACTCCCTCACCCTCCACCTGCCGGTAACTGCCGTTACTATCGAAAATATACCAGCTGCGCCGCAGGAGCTTCACCGAAAAAGCATTATAATTTTCGAGGGAAATACGATAAGCAAACATAAATTCAGACTGCAATGCATTGCTATATTCAGGCTGGAAGAACACCTCAACATTTACATGAATACCGGCTGAAATCAAACTGCTCATGGGTGGGAGTTTTGGTAAATATAGCATTTTTTAACGGTCTTCCCATTTATTATGGAGCCAGATTCTCCTAACTTTGCAGCGCTATTGAGTTTGTTAAATGGAGCAACCTGTTTAATTTTTTTAGATAATAAATTATTACGACTTGAAATCCAGCGCTATTTAACAACACGCTTAATATCATAATAACAAACACTAAAAAGTAAATCAAATCTTTTCATGAAAATTGCAGTAGCAAAAGGTGATGGGATCGGTCCTGAAATTATGGACGCCGTGATCAAAATTTTTAAAGCCGCGGACCTACCCCTCGAATATGATTACGTGGAAATGGGCAAATGGGTGTTCGACAAAGGCTTTAACAACGGCATGACCGATGAAGCGAAAAAAACCATTGAAACGCTTGGCATCCTGTTTAAAGGCCCCATGGAAACGCCAAAAGGAAAAGGCGTTAAAAGCATTAATGTTACCGCCCGCAAAACCTGGAACACCTATGCCAACAAACGGGTGTTCCAGACATTGCATGGTGTGGATACGGTCTTCAGCAAAGCCGGAATTCCCATTGATATTACGATCGTGCGCGAAAATATAGAAGATACTTATGGCGGCATTGAACACATGCTTACACATGATGTAGCATTGAGCCGCCGTTTTATCACCCGCCCGGGCAGCATGCAGGTAATCCGTTACGCATTTGAAATGGCCCGGCAAAAAAACGCCCGCAGGATTACTTGTGGTCACAAGGCCAATATCATGAAGCTCACCGATGGGCTCTTCCTCGAATGCTTTTATGAAGTGGCAAAAGAATACCCGGAACTGAAGGCCGATGACGTAATCGTAGATGATCTTTGCATGAAGCTGGTAGTGCAGCCCAATAACTTTGATGTAGTGGTGCTTACCAACCTGCAAGGCGATATTGTATCTGATCTTTGTGCCGGGCTGGTGGGCGGACTGGGCTTTGCTCCGTCTGCAAATATTGGCGATCATATCTGCATCTTTGAGGCGGTACATGGAACAGCGCCGGATATTGCCGGCAAAAACATTGCCAATCCCACAGCACTGCTGCTGAGCGGTATTGCCATGCTGCGGCACCTTGGGCTGCTGGAAAAAGCAGCACAGATCGAAAACGCGCTGCTGTATACCCTGGAACGGGGCGTGCATACCGGCGATTTCGGAAACAAAGCCATCCCGGCAGTAAATACCACAGGTTTTGCCGATGCCATTATTGCCAATCTTGGTAAGAAACCCGAGCTCAATGCAAAACCCGAACTGGCGGATATAGCCAGCACCTGTACCGTAATGCATCTTGATAAAAACGTGATGCTCGAATCAAAAGAAAGCAGCGAGGAGAAGATCGTTGGTGTGGATCTGTTTATAGAAAGCTCTGAACTGCCCGAAGTAATCGCAAAAAAATGCCAGCGGCATGCGGGGGTAAAATTCAATATCGTAAATGTAAGCAACCGCGGTACACAGGTATGGCCAACGGGCTCCGTTTACACCGACCTGGTAAACCAATACAATGTGCGTTTTGAAAGCATCGACAATCATCCGCTTACACAGCAGGATGTAATCGGGCTATATGTAAGCCTGAGCGGCGATTTTAAAATCTGTTCGCTCGAACTGCTTAATGAGTGGGAGGGCAAAAAAGCATACAGCCAGGCGCAGGGCCAGTAAAAAATCGTTTTAAAAAATAAAAGCCCCGGCTGCACCTGAATCAGGATGCAGCCGGATTTTTTTTATACCGTACCTTAGAGCAGCATTTCAATGATAAAATAGTAGCTTGCAGCATAACGCAGTCTTTTCATATGGAAAAAGAAAACCTCAGAAGCCGCAACTGGTTTGGCCGTACCGGGAAGGATGGTTTTATCTACCGCGCCTGGATGAAGAACAATGGTATTCCGGATCATGAATTTCGCAAACCGGTAATCGGTATCTGCAATACCTGGAGCGAACTAACCCCTTGCAATGTACATTTCAGAGACCTGGCAGAATATGTAAAGCGGGGAATCCGCGAGGCGGGAGGCTTCCCTGTTGAGTTCCCGGTGATGTCGCTGGGCGAAACATTAATGAAGCCGACCACCATGCTGTTCCGCAACCTGGCCAGTATGGATGTGGAGGAAAGCATTCGCGGGAACCCCCTGGACGGGGTGGTACTGCTCTGCGGCTGCGATAAGACCACGCCCTCCCTCGTGATGGGGGCCTGCAGCGTAAACCTGCCGGCCATTGTAGTATCCGGAGGGCCCATGTTAACGGGCAGGTATAAAGGGGCCAGCATTGGCACCAGTGACGTATGGCGACTTGCTGCCGGGCTGGAAGAAGGCACCGTAAATGAAGAGCAGCTGCACGAAATGGAAGCAGCGCTCTGCCACAGCCAGGGGCACTGTGCGGTAATGGGCACCGCATCTACCATGGCCTGCATGGCAGAGTCGCTGGGGCTTACCCTGCCCGGCAATGCAGCCATCCCTGCCGTAGACGCCCGCCGTAAAGTGCTGGCCCAGCAGTCCGGAAGCCGGATCGTGGAAATGGTACGGGAAGATCTCAAACCATCTGATATTCTTACCCGTGCGGCTTTTGAAAATGCCATCATCACCAATGCCGCAATCGGTGGCTCCACCAACTTCATCCTTCACCTGCTGGCCATTGCCGGGCGTATAGGGGTACCTCTGCAGCTCAGCGATTTTGATACCCTGTCAAAAAATATTCCATTAATCGTAAACCTGCAGCCTTCGGGGCAATTCTTCATGGAAGACCTCTATGATGCCGGCGGGTTACCCGCTGTCCTTAAAGAACTGGATGCCCATCTGCATAGGGAGGCCCTTACAGCTAATGGCAAAACCATCAGCCAAAATTACCAGCATGCCCAATGCTACAACGCATCCATCATCACCAATACCGGCCAACCATTTAACGCGGGCACGGGGCTGGCCGTTTTAACCGGCAATATTTGCGAACAGGGAGCCGTAATCAAACCATCGGCCGCAACCCCGCACCTGATGCAGCATACAGGCGCCGCTGTTGTTTTTGAATCGATCGATGATTATAAGCAGCGCATTCATGACGACGACCTGGAGGTAGATGAAAACAGCATCCTCGTTCTGAAAAACGTAGGCCCCAAAGGGTATCCCGGCATGCCGGAGGTTGGCAATATGACCTTACCCAAAAAACTGCTCAAAAAGGGGATCACGGATATGGTACGCATTTCAGACGGACGTATGAGTGGAACGGGCTTTGGCACCGTTGTCCTGCATGTAGCGCCCGAAGCAGCCACCGGCGGCAATTTCAGCGTATTAAAAACCGGCGATATCATAACACTGGACGTACACAACCGCAGCCTTTACGTACACCTGGGCGATACTGAACTGGCCGCACGCAAAGAGCTGTGGCAGCCGATCCCCGCCCATAGCACCCGGGGTTATGTGCACCTGTATACCACCCATGTGCAGCAGGCCAGCCTTGGAGCTGATCTTGATTTTTTAAGAGGCGGCAGCGGCCCTCATGTTACAAAAGATTCGCATTAACACCTAAAAGCAAGTAATGAATTTTACCAATAGAACAGCCATTGTAACCGGGGCCGGCCAGGGCATTGGGTTTGAAATATGCCGGCAACTGGCTGCAGGCGGGGCCCGCGTAATTTTAAACGATATTGACGAAGCACAGGCCATGAAGGCAACGGAAACCATCAACCGGCAATATCCCGGCAGCACCGATCCCCTGCCTGGTGATTGCAGTGAAATGACAGTAATTGATCAGATGGTACAAGCGGCCGTTCAGACCACCGGGCAACTGGATATCGTCATCGCCAACGCAGGTATCACCTTATTTGGCGCATTTTTAAACTATCCTCCCGAAGACTTTTATAAAGTGATGCAGGTGAACCTGGGCGGCTCTTTCTTTTTGGCACAGGCAGCCGCCCGCCTGATGCGGCAGCAAAGCAGTGGTGGTTCCATTTTATTTATGTCGTCCGTTACCGGACACCTGGCCCATAAGGGATTGGTAGCTTACGGCATGAGCAAGGCTGCACTGGAAATGCTGGCCCGCAACCTGGTTATCGAACTATCGGAATATAATATCAACATCAACTCCATTGCACCCGGTGCCACACTTACGGAACGTACCACCACCGACAAAAGCTATGAGGAAACCTGGAAAAAAATCACACCCGGTGGCCGGCCCGCCACTGTATCCGACATTGCCCATGCCGCGCTGTTCCTGGTACACGAACAATCGCGGCACATCAATGGCCAGCGCCTGGTAATAGACGGAGGCTGGACCAGTGTAGGCATTCAGCCGGAATAAGAGGGTAACAAAAACAACTGCTGATTGATACCGCACAAAATGATATACCGCTTTTTTAGCAGAAGAAGATTTTTCGATTGACAAACACCTGCTGCTCCCGTTCACTTTTCAAACGGATCCAACCTGGAACATTGTACCGATTCCCGGGAAAACATTAAACAACTTTCAGCATCAGGCATGGAACGCACAAGATCTAACCTGGAACCTTAAACCTGAAACTTTAAACGAATCCCTGAAACAGGCGCTAAGCCTTTAGCCTTCGGCGTTTTTTTATATCTTAGCAAGACTGCACCAAATTTCTAATTATGAAACAATTTTTGATCATCGGTATTATTTTGTTGGGGCTGAGCTTTAATGGATGTGGCTTTGAGGAGCGGCGAAAACAGCTGGACAGCAGAGAGCAGGCGCTGAATGCCCGCGAACAGGCGGTTATGTTGAAAGAAAAGAAAATCGTACTGATGGAAGACAGCCTGAAACGCTATGCCGCAAAAATGGATTCGGCCAGCCGGGTACCGGACGAGCCCCGCATTCCACTGCCCGATTCCCTCGCCGGGAGCTGGAATGTAACCATGATTTGCACACAAACCAGCTGTACCGGCTTTGCCGTGGGAGATATCCGCAAAGAAAACTGGCAGGTCATGGGAAACGGCGCCACCGTTACGGTACGCGCCCTCCAGGGCAATAAGCTGATCCGCGTTTATACCGGCAGTTTCACGGGCACCGGATTAAATCTTTCCACGCCGGAAACAGAAAGCGTTTCCCCTTCAGCAACCATGCAGGTGATTTTGAAAACAGATAATATCAACAAATGGAGCGGGCAGCGCAGGATCGTTTTATCCGATGGTTGCGAAACCATTTTTAAAATAGATATGGACCGGATGAAAACTCAATAATCGCCAACCTTAATTCATTACCGATATGCTGTTAAATATTGCAGAAGCAACACTCCCCGTTACAGATCCCATTCTAAAGTACCTGATTGTTATCATTATAGTGCTGCTGGCCCCCATCCTGCTCAACAAGCTGAAGATACCGCATCTCATCGGACTCATTATCGCCGGCGCACTCACGGGGCCTAACGGGTTTGGCATACTTGACCGGGACAGCAGTATCGTGGTATCCGGCACTACGGGGCTGTTGTATATCATGTTCCTGGCCGGGTTGGAAATTGACCTTATCGAATTCAAAAAAAACAAATGGAAGAGCATCACCTTTGGGATGTATACATTCTGCATTCCAATGATCATTGGCACACTGGGCAGCTACTACCTGCTGCACTTCAACTGGATGACCTCCATCCTGCTGGGCAGCCTTATTTCCTCACATACCCTCCTGGCCTACCCGATTGTAAGCAAACTTGGCATTGCAAAAGACAAATCCGTTAACATTGCTGTAGGCGGTACCATGATCACCGATACACTGGCCCTGCTGGTACTGGCGGTAATTGTTGGAATGACCAAAGGCAAGGTAGATGCTGCTTTCTGGCTGCGGCTAACGCTTTCGATACTCGCCTTCGGGCTGATTGTTTTGCTGCTCTTCCCGGTTATTGGCAGGTGGTTTTTTAAAAAAGTTACGGACCGGATTTCACAATTCATTTTCGTGCTGGTAATGGTTTACCTGGGCGCCGTGCTGGCCGAACTCGCCGGTGTGGAAGGCATTATAGGAGCGTTTCTTGCAGGACTGGCACTCAACCGGCTCATTCCCACCACCTCGCCGTTGATGAATCGTGTAGAATTTGTAGGCAATGCCCTGTTTATCCCTTTCTTCCTGATCAGCGTGGGTATGCTTATCGATTTCAAAGCATTTGTAAAAGACGCCGAAACCATCAAAGTTGCGGCCATGCTTACCATTGGCGTAATTGCCGCCAAATACCTGGCGGCCTGGGCTACTACCAAAACCTTCCGGATGAATAAACACCAGCTGCGGGTCATCTTTGGCCTGAGCCTGGCCCAGGCTGCCGCAACCCTTGCAGCCGTAATGGTAGGCTATAACATTATTATATCCGAAACACCAGAGGGCGAACCTATCCGCTTACTGAATGAGGCCGTGCTAAATGGCTCCATCCTGGTAATCCTTATTACCTGTACCATCGCTTCGTTTACCGCGCAAAAAGGAGGACAGGCACTGGCCGAAGAAATAGGAACCGGGTCGGCCGATGGCAGGGATGAGGGTGAAAAAATACTGATCGCCACCAATGCTATTGAAAAAACAGAACACCTTGTACAACTGGCGCTCTCCATAAAAACGTCCGGCAGCACCAGCCCGGTTTATGCCCTAAATATCATCAATAAACATGATGCACCCGATGAATCGGACCGGGCGGGGAAAAAAATACTGGAACTTGCAGTACAAACCGGCGCCGCTGCCGATGTAAAGGTGCAAGACATCATCCGTTTTGACGACAATATTATTAACGGTATCACAGGCGAGGTAAAGGCCAATAAGATCACCGACCTGATCCTTGGCTACAGCACCAAACCCTACAATTCTGTAAAGAGCTTCGCACTGATCAACGGCATTCTTGAAAATGATAAAATCACCACCTATGTTTACAACCCCGTACAGCCTTTATCTACCATCCGGAACAACATTATTGTAATTCCCCAAAATGCGGAACGCGAAACCGGCTTCTTTTACTGGCTGTCAAATTTATGGACGCTGGCAAAACATTGCGGCGGCGGGGTAAAGTTCTTTGCAGCAAAAAATATCGAACCGCTGCTAAACAGCCTGAATGAAAAAAACCCCATCCAATACCGTTTTACCGAGTTTACCAACTGGGAGGATATCCTGATCCTCTCGCGGGAGGCCGATAAAAACGACCTGATCATCTTTGTGCTGAGCCGCCCCCAATACCCCTCCTATAACCAGCACATGGACAGGGTATTTACTTACCTTGACCGGTATTTCCGGTCCAGCAATTTTCTCCTGATTTACCCGATACAAGTGAAGCCCGCGGAAACGGATGATTTTTATAGCAGCGACCAGCATTTTCTGAACCCCACTGTAGACCTGGAAAGTCTGGGAAAAGACATCGGGCGCATATTCAACCGCGATAAAAATGGGTAAAACGGCTTTTTGCCTATCTTCACCCAACAATATCAGTTATGAAATCGATCTACTTCTTTTTATCCCTGCTGGTTACCGGCAGTTCTATAACCGGTTATAGCCAGCATACGATTGTTCAGCTATGGAAGACCCGTGATTCCATCCCCGTTCCCGAATCCGTTTTGCCGGTTCACCGCGAAAATGAACTGTATGTTTCTCTTATTGATGGCAAGGGAAATGAAAAAGATGGCAAGGGAGGCGTTGGCATCCTGAACAAAGACGGAACCGTTAAAAACCTCAGCTGGGTTACAGGGCTAAATGCTCCAAAGGGGTTAGGGTTATATAAAAAGAACTTATACGTTGCAGACCTTACCGATGTAGTGGTGATCGATATAAAAACAGCAAAGGTCATCAAAACAATACCCATTCCCGGCGCCGTTTTTCTGAATGATATCACCGTTGATCGTAAAGGAACGGTTTATGTGTCCGACACCCGCCAGAATAAAATCTATAAGCTAACCAACGACAAGCCCGAAGTATTTATGGAGGGCGTTAACAGTGCCAATGGTCTTAAGGCAATTGGCACCGATCTTTACGTACTTGCAGGAAAAGAATTATGGAAGCTGGACGCCCGCAAAAAGAAAACCATCATTGCATCGGGCTTTGAGCAAGGCGGCGATGGGTTAGAACCGGTAGGCAACGGCGACTTCCTTGTTACCTGCTGGCCGGGGATCATATACTATGTTGCAGCCAACGGTAGTTTTCACAAAATGATGGATGTACAGGGGCAGATGAATACGGCCGACCTGGGATATGATGCAGCTACAAAAACGCTGTATGTGCCCACATTCAATAGCTGCAGCGTTGTTGCTTTTGAATTAAAATAGCCCGTTACTGGTATTGTATATACACCGGTTTGGGGGTAAACCGCAGCAGTTCCTTTGGCTCAAACAGCCCTGTGCTGCCCCGTTTCAGATCGTTTTTATAAAACAGTTTAAAGCCGGTAAACTGTACGGGCTGCCGGTAAGCAAATGCGTTATACGTAACCGTTTTCAGTGATTTGCTGCCCCAGCCGTCCATATCAATCACCACCTGTACTTCCGGAACTTTTTTGATCTTCTTATACCCCGTTACCATATCATTGGTAAACCGATGCACCACCAGTATCTTGGGCGGCAGTTCATTTTTCCGCACGATTCCTGCAAGATAATCGATGGCATAGTTAATATCTGCTGCATCAAAAGTACCGATCTTGCTGCCCGGTGCATCACCGCCCTTCATCGAAAATTCCGGGTCGATCCCCAGGTGAAAATCCGGCAGTTTAAAATATTTTTCAAAACGCGGCAGCTCTTCCTGCAGGGTACTTTGCCCCACCTGCACATCAATAAAGGTTAATGCGCCAATTTCCTTCGACCATTTCAGGATGGTGTCGATCTGGTGAAATGGCATACGCAGGCGATATTTACCATCCCTGCCGGGTGCGCCCTGTGCGGTAACGGCAATATAGTGCAATGCCGGCATTACCGGAGTAGCTGGGTCTGCCTTTTCCCATTTGGCTACCTCTCCCTTTAATTTCCGGAACATTTCTTTCTTAGGCAATTCGCCGAGTATCCCCATGCCCTTTGAAAAAAGGTTACCATAGTATGCAATCACCCGGTTAAACGGAAAAATGGCTCCCGGCAAGGGGTACGGAGCTTTTACCGGCCACCGGCCGGAGGAATCCCGGTTTGCGATCAGCTTCATCCGCCGGTCATACGCTGCAGTATCAAGAACAGCTCTTGCGGAAGGTCCGCTATGGGTGTCGGCCGTATCGGGCTTCACCGCCTGAACGGCAACGGGACCGGGAGCAGCCGGTTTTTCCTGCGAATCGGAGGCCGTGCATGCCATTAAAGAAAAACAGATCAGCAATACGTGAACCGCCTGTAAACGTTTTGTCATAGTACACTCACTTAGAATGATAAAGATAGGCTTCAAAAACGGCAGTGGCCGGAATCCCTTCTGTTAAAATATCACAAACATATCTTAATAAATAGTCAAAGCCCTGCTTCGCCAATTCCGGCAGACAGGATCCGCATCCGGTACGCGTTCATCGCCGTAATGCCCAGCTTTTTTACCAGGCTGTAGTTGGCAATAAACCCAACCGGGGCGCCTATTACCGGCAAGAGCTGTGCCATTTTTGCCAGGTCGATATAATCCCGGTATTCCTGTTGAAAACGGCGCCAGTCAAACGCGGCCACATCGGCGGGCATGGCTTCCATTTTCAGATCCCAGTGTTCCATTTTTTTATATACCGTATTCCGGTGGCCGGCACTTGAAAACGCCAGTTCAAAAATATGCAGCAGGTATACACGTTCCCGGTAATCATCAAGGCTATAGCCATAAACAGAAGCAATCTCGTACAGCAGTTTCAGTTTCAGCGCCAGCAATAATGGAAAATCGGCCAGTCCCATCAAAAAACCGCCCGCACCGGTTACCCCTCCCTCTACCGCAGCCGCGCTCCTGTAGAATTTTATTTTTTCCTTCACCATCTGCTCCCGCAATATCAACGCTGCATTCTCTAAAGGTTTTGCAGTAGTGTATTTAGCTCCGAACAGAACAGCATGTATCATTTGTTTGATCACGGCCGTAATTCCTTTATGAACCTTTTCGGGAATCAGGGCATTGATTTTATCCTGCGTTTTTTTTGAAAGCCGGTTCAGTATACCCGGGGAACGCTGCATATTAAACTGCCAGCGTTGCATTTCCGAAAAAGCGATTTTTTCATAATGATTATAATGATTCATAATCCAAAGTTGCCGGAAATTTTCAATAAACAAAAACCGGTTCCGGATACTGCCGAAACCGGTTTTACGCGGATCAGTTACCTGTTATACTTTAATAAAACAAGGTATATAATGCCGTTAAAATACCGCAAATGATCAATGCTCCAACAAGAAAACCGGAGTTTACCTTAAACATTTTGGTATCGACCTCCAAGCCATTGGGCTGCACTCCTTTTGCAATATCGATCTTCGATATGATAAACATTCCTACAATACATAAAACGAATACAATCCCCATCCTGTCAAGAAAAGGTATTTCGTAAATGCCGGCAGAATTGGGAACCGAAAGGCCAAGGGGCGACAGGAATTGCAGATCCATAACACCGGGCAAAAATTTGAGTCCTACCGAAAAAATAAACCCGCCAATGGTAGCGAACAATGCCGCAGAAGAAGTTGTTTTCTTCCAGAAGAAGCCTAACAGGAACATAGCGAAGATGCCCGGAGACACAAAGCCGGTGTATTCCTGTATAAACTGGAATCCCCCCTTTTTATCAATGCCAAGAAACGGAGAAATGATAATTGCCAGAATCATAGCCACTACAATGGTGATGCGGCCCACATTTACCTGCTGGGTTTCAGAAGCATTTACATTCAGCCGTTTTTTATAAATATCCAGTGTAAAAATGGTAGAGATACTATTGATCTTACCGGCCAGGGAAGCCACAATGGCCGCGGTAAGCGCGGCAAAAGCCAATCCTTTTAAACCAGCCGGCAGGAGGTTCAGCAATACCGGGTAGGCCCTGTCCGGGTTTATTTCGCCATGCTCAATCATCTGCGCCTGGAAATCTACCCCCCCCACAACGCCTTCCTTATGCAGGATATAAGCTGCAATACCGGGAATCACTACTATAATCGGCATTAATAATTTTAAAAACCCTGCAAATAATAAGCCCGAGCGCGCGGTTTTTAAATCGGCTCCAAGCGCCCGCTGGGTAATATACTGGTTGCAACCCCAATAATTGAGGTTCACGATCCACATACCGCCCAAAAGAACCGTTAGACCCGGAAGGTCGAGGTAATTGGGATTGTCTTTTTTGAGGATCATGTGAAAGTGATCATCCGCTTTTGTCTTTAATGTTCCCAGGGCGCTCATCACCCCATCCAGTTTAAAATGATCGGCAACCAGCGACAACGCCAGGTAGGTAGTGGCCAGGCCGCCCAGGATCAGGAAGAACACCTGGATCACATCGGTATACCCGATTACCTTCATACCACCCAGCGCAATGATCAGCGCAAACAATGCCAGCATCGACATGCAGACCCAAAAGTTGATACCGGAGATGGTGCTTACCGCAAGGGCGCCCAGGAATAAAATGGAAGTGAGGTTTACCACTACGTAAAGTAACAGCCAGAAAACCGCCATAATCATGGCCACAGTTCCGTTATACCGCTGGTTCAGAAACTGCGGCATCGTGTATATTTTATTTTTCAGGTACACGGGCATGAAAAACACCGCAACAATGATCAGTGTGGCCGCGGCCATCCATTCATAAGTAGAAATGGCCAGCCCGATCTTAAAGCCGCTTCCACTCATGCCAATAAACTGCTCGGCAGAAATATTGGATGCGATCAGCGAGGCTCCGATCGCCCACCAGGTAAGGGAGCCTTCGGCCAGGAAATAGTCGTGCGATGCAGAAACCGAGGCCTGTTTCTTTTTCCGGTATACCCAATAGCCATAAGAGGCTACAATAATGAAATACACCAAAAAAACGATGTAGTCTGATAACCTTAACTCATTATTCATACGCGTGCAATGTTAATATGTTTTTTAATGTCTGCTAAAGTAATTAATTAACTCGTTTCTTCACCGATTAAATTAATTTTTATTGAGCTGGTAATAAACATCGCTCCAGCGCAACTCATTTTTAAAATGATAGAGGCTGGTGTCTTTATTGATTAAAACAAACTCAATGCCTGCCATACCGGCAAAGTCTTCCAGGTGCTCGGCCGTAAGATTTTGCGAATAGCAGGTATGATGCGCCCCCCCCGCAAGGATCCAGGCGGCGCAGCCGGTGTTCATATCCGGATAAGGTTTCCAAAGCACCCGGGCCACCGGCAGTTTGGGCAGATCGTGCAATGGTGCAACCGCTTCCACCTCGTTTACCAGCAGCCGGAACCGGTTGCCCATATCCATCATTGAAGCATTGAGGGCGGGGCCGCCCTTTACATTAAATACCAGGCGTACGGGGTCGGCCTTGCTCCCGATCCCCAGCGGATGGATCTCACAGGAAGGTTTTCCTTTTGCTATACTGGGGCAGATCTCCAGCATATGAGAGCCTAATACCAGAGGCTCATCAGCATCAAAATGATAGGTATAATCTTCCATAAAGGAATTACCCCCGGGAAGCCCCTGGGCCATTGCTTTCATTGCCCTTACCAGGGCCGCCGTTTTCCAGTCGCCCTCGCCTGCAAACCCGTAGCCCTGCGCCATCAGGCGCTGCACCGCAATGCCGGGCAACTGGATCATTCCGTGCAGGTCTTCAAACGTATCGGAAAATCCTTTAAAATGGCCATGCTCCAGAAACTGTTTTAATCCCAGTTCAATCCGTGCTGCATCCAGCAGCGACTGGTATTGGGCGCCGTCTTTCTTTAATGAAGCGGCAACCTGGTAGCTGTCCATATATTCGTGCGCCAACGCTTCAGTTTCTTTTTCACTCACCTGGCTAATGACCGCCACAAGATCCCCGATGCCATGTGTATTTACGCTATACCCGAACTTTAATTCTGCTTCCACTTTATCACCATCGGTTACTGCCACGTAACGCATATTATCACCAAACCGCACAAACCGCGCGCCCTGCCAGTCGTGCCACCCGATGGCGGCGCGGCTCCAGCTTGCGATACGACCCAGCACCTGGTCATCCTTCCAATGCCCCACCACTACTTTGCGGTGCTTGTTCATCCGGCTCAGCATAAAGCCAAATTCCCGGTCGCCATGCGCCGACTGGTTGGTGTTCATAAAATCCATGTCGATTGTATCCCATGGAATATCCCGGTTAAACTGGGTGTGAAACTGCAGTAAGGGCTTGTGAAAGATCTTTAGCCCATTGATCCACATTTTTGCGGGAGAAAAAGTATGCATCCAGGCGATGACGCCGATACAGGAAGCGCTGTAATTGGCTTCCGCAAAAACCTGGCGGATCTCCTCCGGCGTTTTCACGGTATCTCTCCACACCAGCTTCACCGGTACTTTTGATGTGGCATTTATATGGCCTACGATTTCCCGGGAATGTTCGGCCACCTCCCTTAACGTATCAGCGCCGTAAAGATGCTGGCTGCCGGTAACAAACCACAATTCTAATTGCTCCAGATTGATCATATTTTATATTTTCGATATCATTGATTATTGTCCGTAATAACTGTTGGGCCCGTGCTTGCGCTGGAAATGCTTATCCATGAGGGCCTTTTTGAGCTTGGGCGCCTGCGGGTTGATCTGCTCAGTGAGGTAGGCCATCTTTGCCACCTGCTCCAGTACAGCGCTGTTGTGCACGGCTTTGGCAGCATCCTTTCCCCAGGTAAAGGGTGCATGGTTACCCAGCAGGATCATTTCTACTTCTTTGTAATCGAGGCCATGAACTTTAAAATGATCCAATACCTGGTGACCCGTTTGTATTTCATAATCGCCCTGTATCATTGCATCGTCCATGGGCTGCGCACAGGGTATATTTACAATATTGTAATCGGCATGGGTGGTACCATAAATGGGAATGTCCCGCAGCGATTGCGCCCAGGCGGTAGCATAGGTAGAATGGGTATGTACAATGCCTCCGATCCCCTCCCAGTGCTTGTACAATACGGCATGTGTTTGCGTATCTGAACTGGGGTTCAGCAACCCGTCCACTGTTTTGCCATCAAAATCAACGATCACCATTTTCTCCGGCGAAAGATCGGCGTAAGCCACCCCGCTGGGTTTAATGGCGAAGACGCCTTCCTTCCGGTCGGCTTCACTGGCATTGCCAAAAGTAAAGAGCACCAGCCCCAGCCCGGGAAGCTGCATATTTGCGGCATACGCTTTCTGGCGAATCGCTTCGTATCTCATTGTTACAGGTTGTTATGTTCTAAAAAAGCACCAATCTTTTTGTATTGCTCCATCCGTTTTTTATAGTACGCATGTCTTTCCGGGTCAGGAAAATATTCCTCATCAAACCCCTGTCCCATTGCAGCCATGGCATCTTCTACTTTTGGATAGATGCCCGCGGCAGTTGCGGCAAACATGGCCGCTCCTATAGCACAGGTCTGCTCCGAGCGGTGGATGCGGATCGGCATATTCATTACATCGGCCATCACCTGCATGATATAGGCCGATTTCCGGGCCACGCCTCCTACGCCAATCAGCCCTTTAATAGGAACGCCTTCCTCTTCAAAGCGGTCTACGATGGCTTTGGCTCCAAAGCAGGTGGCTTCTACCAGCGCTTTAAAAATGCGGGGGGCATCGCTGCCCAGGTTCAAACCCGTCAGTGCTCCATGCAGCAGCTGGCTGGCATCCGGCGTTCTGCGGCCATTGAGCCAGTCGATGGCATGGATATCGTTTTCCTCCAGGGGCAGCGCTGCCGCCGCTTTTGCCAGTTCGGGGATAACCTGTGCGGCAGTTTCATCAACCAGCGCTTTTGCCTGCGCCGCGGTTAATACGCCGGATGCTTTAACCAGTTGCAGCGGCCAGCACAATACCTGCTTAAACCAGGCATATACATCGCCAAAAGCACTTTGCCCCGCTTCAAGTCCGGTCATACCTGGGATCACAGAACCGGTAACCTGGCCGCAGATACCTTTAACGGTTTTGTCGCCGTCCAGGTCTTCCTGTGGCACCACCAGCATATCACAGGTAGAGGTGCCCATTACCTTGCTGAGATGATAGGGTTCTATTTGTCCACCCACAGCGCCCATATGCGCATCCATAGCGCCAATGCCCACCACTACTCCGGTTGTTAATCCCAGCTTTTCGGCCCATGCTGCGCAAAGTGTTCCGGCGGCTTCATCCGCCGCATAGGTTTTGGAAGGCAAATGCTTCACAAAGCCATCCAGCAGCGGATCCAGCGTAGCAAAAAAGGTATTGGGCGGAAACCCTCCAAAGGCTTCGGACCACAAGGCTTTATGCCCTGCGGTACAAACCCCTCGCTTTAGCTGCTGCACATCGGTGCCGCCAGTAAGCAAAAATGGCAGCCAGTCCGCGTGTTCGACCCAGCTTGCTGCATGCTCCCGAACAGCCGTATCTGTTCTGAAAATGTGCAGCAATTTTGCCCAGTACCATTCACTGGAATAAATGCCGCCTACGTAGCGGAGGTAATTGGTTTCAAACTGTGCCGCATGTTTATTGATGGCCGCTGCTTCGGCTGTTGCCGTATGGTCCTTCCATAAAACAAACATGGCATTGGGATTGTCTGCAAATGCGGCAGACAGCGCCAGCGGCCGGCCCTGTCGGTCAACGGCTACCGGTGTAGACCCCGTGGTATCAATGGAGATGCCCCGAACCTGCGCAGCAACAGCGGTTCCCGCTTTTTGTATACAATCTTTAATGGTAGCTTCCAACCCCTCTATATAGTCCAAAGGATGTTGCCGGAACTGGTTTTTTGAAGGCACACAATACAGGCCCTGTTTCCACCGGGGGTATTGAAATACAGAGGCGGCCACTTCGGCTCCATTGTGCGCATTTACAATAACGGAACGAACAGAATCCGTACCAAAATCCACCCCGATCACGTATGCTTCTTTCATTGACTAAGATCGTTTAAAGGATAAAAATACAATTTATTTAGAATAATTGTAAAAATTACAATTATTTTTTAACACCGGCGCCATCAGAACAGCACATCCAGCGCGCTATTGGTAAAATCCGGTATATAAAAAAGAATCCGCTGCAGTGCGTTAAATGCTTCGGGCTGATGTCCGGTGGTAATAATCACCGTATCCATGTCCGCGTTCTGAGCGGCTTCGGCCCCCTTGGGCACATCCTCAAAAACGAGGCAGTCGGAAGGCGCTACATTGAGCGCCTCCGCGCAGGCGAGAAAAGTCTCCGGGTTGGGTTTGCTTTTGGATACATCGTTGGCGGTTACAATCGTCTGGAAAAAACGCCGGATATGGAGCCGGTCTACTACAAAATCAACATTAAACGGAATGGCGGCGGTTCCAATGGCCATGGGAATCTGCCCGGTAGCCGCCCGCTCCAGGAAGCGCTCCAGTCCCGGTATCAGCCGCAAATGAGGCAGGTAGGCCTCCTGGTAGATCTGCTCCTTCCGGAGCGACAGTGCCTCTTTTTCGGTTTCGGAAAATCGTCCGCTGCCAAAAATACGATCCAGTACTTCGCCGTTCTTGCCATACATCTGCCGGTCTACCTCCTCCCGGCTCAACCCCGCATTCAGCTCTTCATTCAGGATCCTGAACCAGGCTTCTGAATGAAAGGCCATATCATCGATAATAGTCCCGTTCAAATCGAAAATAAAAGCTTTGTATCTCATTGCGCAAAATAATAGCGGGTAAGATACAGAGAAATAGAAAATTGCTGTTGCTTAATTTAGCCAGGGTCATTTAAGCAGGACGGCAGAAAGCTGCGGCTATTTCAGCGGTTTGGCCGCAACACCAGTATTGGTGAGCACCACCGGTTTTATGGTACCATCTTCATTAAAATAAAGATGCTCGATGCAGGTTTGGCGCGCGTTGCCGTCTTTTTCCGTAACCGGGCGGCGATGATAAATAATATACCACTCATCCCTGCCCGGCACCTGTATTACAGAATGGTGCCCGGCTCCGTTTGCAATTGCCGGATCCTGCTGCAACACTTTGCCGATGCGCTTAAAAGGGCCCAGCGGGGAATCAGCGATGGCATAGGACACACTGTAATCGGGACCCGTCCAGCCGCCTTCGGACCACATAAAATAATATTTTCCTTTACGGATAAACATTACCGGGCCTTCCACGTATTTTTCGGGTGTGATCTCTTTAAAGGTACTTCCGTCTTCAAAGGGTATAAAGCCTGTAAAATCATCCTTAAGCCGGGCAATATTGCAATGCCGCCATCCGCCATATATCAGGTACCAGGCGCCATCCTTATCTTTAAATACAAACTGATCAATGGGCTGTGCCCCGTTGTAAAACCGGCTTACCAGCGGCTGCCCCAGGTAATCCTTAAAAGGCCCCTGAGGTTTTGATGCCACGGCTACCCCAATACCCCCGGTTTGCTG
Organism: Niabella hirudinis; assembly: GCF_051201075.1. Lineage (NCBI taxonomy): Bacteria > Pseudomonadati > Bacteroidota > Chitinophagia > Chitinophagales > Chitinophagaceae > Niabella > Niabella hirudinis. The sequence continues at coordinate 420,639 of NZ_JBPEHJ010000001.1, forward strand.
ATCATTCTGGATATCGTTCGCTCCGAAAAATAAAAAATACCGGTTTTTCTTTTTCACAATGGCCGGTGCCCAAAGCGCGCGCTTTGCCCATTTTACCGAAGCGGTGTCCAGTATCTTTTCATGCTTTTCCCAATGCACCAGGTCGCGCGAAGAAAAAGCATCCATAAACACCTGCTTATGATAGGGAGCAGAATAAGTGGGATAGATCCAATAGGTTTTATTAAAGATCACCGCCTCCGGATCGGCATACCAGCCGGGGAATAAGGGGTTACCTGATTTTTTTTGCTGTCCGTTCGCCAGCAGTGCCACAAGGATGAGGGCTGGCAGCATCGCATTCTTTTTCATATACTTCCTGTTTTTTAAAGAACCTGCACCGTTGCCGGCGCCGGAATCTTTTAGGGTGATTTCAACAATCGTTCAGCCACAAAGGTAATGGCCGTTTTACCATGGGGTGTAGGTTTGCCCGCCTTATCCACGTTTACAAATACCATCTGGTCGATGGTGAGTATGGGTGCATGCGTCATCTTGTTGCGTACTTCGCACCGAAGCGTTAAAGAGGTATTGCCAAATTTAGTGGCAATGATACCAATCTCGATAATATCGCCCTGCCGGGGGGAGCCTATGAAATTAATTTCGGAAATAAATTTGGTAACCACATGGGTATTTTCCAGCTGGATGATGGCGTACAATGCGGCTTCTTCATCGATCCACTGCAGCAGGCGTCCGCCAAACAGCGACTGGTTGGGGTTCAGATCTTCCGGTTTTACCCACTTGCGGGTATGAAACCGCATTTCATTTTCATCAAATACCTTATTGTCCATAATACATACCTCCCTGCTTGTTAAAAAATCTGTTTTATGTATGAACGGGCAAAGGATTTAGGGATTTCTCTTCCTGTACTCGGCAACTACCCGATCCAGGTGTGCCACAAATTTAGAAACAGAGGGTATATAAGGATATCCTTCCGCAGCCAGGGGCTGCTCATCCTTATCAAGAAAGAAATACAAAGGCTGCACAAGCGATCCATAACGGCTCACCTGCAGATCGCTGTTCTTTTCGCCCAGGGTTTCAACCTGCTTGCCCAAACTTTTAGAATAATATTGCTCTCCTACCGGTATATCAACACCATTGTGTACATCCGTAAATAAAGAGGCGATTACAAAATCATTTTTCAGCCGTTGCATAACCGCCGGATCGCTCCAAACCTGTCCTTCCATTAACCGGCAGTTGATGCAGTTCACTCCTGTAAAATCCAGCATCAACGGCTTCTTAACCTTCCGGGCCACCTCCAGGGCTTCCTGATAATCAAAATAAGTCACAAGACCATTATTTATGACCACATCCGGCTCATGTTTTTTCATCACCGCCACGTACTTCACCGGCGCCGGCAACCCCTCTGTATAATGCGCCGTATCCTTAACAGTTCCGTTCTCCCGGCCCATCCCTTTCAAATCGAACCCCGATGGCAGATCATCTGCATTAAAATCCTGGGTGCCCATGGGGGGCAGAAAGGCAGAAAGTCCTTTTAACGGAGCTCCCCATAAACCCGGAACCAGGTATACGGTTACGCTAAAAGAGGCGATTGCAAAAAACAACCGGGTTACCGACAAATGGGGTAATCCAAAATCATTTTTGGGCAGCTCGTCATCATGTTTGAATTTCAGTTTGCCCAATAAATACAAACCCAGTAAAAAGAAAATGACCACCCAAAGCACAATGAAGATCTCCCGGTCGAGAAGGCGCCAGTTCTGTGTAAGATCTGCATTGGACAAAAATTTGAGCGCCAGGGCCAGTTCGAGGAATCCAAGGGTCACTTTTACTGCATTTAACCAGCCTCCGGCCTTACCCAGCATATTGAGCTTGCTTGGGAAGAAGGCAAACAAGGCAAAGGGCAGCGCCAGGGCCAGCGAAAAACCAAACATTCCCACCAGCGGCCCCATCCGGCTTCCCTTGGAGGCCAGTACCAGTAAATTGCCGATGATCGGGCCGGTGCAGGAAAAAGATACCACTACCAATGTAAGCGCCATAAAGAAGATCCCCAAAAGACTTTGCGTATTGGCCTTACTATCGGCCCTGGTACCCCATGAAGACGGGAGCGCAATTTCAAACGCACCCAAAAATGAAATACCAAAAAGCAGGAATACAAGAAAGAAAATCAGGTTGGCAATCCAATTGGTGGCTAATTTATTTAATGCATCGGGTCCGAAAATGACCGTAATAAAAAAGCCGAGTAATGTAAAAATAATGATGATCGACAATGAATAGAAAAGGGCATTGCGAATGCCTTCTGTTTTTGTTTTGCTACGTTTTGTAAAAAAGCTCACCGTAATGGGGATCATGGAGTACACGCAGGGCGTTAGCAGCGCCAGCAGGCCGCCGGCAAAGGCAGTAAGAAAAATCCAAAGCAGGGATTTATTAGCGCCGGACCCGGATGTTTCGACCGCCACAGCAGTTTCCGTTTCCGCATTTTTTACATAAAACTTAAACGGTTCTTCAAAAGAAGCAAAAGCATCTCCCAGCTTATACATATAAGTGGTGGCCCCTTTTACAACTACGCTATCGCCCTTCCCAAGCGTTACCAGCTGCACCCATTTTACCGAATCCCTAAAAAAAGAAACAGGGGCATTGAGCACCGCATCGGTTTGTTGTACCGGCTTCCCTTTTTCTGTAACACTATCTTTCAGGTATGCTTTGGCGGCAGTATCAAACACAACGGAAGAAAAAACATCCTTATTCTGCGGGGTTTGCAGACCATACAACGCAATACCCGGGTCTGTTACATGAGCCGTAATGATGAGCCGGATCTCCTTTTCATTAACCCGTTCCTGGCCGTAGGTAAATTTTATTTTGGTTGAATCCTGCGATGCAACAACAAATGCAGCCAACAGTAAAGGAAAAATGGTTAAGATCCGCTTCATGAAAAAGTATTTACAATTACCGGCAAAAATAGATTTTTACACCACACTAACAAATGTTTATGTGTGTAAAATATACACACTACAATAGATAACACCATCCCAGCCCGAAGGTTGTCAACAGGGTCTCCATGCTATTGCAGCTGTAGTTTGTCCATACATTTTTTAAGACTTTTTTCCCAAGCCGGGATGATGATGCCATAGGTTTCTTTTATGCCGGTTTTATCAAGAACCGAATAAGCAGGGCGCCTGGCGGGCGTTGGATAGCCGGCAGTTGAAATGGGGCTTATAATGCACGAACTATGAATTAATGCATGGATAGCCCTGGCAAACTCATACCAGCTGGTTTTGCCTTCATTGGTGTAATGATAAATGCCCCGGACCCACTTTCCCGACCGGATGATGCTTATAATAGCCGCAGCCAGGTCTGCTGCATAAGTGGGCGATCCATACTGGTCGGCCACCACATTGATCGCCGGCTTTTCTGCCATAAGCCGGATCATCGTTTTTACAAAATTCTTTCCAAAGGAGGAGTAAACCCAGGCGGTCCGAATAATAAGGACATCCGTGTATTGCGCGGCCAGCAGCTCTCCTTTTAGCTTGGTAACGCCATACACACTTACCGGGTTGGGAAGGTCTGAAGGTTTATAGGGTTGCGAGGCAGTTCCATCAAAAACATAGTCGGTAGAAACATGGATCAGCTTTGCCCCTACTGCGGTACAGGCTTTTGCAAGATAACCGACTGCCAGTGCATTGATACGTTCTGCCTCCGCTTGTGCCGCCCCCTCCTCTGCTTTATCTACTGCCGTATAGGCCGCACAATTGATCACATATTGGGGACGCAGTTGTTCAAAGTATTCCTTTACTTCCGCTTCACTGGTAAGCTGCAATGTTGCACGATCCGTAAAATCAAATACAAGATCCGGGTAAGCGGCCGCCAGTTCCCTGATCTCGGAACCCAGCTGTCCATTGGACCCGGTTACCAGCACTTTTACGGGTGATTGCATATTAAAAATTATTTACCGAATCTTTAAATAAGGGAAGCTGCCGGTCTTTTTCCGAAATGATCTGCTTTCCAGGCGGGATCTGCCAGTCGATGGCCAGGTCCTCATCATTATAAATAATGCCCGCTTCGCTTTCTTTATGATAAAATGCGTCACATTTATAAAGCACGGTTGCTGTTGGGCTCAAAACGGAGAATCCGTGCGCAAACCCATGCGGGATCAGCAGTTGTTTTTTATTAGCCGCCGAAAGCTCTGCAGAAAACACCTTGCCATAGGTGGGTGATTCTGTTCGAACATCCACCGCCACATCAAGAATGCAGCCATCCAGCACCCTTACCAGCTTGCATTGTCCATGAGGCTTTAACTGGTAATGCAATCCCCGGATAACCCCGTACGAAGAATAGGATTGATTGTCCTGGATAAACGAATGCGCAATACCCGCTTCGGAAAAGGCGGCCTGGTTGTATGCTTCAAAGAAATACCCTCTCGGGTCTTCAAACACCCGGGGCTCAAACAATAGCAACCCTTCAATATTTGTACTTGTAAATGGCATTATAAACTAAAATAACTGCGGTTGTTGATTTTATTCCGGTAGGTTCCTTTTATATCGGCAATGATGGCGTTTGTTCTGGTGATGCTGCAAAAATAAGTATCATCCAGGTGGGCATATTGCCGGTGGGGCACGGCCACAATCACCGCATCATAATTATCGGCGAGGGTGCCGGTCAGCGAAAATCCGTACTCATGCATCAGGGCATCTGAATCGGCCAGGGGATCCTCTACATGAACGTTTACCGAATATTCTTTAAGTGCTTCAACTACGTTGGCAATCTTGCTATTGCGGATATCACTTACATTTTCCTTAAAGGTAACGCCTTTTATCAGCACGATGGCATCTGCAATATTGGTTCCGTTTTTCAGGATATGCTTCACCACCTTTTCGGCAACATGCTTGGCCATCCGGTCGTTGATGCTCCTGCCGGCCAGGATCACTTCCGCATTATACCCCAGCTGGTTTGCCTTGTGCGTAAGATAATAAGGATCTACCCCTATACAATGCCCCCCTACCAATCCTGGCTGGAATTTCAAAAAATTCCATTTGGTGCCGGCGGCTTCGAGTACCTCGTAGGTGTTAATATCCATCATATTGAAAATGATCGATAATTCATTCATCAGCGCAATGTTCAGATCGCGCTGCGTATTCTCAATTACTTTGGCAGCTTCCGCTACTTTTATTGAGGAGGCTTTATGTACGCCGGCTTTTACCACAAGACTATACACACTTGCAATAACTTCCAGGGCTTCTGCATCGCAACCTGCCACTATCTTAACAATGGAGCTCAGCGTATGTTCCTTATCGCCCGGGTTGATCCGCTCCGGCGAATAACCCAATTTAAAATCCAGTATATTTTTTAAGCCGGATATTTCTTCAATCACCGGTAAACAGTCTTCCTCGGTACACCCGGGATAGACCGTAGATTCAAAAACGACATAATCCCCTTTCTTGATCACATTTCCAATGGTTGCAGATGCTTTCAGCACCGGCGTCAGATCCGGAATATTGGAGGCATCAACGGGCGTAGGCACGGCCACGATAAAGAACCGGGCCTCACGCAGCACATCAATGGAGTTCGTAAAAATAATGTCGCAGCCTTCAAAAGCTTCCGGTTCCAGCTCATTACTGGGATCAACCCCTTTTTGCATCAACCCGATCCGCTGCTCGTTGATATCGAAACCAATAACGGAAAGCTGTTTTGCGAACTCAAGAGCGATCGGCAATCCCACATACCCCAACCCGATTACAGCTAATTTTTCTTTTTTGTTCAATAACGCTTCGTACATATTATCACCAACCCTTTTGAATATTAAAGATTAGACAGCACCGTGTCGGTTATGAATTTCAGCTGTTCTTCATCCATTTCGGTATGGATGGGCAGAGAAATCACTCTTTCCGTTAACCAGGAGGTTAGCGGCAACTCCAGCAGGCCTACTCCAAATTGTTCAAACATTTTCTGTTTGTGCGCCGGTACCGGGTAGTAGACCATGGAGGGTACTCCTGTTTTATCGAGCCGGGCTTTAAACTGATCCCGGTCGACCCCTTCCAGTACGATGGTGTATTGATGATAGACATGATCCGAAAAAGCCGCTTTATGGGGCGTAAGGATCGCATCCGTTTTTGAAAAAGCCTGGTCATAATAAGCAGCTACTTCCTGCCGCGCAGCGCAATAGCTGTTCAGGTGGTTCAGTTTTACATCCAGAATAGCTGCCTGTATACTATCAAGACGGCTGTTGCAGCCGACCATTTCATGGTAGTACCGTTCTTTTTGCCCATGATTGGCGATCATTTTCAGTTTTTCTGCTAATGCGTCATCATTGGTACACATGGCACCTCCATCTCCAAAAGCGCCCAGGTTCTTGCTGGGGTAAAAGGACGTGCACCCGATATGCCCGATGGTTCCGGTTTTCTTTGATGTTCCATCCGAAAAATGAAAATTACAGCCGATCGCCTGTGCATTGTCCTCCACTACGGAAAGACCATGCTGCTCCGCGATCTTCAAAATGGCCTCCATATTGGCCGATTGACCGTATAAATGCACGGGAACAATCGCTTTTGTTTTAGGAGTGATGGCTTTTTCGATGGCAGCAGGATCAATACAAAATGTTTTTGGGTCTACCTCAACAAAAACAGGGGTCAATCGCAGCAAGGCGATCACTTCTGTTGTAGCGATATAGGTAAATGATGGTGTAATAACCTCATCACCGGGTTGCAGCCCCAATGCCATTAATGCTATCTGCAGTGCGTCCGTTCCATTGGCGCAGGGTATTACATGCTTCGCGCCCAGGTATGCACCCAGGTGGTCTGAAAACTCTTTTACAGCTTTGCCATTGATAAAAGCCGTGCTTTCCATTACATCCAATACAGCTTTATCAACCTGGTCTTTTATTTTGTGATACTGAGAATGGGTATCTACCATATATAAAGGTCTCATATAATTTGCTTTAATCGGGTTGCAAATGTAGTTAAATTTGCTGCAAACCTGAGCAGGATGCGCGTCAATAAGATCAAACATCTCCTTATTAGCGATCAGGATTCTTTGGCTCATTAAATTTGCAAAAAAACAAGTGTCAACTTTTATATACTCCCTTTTTCTGTACTGCTACCGGGCTGGTATTTTCATCGCCTCCCTTTTTAACAAAAAGGCAAGGTTGTGGATCAACGGAAGAAAGAACTGGCAGACCCGTTTGAAACAGGCGCTTGGAGATCATGCCGCACCGGTAATTTGGGTTCATTGCGCCTCCCTGGGCGAATTTGAACAAGGCCGTACCATCCTCGAATCATTAAAAAAAGAATACCCCGGCTATAAAATACTGCTCACTTTTTTTTCACCTTCGGGCTACGAAATCCGGAAAAATTATGCACAGGCCGATTGGGTCTTCTACCTCCCGCTTGACACCCGGCACAATGCCCGGGATTTTGTGAACCTCGTAAAACCCGCTCTCACCATCTTTGTAAAATATGAATACTGGCACCATTTGCTGCATGCACTCAAAGAAAAAGGCAATCCGGTGCTGCTGATATCGGCATTGTTCCGCGAAAACGCTATTTTCTTCAGGTCGTATGGTAGTTTTCACCGAAGCATGCTCCGTTGTTTCACGCATATTTTTGTGCAGGATGCCGAAAGCAGGGAGCGGCTTACCGGCATTGTTCCCTCCGGGCAGGTTACCGTAGCCGGTGATACCCGGTTTGATCGTGTGGCCCAGATTGCCTCCGGCTTTGAGCCCATACCGGCCATTGCAGCATTTGTTCATCAACACCCCTTTGTAATAGTGGCAGGAAGTACCTGGCCTGATGATGAAAAGCACCTAGCTTCTTATGTAAAATTAAATAGTACAAATAGCATATTAATTATTGCACCTCATGAAGTTAACGATAGACATATAAAGGAAATAAAAGTTAAATTTCCCCAGGCATTACTTTTTTCCCGTTTAAAAGAGATACACGCCCCAAAGGCCCGGATATTAATCATCGACAATATTGGAATGCTGTCCCGCCTCTATTACTATGCTGATATTACCTATATCGGCGGAGGATTTAATAAATCCGGAATTCATAATACGCTTGAAGCGGCCGTTTTTGGGAAGCCGGTGTTGTTTGGCCCGAATTATCAAAAATTTTCAGAAGCCAGGGCCCTTATTAAAAAAAGAGGTGCTATTAGCTATACCGATGAAAATCAGCTAATAAAATCGATACATCAATTGGAGACAAACACAGATTTGCGGCAGGAATTAGGTGCCAACGCCGGTCGCTTTGTTGGCGATCATACGGGCGCCACCCATATTATAATGGACTATATCCGCGAAAACCTGCGGTAGATCAACCGGTCAAAATACTCCACGTCACGGCTGTTAGCCCACCCCAGTTTTGTCTTAAGCTCCCGTTTTACCCAATACTCAGCTTCTTCGAGCGTATCAAAATTATTGATCGTTTTAACACTGCGGTTGTACATGACAGCATCACCCCGGAAAAGGTTTTTCACAAAACGTTCTTTATCGGCATCAGAAATGTCCATGGTAAGATCAGTTACCATCTCCATCGGCGACTTTGGCACCGGGGGCAGCATTTCCTTTTTTGGCACCGCTACCGATTGATTCCTATCCTGTACTTGTTGAAACAATGTGGGAACTTCCAGCAATGGATCAAATCCGTTTATTTTTATGTACTTATCAGGCCTATCGGTATTTTTTGATGGCATAGATTCAGGATCCGGCGCATACAAGCCCGCCTCGTGTTGCAATTCCAGCAGCCGCAGCTCCTCTTCATCAGCTTCATCCTCACCAATAGCATCCAGCTGAAAATACTCCCTATCGCCCCCCTGCCTATCCTTAACGATCACTCCTTTGTTCATTGAAGGCATGTTGGGCATCACAACAGCCACACTGCTGCTGCCTAACACAGCGGTCTCTTTCATCTCACCACTAATCTCCCGCTGGATCATTTGGGTAGTGATCAGTAACTGAGATAGATCTGCCTTGTTATTAAATTGGGTTCTTAATTTTTCGATGAGTGCTTCTATTCGCTGCATTATCCTACTTTTGAACAATTATGGACACAATGTAATAGTACAATATACAAATAACACTCCAAAAACGGTTTTCATTACTATAAAAACAAAACATGTTTATTGAACCGAGCCTCACAGGGGATCGCCGCGGGTGGATAGAAGTGATTTGCGGCTCCATGTTCAGCGGCAAAACCGAAGAACTGATCCGGAGGTTAAAGCGGGTAAAATTTGCAAACCTGAAAGTTGAAATCTTTAAGCCTGCGCTGGAGACCCGTTATGACGAGGAGCATATCGTTTCTCACGATACAAATGCCATACTATCCACTCCTGTAGACAATTCGCAAAAGATTCTTTTATTAGCGCAGGGCGCCGACGTAATCGGCATTGATGAAGCCCAGTTTTTTGACCCCGAGCTGCCGGATGTATGCGACCGGCTGGCCTACCAGGGTATCCGCGTAATTGTAGCTGGCCTGGATATGGATTTTACCGGGAAACCCTTCGGGCAGATGCCTTTTATGCTTGCCAAAGCCGATTATATTACCAAGCTGCACGCCATTTGTGTAAGATGCGGAAATATCGCCAATTACTCTTACCGTAAGATCCCGGACAACGAACAAATTATGCTGGGAGCCACCGATGCCTATGAACCCCGTTGCAGAAAATGTTACTTTGATAAGGTTTGAGCAGGTTTGTCCCATACGAAGTATATCTTTGCAGTATGGATGCCGTCAGAAAAATAATTGAGAATTCGTCAAATCCGCTTTCCATTGTTTTACCAACATTTTAGAATTTGCCTCACTCGATTACAACATTAGTTAAAAAGGATTTATTGCTGGAAATCAGACAGCAATACAGTTTTTACGGTATTTTATTGTATATAGCTGCCACTGTTTTTGTGCTCTTCCTGGTCATCGACGAGCCAGAGGGACCTGTCTGGAACGGGCTCTTTTGGGTAATTCAGTTATTTATCTGCATTAACGCCGTGGCCAAAAGTTTTATGCAGGAAAGCCGTGGGCGCATGCTTTATTTCTATACTTTATCCTCCCCGGTGCACTTTGTGCTGGCTAAACTGCTGTTCAACTCGGTATTGATGCTGTTGATGTCTTTTATAAGCCTGCTGCTGTTTTGGGCCTTGCTGGGCAATCCGGTTCAGAAAACAGTCCCCTTCATTGGCCTGGTGTTACTGGGCGGCTGGAGCCTGAGCATGGTATTCACTTTCCTGGCTGCCATTGCGGCCAAGGCCCAGCAAAATGCAGCAATTATGGCGATACTGGGTTTCCCGATTATTGTGCCGCAACTGATGTTGCTGATGAAGATCACCAATGCGGCTTTTAATCCCGCGATTACTTTCTTGTGGAATGATATTGCCCTGCTCGCTTCCCTGGATGTACTGGTAGCCATTCTTGCCGTGATCCTCTTTCCATTTTTGTGGAAGGACTAATTTTCAAATTTGGTCGAATAAAAAACTTTCCGCTTACTTTTGTGTTTTACTCTAAAGTATATACTGAATATGTATAAATGGTGGTGGAAAATCCTTTGTGTATTCCTCTTAATATACGCGCTTGTAGCCGGACTGCTTATTAAAGTTCCCAACTTACCCATCCTGGGCGAAACAAGTCGCAATCTGTTTTACCATGTAGGTATGTGGATGGCTATGATGATCCTCTTTATCTGCTCCGTGGTGCATTCTGTAAAATATCTGCGCACCATGAACCTGAAGCATGACATCGCCGCCAAAAATTATGCAACAGTGGGCCTTTTTTTCGGATTGCTGGGCTATACCACCGGCGCTATTTGGGCCAGCTATACCTGGGCCGATCCTAACAACCCGGCCTTCCAGTCATTCAGCGCGGTAGCGCGGGAGCCCAAATTAATTGGTACTGCCGTGGCATTGCTCATTTATTTTGCCTACCTGATCCTCAGAGACTCAATGAACGACCTGGATAAAAGAGCCCGGGTGAGCGCGGTCTACAACATTTTTGCATTTGCGATGCTCTTTCCCACCATTTTTATTGTGCCGAGGCTGCTGCCCAGCCTGCACCCCGGACAGGAAGGAAATCCTGCTCTGAACTTTAAGGATGTAAGCTCCGAAATGCGGATGGTAGAATACCCTGCATTTATCGGGTGGGCGTTGCTGGGTGTATGGATCGCCACGTTAAAAATCAGGATCAATTTATTGAAAGAAAAATCGCTTTTGAAAAAATGAAAAAATTTATCAACCATTTTCTCGCTTTTATAACCCTGCTGGTCCTTCCCGGACTGGCCATGGCCCAATCCTCCTCCGACTCCCTCATGAGAAGCAATGGAAGAATCTATGTAGTCATTGCCGTATTGTTGGTGATCCTGCTGGGGCTGTTTCTTTATATGTTCCGGGTAGAAAGAAGGCTGAAAAAGCTGGAAAAAGAAGGCAGGGATTAGTTCAGACAAACACCCCTGCTGCTATCGCGTAGAATTGCTAATTTGAAAATATACAACGATGTCTGAAATTCAATACAATTTTTTTGAAGCCGTAGAAAAAAGTTTTCACCGGGCCGCCCAGTTTACCAAATGGGACAAAGGATTACTTGAACAGATCAGTGCCTGTAATTCCGTTTACCGTATGCGTTTTCCGATAAAAAGGGAGAACGGCAGCATTGAGGTCATTGAAGCCTACCGTGTTCAGCACTCTCACCACAAAACACCCTGTAAAGGCGGTATCCGTTTTTCGATGCAGGTAAGCCAGGACGAAGTAATGGCCCTGGCGGCGTTGATGACTTACAAATGCGCCATTGTAAATGTACCCTTTGGCGGCGGTAAGGGCGGTATAAAGATTGACCCCAAAAGCTACACCCCCTATGAACTGGAAAAAATAACCCGGCGTTACACATCGGAACTGATCAAAAAAAACTTTATTGGCCCGGCCACAGACGTGCCGGCACCTGACTATGGTACCGGTGAACGGGAGATGGCCTGGATTGTGGATACTTACAGCGCCATGAATCCGCAGGAAATTGATGCAGCTGGTTGCGTAACCGGCAAACCTGTAAGCCAGGGCGGCGTTCGCGGACGCCGGGAAGCTACCGGCCTGGGTGTGTTTTTTGGCATCCGGGAAGTTTGCAATATGCCGGAAGAAATGAAAAAGCTTGGGCTGACTACCGGTGTTGCAGGAAAAAGAGTTATTGTACAGGGATTGGGAAATGTGGGCTATCATACCGCCAAATTTTTTCAGGAAGCCGGCGCGCTTATCGTAGGCATTGCCGAATTCGAAGGCGGCATCGGTAATGAAAACGGCCTGGAGGTGGAAGATGTGTTCCAGCACCGGCGGCGTACAGGATCCATTCTTGATTTTCCGGGCGCTGCCAACTACAAAAACTCTTTGGAAACCCTGGAGCTCGAATGTGATATTTTGATTCCTGCGGCGCTTGAAAACGTAATTAACAAGGATAATGCCCCCCGTATAAGGGCAAAGATCATCGGTGAAGCGGCCAATGGCCCTTTAACTCCCGAAGCCGATGAAATCTTCCTGCAAAAGCATGTATTGGTGGTACCTGATATGTACCTGAATGCCGGGGGCGTTACCGTTTCCTATTTTGAGTGGCTGAAAAACCTGAGCCATGTGCGATACGGACGCCTGGAAAAGCGGTTTACCGAAAATGTAAATACGACCATCCTGGAAGAACTGGAGCACCTCTCCGGGAAAAAAGTAGCCGAAAAGAACCGGAAAATGATCATGCATGGCGCTGATGAGGTAGACCTTGTGTACAGCGGATTGGAGGAAACCATGATTGGGGCCACCCGGGAAATTATGGAAGAATGGCGCAGCAACCCCGATATTCCGGATATGCGCACAGCAGCTTATGTAGTGGCTATCAACAAAGTAGCTACTACTTATGCAGAGCTGGGGATCTTTCCGTAGCGGAAAGTTAACAGGTTTAAAGGTTTATAAGTTAACCAGGCGTCTTGTCAACCGGCCAACCCTTCAACTTTTAAACGATTCTGATTAGGCCATTTCAAATAAATTGCATACCTTTGCATCCCAAATTAAAGGGAGGAGTTGAGCCATGGCTTACAGAAGAGCGTATGATATTGCTTTTGTGGGTTTAAAACCGGGAGTTCATGAGTTCAATTATGAAATAACAGATCGGTTCTTTGAAGCATTTCAACAGCAGGACTTTACCAATTGTAAAGCCTACATAAAATTATCGCTTGATAAAAAAAGCAGTTTTATGATGCTGAAGTTTGAGGTGGGTGGCAAACTGGATGTGGTTTGTGACCGCTGTAATAATACCATCGCCCTCGATTTATGGGATGAATTTGTCATTACCGTAAAAATGGTGGAGGAGCCGGAGTTAATGAATGAAGAGGAAGAGGACCCGGATGTGTATTATATTGGCCGGGGCGAAAGTCATCTGAACTTGGAGAACTGGATTTACGAGTTCATAAACCTGAGTATACCCATGCATAAGACCTGCGGGTTTGATAATGCAGAAGGTCCCCAATGCAACCCCGAAGCGTTGAAAATGCTGAACAAACTGGATGTGGAAGCCAAATCCAAACAGGATCACAATCCACTCTGGAAGGATCTGGACAAATTCAGGGACCTGGACAATTGAGTTTTTTGTAAAAAAGAAGAAAAAGATAATTTAGAACTATTTAATTTCATTAGTTATGCCAAATCCTAAACGCAGGCACAGCCAGCAAAGAAGCGCAAAACGCAGAACTCACTATAAAGCAACTTCGGCTACTTTAACAACCGATGCTACTACCGGCGAAACGCATGTACGTCACCGCGCGCATGTGAGCGAAGGAAAGCTCGTTTACAAAGGAAAGGTTGTTGCCGAAAAAGCGCCTTCAAAAGCTTAAAAAAAACGTTAAGTCCCGTTTACTTAACTTGTTCATTCCAAATTCATTGACGACCTTTGGTTGGTGATGTATTTGGAATTTTTAATTTTAATCCGTATAAGATGAATATTGGTATTGATACAATGGGGGGCGACTTTGCCCCGCTTGAGGCATTGCGTGGGATTAAAAAATACCTTTCTGAGAATAGTGACCATAGTCATGTACGGCTCACGTTGTTTGGAGATGAGCTCCTGCTCAATGACATAATCGCGGCGGAAGCCATTCCAACAGACTGCATACAGGTGGTGGCCACCACGCAGGTCATCGATATGCACGAACATCCTACAAAGGCTTTAAAGGAAAAACCCCATTCATCCATTGCCATCGGATTTCATCACCTGGCCAAAGACAAAACCGATGCCTTCATCAGCGCCGGCAACACCGGAGCCATGCTGGTAGGTGCACTCTTTAACCTCAAAACCATCGAAGGTATCCTGCGCCCGGTTATTTCATCGATTATACCAAAAAAGAGCGGCGGCACGGGCCTGATCCTTGACGTGGGGCTGAATGCCGACTGCAAGCCGGAGCAGCTAAACCAGTTTGCCACGCTGGGCGCCGTTTATGCCCGGCATATCCTGGAGATCCCCGATCCTAAAGTAGGATTGATAAATGTAGGAGAAGAGGAAGGCAAAGGCAACCTGCTTACCCAGGGCACCTATCCCCTGCTCAAGGCCAACAAAGCCATTCATTTTATAGGCAACATAGAAGGCCGCGATGCCTTTAACGACAAAGCCGACGTAATGGTTTGCGATGGCTTTACCGGAAATATTATTTTAAAGCTGGCAGAATCCATTTATGACATTGCCCGGAACGAACAACTGGAAAACCCTTACCTGAACCGGTTCAACTTTGAGATCTATGGCGGTACCCCGGTGCTCGGAATTGAGAAGCCTGTAATCATCGGACATGGCATTTCAAAAGCCACCGCTTTTTGCAACATGATTCATGTAGCAGAAAAGATGCTGCAAACGGGGGTGCTGCAAAAACTGAAGGAAGCGGTGCAGCAGGGTTAGATAGCTACGAGGATAAACATTTTTGCCCGAAGGGATTTTCCGCAGCCCCCCTTTCCCAACTCAATCTCCCGGGCATGGGTAGACGGGGCAGTTGTAAAATTTGATATTACAAGCCCTGTGCCTGGCAATACAAGATGAGGTTCATCAACGGGATACACAGAAAGGACGCCAACAATCAATCCCCGGTCTCAATACGAATGCATACAAAAGGCGCCGGTGCTTTGGCCGGCTACGCTCCATGGCGCAAAACCGGCGCCGGCTGAAAAGTACAGAATAAGTACAAAAGTAACACCTAAAACCGCCCTAAACAAAAAGCAGACCGCTAAAGTCTGCCCAGTATCCTTATCAAAAAGTTCGGGAATCCCATAATGTAAGAGCGGCTGCCGTAGGTTCCGTTCAACATCGCTTTCATTGTTCGTCCTGCGGACGCAACGAAAGCTTAGTTATTGTGTGCCGTAATTATGAGTGCCTTATTTCACGGATTGTGTCTATGAGCAAATAGTAAACATAATTGGGCGGCACCCTTACTTCTGGATGCACAAAGTCAATTAAATATTTCTGTGGTCTGAACTCATAATAATAAACCCCTTTTAAAGTTTGTTTCCATTTATCGTCTGTGTTAATATTTTGAATTCCATATAGCCACCTTAAAACATTCTCCCATGTGGCTTTTCTTTCGTATGCCCCATTATTTAGAAAATGCTTAAAATCTACAACCTCATTAACAGCATTTGCTTCTTTAAGCAAAAGCATAATTTTTATTTTTGAGTTAGTATAATTCTCAAAATTAATTATTCCGTCAGGGCAAAAAAACTCTCTTTGCTGTTTCCATTTGTCAAATAACTTTAATTCTTTTTCTAAGATTAAATCAATTGTCACAAACTTTCAATTTTCGGTTTCCGATGATTTTCTTTTTTATATGCCTCGTCAACATAGGGATGTTTCACATCTAATATATCAAAGTCAAGAAATTGAATTTGCATACCTGATGAAGTGTCTGTAACAGTGTTTAGAGATATACCTTTTACTTTAGTCTTTACTAAAGAGTTAAGTAATGCACCTAATGCCGCACCTGCTGTTCCGGCAACAACACCACCAGCGATTGCACCTGTTGTAGCCCCCTTTTAATTTGGTATCGCTGTCAATATTAACTTCCATTTGCAAAAGTTGTTTTCTGTCAAAAACTCCTGGACTTGTACCTTGAAGAGCTACACAAAACTTTCTTCTGTCTTTATCTAATGCCAAAGCATATTTGCCGTCTTTAAAAACACTTTGTCTGTAACTGTGAAATCGGTCAAGCCGTCAAGTAGGTTTTGCTTTGATTTTTCCCTATTTCTTGCCCCCGTTGGTGTTGAGTCGGGGTGCTTGATGGGGTGGGCCACCAACGGAAATTTGCCGGTGTTTTGCCCGTCTTCAAATCCCTACACCACTCCGGCCCCAGGACCTTCATATACTCCAGTTAGCCATTCATCCCAAACCGATCCAATCAAAAACTGCCAGAAAGCAGTATGTCTGATATATATTTTCCAACCAAAGCCTTTGACGCGCTTTGCTCCTTCCTACTTGCTATTGGCCATTCCCCACTACCTGTAAGATATCAGCCTGTGACAAATCACCGGACCTTAACGCACCCTCCATTTCCACATTTCCACATTTTCAAATTCTCAAATGACTTATCCCAGCCCGATCTCAAAATGTCGCTCGGGGATCAGCACATCTACAAATCCTTTTTTGATCAGCCTTTGTTTAAACGCCACCTGCACATCCGGCTCACCGTGTACCAGGAACAATTGTTTTACGGCATTGGGATCCTGGCAAGCCAGCCACTGGCTCATATCTTCGTAATCGCCATGCGCGCTCATACTCCGGATCTGGCCAATTTCAGCATTTACCTGGTGTTCCACCCCAAAGATGCCGACTTCCTTTGCACCTGCCAGCAGCCTGCCTCCCAATGAATGCGGCTCGCAATAGCCCGTCATTACAATAGCATTGCGCGAGTTCTCGATATTATTACTGATATGATGTTTTACCCTTCCGGCATCTGCCATACCGCTGGCAGAAATAATGACCATGGGACCATTTTTAAAGTTCAACGACTTTGACTCATCAACAGATTTGACATAGGTCAGTCCCGGGAACATGAATGGATCATCATCGTTCTTGAGCACATTCTGAATCTGGCGGTTAAAGTACTTAGGGAAGCGCTTTACCACATCCGTTGCTTCAATACTTAACGGGCTATCTACATAAAACGGGATCTTTGGAAGCAGGTTTTGCGCTTCAAGCTGGTTCAGCGCGTAAAGGAGCTCCTGTGTACGGCCAACACTGAATGCGGGAAAAATGAGCTTCCCTCTCCGCTCTGCACAAACCTTATTGATCCACTCCAGCAGCATCTGGGGGGTATCCTTAACATCTTCATGCAGGCTGTTACCATAGGTAGACTCCATAATGATATAATCTGCCTGGGGGAATGCTTCCGGCGACCGGAGGATCACATCCCGGTAGCGGCCCAGGTCGCCGCTAAAAGTAATACGCGTATCTTTA
The DNA here is from genome assembly GCF_051201075.1 of Niabella hirudinis. Lineage (NCBI taxonomy): Bacteria > Pseudomonadati > Bacteroidota > Chitinophagia > Chitinophagales > Chitinophagaceae > Niabella > Niabella hirudinis. The sequence continues at coordinate 438,059 of NZ_JBPEHJ010000001.1, forward strand.
CCATCTTCTTTAATCTGCAGATGCACACACTGACTTCCTATGATATGACCGGCATCCGTAAACATCGCCTGGACCCCATCAATCACATCAAACCAATTTCCATATTCCCTCGCTTCAAACAATCCCATCGCCCTTTTTGCATCCTCAATCGTGTACAGCGGACGCAATATCTCCGATGGAGCGCCCTGTCTTTTTTTCTCCAAAAAGCGCATATCGCTTTCCTGTATCTCAGCGCTATCCATCAGTAGAATATTGGTAAGATCCTTTGTTGCAGGTGAGCAAAATATCTTCCCCCGGAAGCCCTCCTTCACCAGTTTCGGGATCAGCCCGGAATGGTCAATATGCGCATGGGAAAGAATCATGACATCTACCTCACTGCTGATAAATCCAAAATCCCGGTTCAGAGAATCCGTGCGGTCGCCCATACCCTGGTACATACCGCAATCCAGTAATATTTTTTTTCCATTCTTTAAGGTGATCAGGTGTTTTGAGCCGGTTACGGTTTGTGCGGCACCATGAAAGGCAATCTTCATATTATTTCGCTTTATTGTTGGATAAGATCTGTATTACATAAACAAGATAAAGAAAGAATTTATAATGTTCATTATTTTAATTCTTTTTTAGGCTTTTAGCTCTTAGCCCTGAACGACCAGGTAATGTGAAAACTGGCCACCGGTACGCCCTGCTCATTAACACCCGTAGAAACCGCTGTAAACTGCTGCGGCTGCCCTTCATCAACAGCCCGCTTAACGGTAGCGCGGAGCGCCTCTCCGTCTAAGCAGGTAAATACTGTACTCCCGGTGGCTTTCTTAAAATACTCCGACTCCAGCTTCACCACCAGCAACGCTATTTTAACCGGGTGTTCCAGCGTAGCAGCCATCGCCAGCACACCGGTACTGAGCTCTGCCGCCATCGCCAAAGCTGCAAAATAGGTAGACCGGAAGGGGTTCCGGTTCATCCACCGGTAGGGTACCGACACCCTGCATTCCTTCGGCCCCACTGCACAAACCCGCAAACCGGCAACCAACGCAAGCGGCAGTCTGGATAATAAAAACATCCTGAATTTTACAGGATGTTTTAAGATCTTAAAAAATGTATTCGGTTGCATAAAACGGGTTGGTAACCGGGTCCTATTCTTTATACTTTCCCGGATCCAGCGCCGCGGGTGCCCAGTTCGTTAAAAAATCGGATACTTTTTCTTTACTATACCCCTTGCCATCCTCCAGGTACCCTGAGTTCTGCGTATGCAGCAATTTTCCGTTTTTATCCAGCACCAGGAATACCGGGAAGCCAAACCGTTGGGGAAAGTTATAGGATGCCAGCACGGGCAGGTTTTTATTCTCCTTGCTGTAATTAAGATGATATACGACATAGGATCCTTTCAACAAAGAGTCGGCCACTGGGTCTGTTTTTGTAAACTGATCAAACCGTGCACACCAGATGCACCAGTTCCCTCCTATTTGCACCAGTACGTGTTTGTTCTCCTTTTTTGCCAGGGTCACAGCACTCCGGATTCCCTCCTGCGCATCGGCAGCCGGATCATAGGCCCGAAAAGTTTTGAGGTCCTGGGCAGCCAGGGTCACAGCGGCTATTGCAAAAATGGCTATTAGTAAAACTTGCTTCTTCATTATTTGTAGTTTATTCTCAGATCTCAATATCGAATATTAAATGCGGTTTCAGGTTTAAAGTTCAAAGTTTAAGGTTGGATCCGTTTACACCCAACGTTTGTCAATTATCTAAGATCCATTCTATGATCTATCGTCTATCATCTATTGTCTATTGTCTCTAACCACCTGTTTCCGGCAACAAATATAACTACAGATCTGCTATTTAACCTTCCAGCCAAAAGGCAGGATCAGCCTTGCTGTAAAATTCCGTCCCATGTTAAATACACCGGTACGACCTGTTACCCGGTTCTCCGGCGCATACTTCAGCCGGCTCAGGTGCTGCTGATAGGCCACATCCCCGATGTTATTAACGGCCAGGATCACAACCGCCCGTTTCACACCGCCCAGGTAAACATCGCTGCCCAGCCCGGCATTAAACAGGGTGTACCCGGGTGTTGCCGTTTCCGTATTATATCCTGAAAAAAAATGTTGCTGCGCGGCAACGTGATCCATTTCCGCCTTTGCATAAAAATTCCGGAACGCCTTTAGCCGGCCGGGAAACTCAGCCCTCAATTCAGTTAGCAGACGCAGCGGCGCCATTAAGGGGAGGTTGCCCGAGCCATCTACCGTTTTGGTAAACCGGCCCCTTGTCCAGCTAAATGTATTTTCAAAATGCAGCCAGTCCAGCGGATGCGGGTGAATATCCAGGGTGGCCTCCATCCCCAGCAGGTTCGCAGTTTGCTGCGTAAACCGGTAGGCCGCCACATCCCCGATCAGGGAATCGCCCCCCTGGCCTGTCAGCAACTTTTGATAGTAAATATAATTACGGATATGATTGATATACGGCGACACATTCAATGAAACGTGCCGGGTATCCACATCCAGCCCAAGATCAAATGCATAAGCATCCTCGCTTTTCAGATCCGTATTGCCGATCTCGTAGCGAAACGTGCCTTCATGCACTCCTTTGGCCGCCAGCTCTGCCATATTGGGCGCCCTGAAGCCCTTGCTGGCATTTGCTTTTAACGTTACCTGCTCCGAAAAATCATGCGCCAGCCCGAAGCTGCCGGAGATACTGGAAAGACTTTTGGTAAATGGCTGAAATTTTTCGCTCCCCTCCTCATAAGTACGTTTACTGCTGATGTTGCGGTTGTCGAACCGCAGCCCTCCGCTGAAGGTGGTGTTATGAACGGTTTTGGCCGCATATCCATAAATGCCCGCATCAAACAGCTGGTAATCGGGAATCAGCGCTTCCGCTGCCCTGTTTGTATTTTGCTGGCTCATTCCGTTTACGCCCAGGGAAACTTTCCAGCCACCGGCCTGCGGCAGATGATAGGCTGCACTATAATTAATAGTCTTCAGATCAAAATAGGCGTCCGGAACCGAGGGATCTTCAACATCTCCAAACTCCCTGCGTTGATTTCGCTGAAACCCCGCCAGGGCTGTGATGCGGCCTCCATTACTTAGCAAAAAGCTATTATCAAGCGCGGTCTTAAAATGCTGCACGCGCTGATGGGGCACCAGGGGTGTTTTTCCCGCCAGCCGCTGATCTCCCGGCTCATATCCATCCAGTATAAATTGTCCGGCATCATCCCGTTCGCCTTCAATCATGCCCACATGCTGGTCAAAACTGGAAAAAATCAGGTGCGAATAACCCCAGGAGCGGTTCAGGCCCAGGTAGCCGCCAAAGTTCTTTTCATTAAAACGGCTGTTCAGAACATTTCCGTCATAACGGTTTTTATAATCCCCCGCGCTTTTAAGGCTTCCATAGGCGCTCCAGTTAAACCCGTTTATATTTCCGGCAATATTGGCATACCCTCCCTGCATATTGTTGTTGCTGTTAAGGCTGCCCGAAAGACTGCCCCTGATCGTGTTCTCCGGTACCGGGATATTTGTCAGAATATTCAGTACGCCGCCAATGGCATCGCTCCCATACATCAGGGAGGCAGGTCCCCGCAGCACTTCAATCTTTTGAGCGCTATATTCATCCAGCTCCAGTCCATGCTCATCGCCCCACTGCTGCCCCTCCTGGCGCACACCATCGTTTAGCGTCACTACCCGGTTGTACCCCAGCCCCCGTATAGAGGGTTTGGCGATGGCCGGACCCGTAGTAATGAGGGCCACACCCGGCACCTTAGCTACCGCATCCAGCAGGCCTGTTCCGGAGGATTGCTGAAGCGACCTTTGCGAAAGGACGGATATATGTGTGGGAGCTTGTTTTAACCGGGTAGACGAAGACACCCCGGTAACCACTACCGCCTCGTTCTCAACTACCGATACACTGAGTTTAAAATCCTGCCGGGTAGTGCCCTTTATAACAAGGGTTCCTGCAGAAGACCGGTAACCCACATACGATACCGCAAATACAAATCGCCCGTTGGGCAGCGAACGAACAAAATAAGCGCCATCCCTGCCGGAAGTAACATCTATTTTTAAATCGGGAAACGAAATGGTGGCACCAGGCAACGGCAGTCCCGTTGAAGCATCTGAAACAATACCCCGGAGCGAGCCACCGGGCAGTTCTTCAATTTTCACCGCCGGAGCGGCATACCCCACAACAAAAACCAGCCATTGCAGGACGATCAGTCCTCCTATTTTCTTTTGCATGCATTACATTTAATAAAAAGTTGTAACAACCTTTTCATTTGATAAATCCCCGCAGAGCAGCGGGCGGTTAAGACTTCCTTATTTATTAAATGCCGGCCGGCGGGCCTCTTAAAGCGGTATGTGCAGATGGACGAAAAAAGGGATTGACAGTTCTTTGAACGAAGCATTCCTGCAGGAAAGCCGGTGCTGCCGGCCCTATAAACGGACCGGCTTCCAAAAACGGGGAGGTGCTTTCAATATTTATGAACCCACAGCTGTACTCAAAAGCGCCGATGCTTTTTTGAGCAGTTGTATGCGCATTAAAAAGCTGGTCTTTATGATGCGTAAAAACATCGTGCAAATAAATCCTGGGGGTAATACTGATGGTAAAAACTACCAGCATTACCCAGGCCACTCCATGTTTTATTTTTCCAGGCACATTCAATTTTTGAATCCTCGTTGCAAAAATAGCATTCTATTTTCATATCTGGTTAAGATGCTGTTTAAATTTTAATAAACAGAGGATGCAGATATCAAGAAACATTAAGAAAAAAACCGATACACAATCAGCAACTTAATGAGCCTTCACTTCTTAATGGTTTAAGAGCCTGTTAAGAAAAATAGAAATTGGAACAAGCGCTAAAAATGAGCATTTTTTATTCGACAGTCAATTGAAACACGCTTTCATCCTCCAGGATTCCTTCCAGCACATCGCCCGTCACAATTTCTCCAACGCCTTCGGGTGTGCCGGTAAAAATAACATCGCCGATATTGAGCGTAAAATATTTGGAGACATGGGCGAGGATCGACTCAAAGCTGTGGATCATTTTTGAAGAATTACCGTGCTGCACCAGCTCTTCATTTTTGTAGAGTCCGAAATTGATATTCTTGATACTTTCAAAATCGCTGACGGGCCGCCATTTACCCAAAACAGCGGAATTATCCCACGCTTTCGCTTTTTCCCAGGGCAGGCCTTTCTTTTTTAATTCATTCTGAAGATCACGGGCTGTAAAATCAATTCCCAGCGTAATGGCATCGTAGTATTGGTTGGCATATCGTTTATTAATGTATCGTCCGTTTTTCGACACTCTTATCACCAGTTCGCATTCGTAATGCAGTTCATTGGTGAACTCGGGGTAATAAAAAGGCAGATGAGGCCGCAGTAATGCGCTTTTAGGCTTTAGAAATACAACAGGATCTTCAGGAACTTCATTGCCCAGCTCCCTGGCATGTGCTGCATAGTTGCGCCCGATACAAATAATTTTCATAATACAGTAGGATTTAAAACTCTCTTTTACAACGTAAACTCTTTGTTATTTATTTCGTTCATCGCAGCCTCAATACCCTGAAACAGGAATATTTCAATGGCTTTTACCGCTTCCCCAATCTTCAGCTTAACGAGCGGTTCCTCCTCCTTCCGCCACTTTCCAAGAACGAAATCAGCCTGCATACCTTTGGAAAAATCGTTACCAATCCCAAATCTGAATTTTGGGTAGGCAGTCGTATTTAACAGCGTCTGTATGCTTCTTAGTCCATTATGCCCGCCATCGCTTCCCGCCGGTTTTATCCGCATTTTTGTTAGGGGCAGTGCTAAATCGTCTAAAACAGTTAAGGAACGTTCCAGGGGAATTTTTTCTTTATCCAGCCAGAACTTAAGCGCTTTGCCGCTCAGGTTCATGTAAGTAGTTGGACAAATACAAATACCGGTACGGCCTTTTATTTTTACTTCTGCCACATAAGCCAGTCGGTCGCTTTTAAACTCACCGCCATGTTTGTGAACAAATGCGGCAATCACATCAAAACCAATATTATGCCGGGTATGTGCATATTCATTTCCAATGTTTCCTAAACCCGCTAATAAATATTTCATCCCGTTTACCAAAAATATCGAAAATAAAAAAACCTACATCAATTTGATGCAGGCTTTTTTATACTTTGTAAAAAAAAATTATTTTTTAGCTGCCGCTTCTTCCTGCTTCAACTGTCTTGTCATTACAATGGACGCGATGGGAATACGCGGAGAGTTCATGATCTCCATGTTTTCTGCTTTTACATCTTCCACGCGAATGTTGGCATTCAGTTCCAGGTTATCGATGGGCACTTCAATCACTTCCCTCAGATCCTTGGGGAGGGTTTTTACTTTCAGTGATTTGATTTTAGACACAAAGCGTCCGCCATCTTTAACCCCTTTTGCGCTTCCGGTAAACTTCAGCGGAATAGTGGCTATCACTTTTTTGTCGTCTGTAAGTTCCAAAAGATCCACATGGATCAGCTCATCGGATACCTTATCAAACTGCAGATCTTTTAAAATGCACCTGTAGCTTGCTCCGTCCAGTTTTACTTCAGCCAGCTGAAAATTGGGTGTATACACCAGTCCTTTGAATGCTGTTGCCGGTGCGCTGAAATTCACTTCCTTAGCACCCCCGTAAATTACAGCAGGCACAGCGCCCTGAGAGCGAACCTGGCGGGTGGCTCTTTTGCCAAACTCGGTCCTCAGTTGTCCTTCGATTGTAATTGTCTTCATTTATGATATTGTTTTAATTTACTACGGATTGGATGTCCTTAAATTGGAGTGCACAAAAAGACTTGTGATACTCTTGTTTTCAAATGCGTGCTTAATTGCAACAGCAAATAAGTTGGCCACGGAAATCACCCGGATCTTGGGGCTTGGCTTGTGAAGCGGGATGGTATTACACACTACCAGCTCCTGCAGTGCACTGTTCTCAATATTTTCGTACGCCTTGCCACTCAATATGGGATGTGTGATCATTGCTCTTACGCTCTTTGCTCCTTTTTCCATCAACAACCCGGCACTTTTTGCCAATGTGCCGCCTGTATCACAGATATCATCAATAATCACCACATTCCTGCCTTCCACTTCCCCGATCACCCGCATGCTGGCGATCTCATTAGCCCGTTTCCGGTGCTTGTCGCAAATCACCATTTCTGCGTTAAAATAGGTGGCAATTTCCCGTATCCGGTTGGTTGCTCCTACGTCAGGGGCTGCAAAGGTAAGGTTTTCCAGCTGTAATTGTTCAACATAGGGTATAAAAACCGCGTGGCTGTCCAGATGATCTACCGGGATGTCAAAATATCCCTGGATCTGGGGGGCATGCAGATCCATCGTAACAATACGATCGGCCCCTGCCGCCGTTAACATATTGGCAACCAGTTTACTGCCGATGGCCACCCGGGGCCGGTCCTTCCGGTCCTGGCGTGCATAGCCATAATAAGGCATTACCACAATTACTTTATATGCCGATGCCCGTTTGGCAGCATCAATCATTAAAAGCAGCTCCATCAGGTTATCTGAAGGCGCATAGGTACTTTGTACGAGAAATACATAGTCGCCGCGAACACTTTCTAAAAAGTTCACATAGATCTCACCATCGCTAAAGCGCTGCGTATGGATCTGACCTAATCCGCAACCATATCGCTGGCATATTTCTTCTGCTAACTGACGGGATGCCGTACCGGCAAAAATTTTGGCTGAATGCATATCTGAATGTGGGGACTCCATTTGTTAATAAATGAGCGGCGAAGATATTAATAACAACGGCAAAATCCCAAGCAAAATACGGCCGTTAAAAATTTTTTTTTCATCTGTAAAGAATTTGTAACTTGTTTTGATGAAAAGCACCAACAGTATCCGGTACTGGGCAGAAGACGACCGCCCCCGCGAAAAGCTGATCAACCGCGGAGCCCAAACGCTCAGCAATTCCGAGTTACTGGCCATCCTCATCCGGAACGGCACCCCGGAACAGTCGGCCCTGGAGCTGGCCAAAGAAATTCTGAAACTCAGCAATGACAACCTGAACGAGCTTGGCAAACAGGCCCTAACCACATTTATGCAAATAAAGGGTATTGGTAAGGCCAAGGCCGTAACCATCAGCGCGGCGCTGGAACTGGGCCGCCGGAGGCAGGGAGGCGAATTGCTGCAACGCCCCGTGTTGAATACCAGTAAACAGATCGGGGAATACCTCAGAAGCAGGCTCAGGGATCTGCACTGCGAAGTATTTGCCGTTATCTTTCTCAATCAGGCTAATATAGCCATCCATTTTGAGGTGGTAAGCGAAGGAGGCATTACCGGTACGGTTGCAGACCCACGCGTGATCCTGAAAAAAGCGCTTGAAAAAAACGCCGTGGGGCTCATCCTTGCACACAACCACCCCTCCGGCAATCTTTCGCCCAGTAAAGCAGATGAATGGCTTACCCATAAGATCCGCGAAGCCGCAAAATTCCTGGAAATAAGAGTATTGGACCATATCATCGTAAGTGATGCCGGCTACTTTAGTTTTGCCGATGAGGGAATGTTTGGCTAAAAACTAATAATTGTTCGTTTATTATTACATTCGCTGCTTAATTCACAATTGGTATTCTATGAGGCGAACATTCCTGGTCATTTCAATTATTGCATTAGTCGTTTCTTTTCTTCTTGCCTGGTATATCAGCAAAAACTGGTACGTGATATTCGGGGCGTTGTTCCTGTTTTCCTGCATGGGATATTATGATATGCTGCAGACCAAACATACCATCCGGAGAATTTATCCCATTTTTGGAAGGCTCCGTTATGTAATGGAAGAGCTTCGCCCCAAGATTTACCAGTATTTTATCGAATCCGATATTGATGGCCGCCCCATCAACCGTATCGACCGGTCTACCGTATACCAGCGCGCCAAACTGGATAATGATACCATGCCTTTTGGCACTCAGCTGGACGTATACGCACCCGGCTATGAATGGATCTGCCACTCCATTGCCCCAAAAAGTTTTAAAACGCTTGACCACGACCCCCGTATCGTTTTTGGCAACAAGGATTGCAGCCAGCCTTATAGCGGCAGTATTTTAAATATTTCTGCCATGAGCTACGGTTCCTTAAGCGCCAATGCGGTAGAGGCCATGAACGGTGGTGCCAAAATAGGAAACTTTGCACACAATACCGGTGAAGGAGGATTGAGCGACTATCATTTAAAACAGGGCGGCGATATCATCTGGCAGATCGGTACCGGCTATTTTGGCTGCCGTGATGAACAGGGCAATTTTTCGCCCCTGCTTTTTTCCGAAAAGGCCCGGATCCCCAATGTAAAGATGATCGAAATTAAAATTTCCCAGGGCGCCAAACCGGGCCACGGCGGTATTTTGCCGGCGGCCAAAAACACCCCCGAAATAGCCCGGATCCGACATATACAACCCGGTACCACTGTAGAATCGCCCCCCTATCATACGGCGTTTAACAGTCCTAAGGAGCTGATTGATTTTATTAAACAGCTACGGGAACTTTCGGGAGGCAAACCGGTAGGGTTTAAACTATGCATTGGTCATAAAAGCGAGTTCATTGCTATTTGCAAGGCGATGATAAGCCAGGACACTTACCCCGACTTTATCACCGTAGATGGCGGGGAAGGCGGCACGGGCGCGGCACCCCAGGAATTTTCCAATTATGTGGGAGCGCCCCTGCTGGATGGCCTTGCTTTTGTAGACGATATATTGCGGGGATTGAACATCCGGGAGCATATAAAAATCATCGCCTCCGGTAAGATCATGACGGGTTTTCATATTGCCAGGGCCGCTGCATTGGGGGCCGATGCCTGCAACTGTGCCCGGGCTATGATGCTGGCCGTTGGCTGCATCCAGGCCCTGCAATGCAATACCAACCGCTGTCCCACAGGCGTGGCCACACAGAATCCCAAATTAACGAAAGGGCTTGTTGTAGAGGACAAAAAACTACGGGTAGCCAACTATCATAAATATACGGTGAAGACTTTTGTTGAAATGATGGGTGCTGCCGGGCTTAACCGGATGCAGGACATTACACGCTCCCATGTTTACCGGAGGATCAGCCTTACCTCCATGTTCACTTTTGAGGAAATCTATCCCTCCATTCCTCCCGGGGCATTGGTCAAGGGATCTATCCCCGAAAAACACCGGCACGATTTTGCTTATGCGGATGAAAACCATTGGGGCTGGCCAAGCATTGGCAGCTGGAGCGAAGAAAGCAGCAAGGACAAAGCGGTTAGCTGACAGCAATGAAAATGTGGAAATGTGCTAATTTGAAAATGAGATGATTCGTGTGTTGACGAGTTATCCTGGGTTGATTTGATGTTTGATGTTCGGTACTAACCATATTCTTCGTATTAATTTGAAAATGAGTATCGGTTTCAACATTTACTTGTATTTCGTATATTAGTAGGTTGATCAGCCATCAGCCATCAGCCATCAGCCATCAGCCATCAGCCATCAGCCATCAGACATCAGACATCAGCCATCAGCCATCAGACATCAGCCATCAGCCATCAGACATCAGACATCAGCCATCAGACATCAGCCATCAGACATCAGACATCAATAAAAACTAAGTATATTTTATAATTTCAGATCGGCGATAATCCCTTCAATCTTTGCATCCAGCTGCTTATCTACCGCATCAAACTGATCTGCGCGCTCCAGCTTTTCCTTTACACTGAAGTAAAATTTAATCTTGGGCTCTGTACCACTGGGGCGGGCAGACACCAGGCTGCCATCCTCCAATGCAAACTGCAGTACATTGGATTTGGGAAGCAGTATATCGGCAACATCCCCGGTATGCGGGTCTGTCGATCTACTGCTTTGGTAATCCAGCACGCGCGCTACTTTGATACCGTTGATGGTTTGTGGAAGGTTATTGCGGTAATCCTGCATCATGGCAGCGATCTGCTGCTGGCCATCCATTCCTTTTTTGGTAATAGAGATCAGTCTTTCTTTATAAAAACCAAACCGGATGTACAGTTCAATCAGTTTATCAAACAGGGTCTTGCCATTATTTTTTTCATAAGCAGCCATTTCACAAAGCAGGGCAACAGCGCTCACCGCATCTTTATCGCGCACTTTATCACCAATCATTAAACCAAAACTTTCCTCTCCCCCAATAATATAATGCTCCTTCCCTTCTTTTTCACGGATCATTTCGGCAATCCACTTAAAGCCGGTCAATACCCGGTAGCAATGCACCCCGTAACCCGCCGCCAGTGCATCTACCATGCCCGTGGTTACAATGGTGGTAATGATCATATCATGGGCGGTTGCAATCCCTTTTTCTTTGCGGGCCTCCAGCAGGTAATTAAAGGCCAGCACGGCTGTTTGATTACCGTTCATCAGCACCCAGGCACCGTGATTGTTTTTAACGCCGATACCCACGCGGTCTGCATCCGGGTCGGTTCCCAGCAGGATATCCGCATCCAGCTCCCTGGCTTTCGCCAGCCCGATGCTCATTGTTTCTTTTTCTTCGGGATTGGGATAGGCCACCGTTGGGAAATTTCCGTCCGGCGTTTGCTGCTCCTCCACGATATATACATTTCTAAATCCAAAGCGCTCCAATACCTGTGGCACCAGGGTAATACCGGTACCATGTATGGGCGTATATACGATCTTAAGATCACTTTGTTTTTCGATCACGTCAGGAAATACACTCAGACCTTTTACCATATCGATGTATTGTCCATCGATATCTTTTCCAATCAGCGTGATATTGGCATCACCGCCGGTCCATTTTACATCGTCAACCGAAGCAATTTTTTCAACTTCCTTAATTACGTTTTTATCATGTGGCGGAACAAGCTGTCCTCCATCGTTCCAATAGGCTTTATAGCCGTTATATTCTTTAGGATTATGCGATGCGGTACAAACCACACCACCCTGGCATTTAAGGGTGCGGATGGCAAAAGAGAGTTCGGGTGTGGGCCGCAACGCTTCAAACAGGAATACTTTAATCCCATTGGCCGCAAAAACATGGGCCGTTGTTTCGGCAAAAAAGCGACTGTTATTACGGCTGTCATGGGCAATGGCTACCCGCACTTCTTCACCCGGCCAGGATTGGAGCAGGTAGTTGGCATAGCCCTGGGTGGCCATTCCTACCGTATACTTGTTCATCCGGTTGGTGCCTACACCCATAATACCCCGGAGACCACCGGTCCCAAATTCGAGGTTTTGATAAAACGCATCCTCCAGTTCTTTGGGGTCTTCCTGCTGCAGGGTTTCGATGCTTTTTTTTGTATCCGGATCATAGTTGCCCGTCAACCACTGATTGATCCTTTGCTGAGTCACATTGTCCATAGTCCAATAATTTTACAGGCCTGAAGATAATGATAATTTATTATCAGAAAATTTGGGAACCATCAATTTCTATAAAGAAGGTTACAAAAGAAGGCTTCGTCCTGATCAGGCGCTCCGGCGTTCCATTTCACCAGCTTCCTGCCTCTCCCGCATGTTGAGCCGGGCCTGTTTTTTAACCCGTTCCTTTTTGGCAAGACTGATAAAAAAAACACTTCCGAGAATGATCACCAACCCTCCCAATTGCAATGAGGTCAGGTGATCGCCATTGATCAACACTCCTAAAAGCACCGCTACCAGTGGATTAACATAGGCGTAACTGCTTACCTGCGCCGCTGTTCTTACGCTAAGCAGGAACACATAAGCACTGTAACCAATGATGGATCCAAAAACGATCAGGTAAATGAGTGATCCCCATCCTTCTGCCGGGATAGCCGACCAGTTTACACGGACAATACTGCCATCTCCAAAACCGATAATAAAAAATACCAGCCCTGCGGAAAGGATCTGCCAGGCCGAGTTTACCGAAGGCGATACATCCTTTACCTTGTACTTTGAGTACAACGATCCCAGCACCCACCCGATGTTCCCTATAAAAATAGCCAGCAATGGCAGGAACCCCTGCCGGCTGTTATCTCCGGTTATTTTTTCATAGAATAAGGCAATAACGCCAATGAGGCCAACCGACACCCCGATAAGCGTAAACCGGTTGGTAAAATTATCGACCCAGTTGGGCCTGTCAAAAACCAGGAACCAAATGGGGGCAGACGCCAGGAAAATGGCTACAAAAGAACTGTGCAGGTATTGCTCCGCCCATATTACCGCTCCGTTTCCAACAAAAAGCATCAGGATGCCGCTTACAACGGAATGAAGAATGGCCGACCGGTTCCATACCCGCTCACCCTTCAGGGTTACCCATACCAGCATGATGATGCCCGCCGTTACAAACCGAAGCCCGCCCAGCAGCATCGGGGGAATAAATTTTACGGCACGCTCAATAAAAAAATAGGTGGAGCCCCAAATAATGTATACTGCGGCAAATGCCAGCACCACCAGCAAAACGGAGGGTGCTTTTTTCTGAGTCATAAAATCATTCGATTGAAATGTGAGAAGATTCTTTTACGGTTTCCAATACAATGGTGGTGCGCATGGAGATGATGTTGGCGATCTTACTGAAGCGCGACCGTTTTAGCTCCATAAGCTCCGTTGGGCCAGAAAGCCGTGCCTTTATCAGGTAACAGTCATCCCCGGCAATATGATGCACCTCCATTACCTGCGGGATCGCTGCCAGTGCCCGCGCCGACTTATCGTCCGCAAAACTATCCTTTGTTTTAATAAAGATAAAAACCAGGAGGTCTTTATCAATCGCCAGCGGATTCACGGCGGCGCTATAGCCCCGGATCACGCTCTTTTCTTCCAGTTTGCGCACCCGCTCCAGCGTAGCAGAGGGCGCCATTTTCAGTTTTGCGGCCAGGGCTACATTGGTGATACGGGCATCCTCCTGCAGCATCCGCAAAATAGCCAGATCCGTTTCATCCAGGTTGATCGTTGTTTTTTGCATACCCAAATTTAATAATATTCTGAAAATAAACAAAAATCAGAATATTATTCTGAATATTTAAACATATAAAAAACATTAATTCGAAATTATTTATCAGGAATGATTCAGGTGTAACCTATTGTTAAAGCAGGCTGTCACTTATGCATTCTTCTTTATTTTTGCATCCGCCAATGGCGATAAATGATTTATTATGATAAAAAAGATGCTACATACGGCTTCGCCCCTTGCTCTGATTGCGTTACTTATAGCCTGCAATGGAAATGATACAACACCCGGCCCTGCCTCGGGATCACCGGCAACAAGCACCGTAAAAAACATCAGCCTGTCAGTTATCAATACCTATCCGCATGATACGGGTTCTTTTACACAGGGGCTGGTCATTCATAAAGGACAGTTGTATGAAGGTACCGGCGGCTCCGACTACGCGCCGGAGGGTCGTCCATCGGAACTTATGAAAATGAACCTGCAAACAGGAAAAGCAGAACAACATGTTACCCTTGATAAAAAATACTTCGGGGAGGGCATCACTATTTTAAATGATACGGTTTACCAGCTTACCTGGAAAGAGAAAGTGGTCTTTGTTTATACCCTGCCCGATATGAAGAAAGTAGGGGAATTCCCCATCAATACCGAGGGATGGGGCATTACAACCGATGGCAAGGAACTGATTGTAAGCGATGGCACCAGCAACCTGTATTTTTATGACCCATCCGATTTCAAACTGCTGCGCACCCAGTCGGTAACCCTGGACGGTAATTTTATGGATTCGCTGAATGAGCTGGAGTATATCGATGGTTTTGTTTACGCCAATCGCTGGAATTACCCGGTGATCTTTAAAATAGACCCTGCCAGTGGTATTATTGTGGGGCAGGTAGATGTAAGTGCTGTTTGGGACCGTCTCAAAAAAAGAGACCCCCGAAATGAAGAGAACGTACCCAACGGGATCGCCTACGACCGGGATACCAAAAAAATCTATATCACGGGCAAGAACTGGCCGGAGTTGTATGAAGTGCAGTTTGGGAATTAGGCGCTTCGAGACCGCAGTTTCGCTTTTGTATTTTTGATTTCTGATTTCCACCAGGATACATAACGGCGAGCGGGAACAAAACCTTCATTTGCACATTCACACATTTCCACATTTTCACATTTCCACATTTCCACATTGACTATTTCACATTCCCCAAAGAGGAGATCACATAAATCACCGAACTGCATTCCTTTGTATTACCTACGGCATTGATATTTGAAGATAACCCATGAAGCCCGGCACCGATATAACGGGTGTTACCATACTTGTACCTGCTGCTCAAAAGACTTACATAAAAACTATCGAACCACATCGGCAGCAATTTGATAATTCGCAGCCCGTGCTGCCCGGTTAGCGTCTTCATAGCCTCCGGAGAAAAATGATACAGGTGCCGGGGCACATCGTAAGCGGCCCAGTACTGCTCATAGATCGCTGCATCCCGGCTTGTATAATTGGGCACCGCAATCAGCAATACGCCATCCGGCTTCAGCATCCTTTTCAGTTGCTCCATATAAGCATGCAATTCATGCACATGCTCCAGTACATGCCACAGCGTAATAGCGTCAAACTGTTCCCCGGCTACCTGGTAAATTTCGTGAGACGGGGCCACATCCAGGTTATAGAGTGTCTTTGCCATAGCGCGGGCGTCCGCGTCCGGCTCCAGTCCGGCAACCTCCCAGCCCCGGTTTTTCATGGTGTTCAAAAAAGTGCCTGTTCCGCAACCCAGATCTAAGAGCCTTCCGGCCCGCTTTCCGGTATACCGCGCCACCATTGCCGCCTTTTGCTGCATGGTGCGGGTGCGTACCTTTTGGTACATGCGGCTCACCAATCCCTTGCTGGTGTTGGAATGGGAAATATAATCTTCCGATTTATAATAGGATCCAATGGATTCCTGGTCCGGAACATCTTGGGTAAATCGCAATGAGCAGGAGCCGCATTCCTCAATGGGGAATACTTCGCCGCTAACGGTATAGTCCTTTACCAGAAACACAGACCGGATCTGTGTGCTGCCACAAACCGGGCAGTCTTTATAATGTACCTGTGGCATTACATTCATTTAAACAGCAAAACTGGTTCCGCAGCCACAGGTGCTGGAAGCATTGGGGTTGGAAAATGTGAAACCGCGGTTATTCAACCCATCTGACCAGTCTACCTCCATTCCGGCTAAATATATTTCGTGGGCCTTATTAATAATGCAGGGGATGCCCTCCACTTCAAAAACGTTGTCATTGGGTTCCTTTTTATCGAAGCCCAGCATATAACTCAAGCCGGAGCACCCCCCCCCTTTAACACCAAGCCGGAGGTACTGATCCGTGTCAAAACCAGGCGCGTCCATGAGCCGCTTTACTTCTTTTACAGCACCTTCTGTAAGTAGTACCGGTGCTGCTGCTACACTATTTTCCATTTTACAAAATTAGTCATTTTATATCCATTATGCTCCGGGTCTGCCGGATAGCCACAGAAGCACTGAAGCACAGACTGTTTGCAGGTGAATTTTTACCGCAGGGTCAAAGGACATTCGCTCCTGCCTTGCGATCATTTCGGAATCTCCCGCGGGCTTTGCGGTTAAATCCCACGCAGGCTCAGTAAAGGTATTCGGCAACATTATCGCCCGTTGCTATCGCGTCCAATACTTAGTATTTCAGTGCCTCAGCGGCTACCCAAAAATAATTTTTAACGTTGCTGCAACAATTCCCCAATTGTAATGTTACTGTAAAATATGAGGGGTATTTGATGTACCTTTGCCAAAATTTTAAACTCCCGGTAATGAAAAAAATTCATATTGTTTTGCTAATACTGGTGGCGGCAGCCATTGCCATTCTGGTAAGCTTTTTAAAAACCACTACAACCTATGATACGGTTGCCACAGCTAAGGCAAAACCGGGCAAATTTGTTCATCTGATGGCTAAATGGGACAAGGAGGAGCC
This sequence comes from Niabella hirudinis, assembly GCF_051201075.1. Classification (NCBI taxonomy): domain Bacteria; kingdom Pseudomonadati; phylum Bacteroidota; class Chitinophagia; order Chitinophagales; family Chitinophagaceae; genus Niabella; species Niabella hirudinis. Next base: position 454,853 of record NZ_JBPEHJ010000001.1, read on the forward strand.
GCTTGAATATGATGCGATTAAAAACCCCAACTACCTGGCATTTACCGCTATCGACAGCCTGGGTCAAAAAATAAACGTAGTGTATCATAACCCCAAGCCTGAAAATTTTGAACTGAGCGAGCGCCTCGTTATGAAGGGGAAATATATCGGCAATGTGTTTGAATGCCAGAGTATTCAAACCAAATGCCCCAGTAAATACAAGGACGAGGACCCCTCAAAACACGTACCTCAGGAAGAGCGCAAAACAACATATAACAATACCACGCCATCTGCCGCGGCAGACAAACCATAGAAACGAATGAATTATATCGGAGAGGATCTGCTGCCCGGACAAATAGGACATTTTTTTGTAATTGTTTCCCTCGTTGCTTCGTTGGCGGCCAGTTTTGCTTATTTTAAAGCCACAAAAGTTCTTATTCCGGAAGACCGGAAACCCTGGCTTAAGCTGGCCCGCAGCGCTTTTATTATAGAAGCGGCAGCGGTCTTTTTTATTTTCGCTACACTGCTGCATATCCTTTATCATCATCTGTTTGAATACAAATATGCCTGGCAGCATAGCAGCCGCTCCCTCGAATTAAAATACATACTGAGTGCTTTTTGGGAGGGCCAGGAAGGCAGTACCCTGCTCTGGACCATCTGGCATTGCGTTCTTGGACTTATCGTAATCAGGAAGGACAAAGAGTGGGAAGCCCCGGTGATGATGATCGTGAGTTTTGCCCAGTTTTTCCTTGCCACCATGATCCTGGGAGTCTATTTTTTTGATGTAAAGATCGGTTCAAACCCTTTCATTTTACTAAGAGAATCGGGCGTATTGGACAATGCTCCGGTGATGCACGTTGGGTTTGATGTTGCCAACCCCGTGCGACCGGATTATATGACCATGATCAAAGATGGCAATGACCTGAACCCCCTGTTGCAGAATTACTGGATGACCATCCACCCCCCGGTGCTTTTCCTTGGCTATGCTTCCACCCTTTTCCCCTTTGCCTACGCCATGGCGGGATTGTGGACCGGAAAAACAAAGGAGTGGGTTCATAAAGCCTTACCCTGGGCACTATTTTCCGTTGCTATTTTCGGACTGGGAATCATGATGGGTGCCAAATGGGCCTACGAATCGCTGAATTTTGGTGGCTATTGGGCATGGGATCCGGTAGAGAATGCCTCCCTGGTACCCTGGCTGATGCTGGTAGCCGGTGTTCATACGCTGCTGGTGTTTAAGCACACCGGGTTTTCCCTGAGGGCTACCTTCCTGTTTTTTGGCCTGGAGTTCCTTTTTGTTCTCTACGCTACCTTCCTTACAAAAAGCGGGGTTTTGGGAGAATCATCAGTACATGCATTTGCCGATATTGGCATGAACGGACAGCTCTTTCTTTTCCTGCTGATATTTGTATGGCTGATGCCATTTGTGGCAGCTACTACCAACCGGCAGCGTGCTATTATCGGAACGGTAGCCGCCGTGTTATCGGTAGGAACCTATTTCCTGGCAGAGGTAATTCCCGGCTTTCCCCTTTATGTAATCCTTGCTGGAGTTGTTACGTTTATTGTGCTGATGAACAAACAGGTGCCGGCGGTAAAAAAAGAAGAAAGTGTGAGTTCAAGAGAGTTCTGGATGTTTATCGGCGCCCTGGTGCTATTCCTTTCTTCGCTGATCATTATTTTCCAAACCTCGCTCCCGGTATTTAATAAACTGTACAAACTCAATACCGCCCCGGGCGAAAACAGTGAATTTGCCTATAACCAGATCCAGGTACTGGTGGCCATTATCATTGGTGTGCTCACGGCCGTTGCACAATATTTCCGGTATAAAAGTACGCCGGGCAATATCTTTTTAAAAAGAATTGCAGCACCTACATTTATCAGTGCCATCGTAGCCACTTTTGTGCTTGTAGTTATTAAGATCAATTACGACAAAGAAGGGCTGGGATTCCTGATCAACATCTGGATAGCATTGGTAGCCGGTGTATATGCGGTGGTAGCTAATATCATGTACCTGTTTACCAGTCTCAAAGGCAATATAAAAAACGGCGGCGGCTCTATCGCGCATTTCGGTTTTGGCCTGGTACTGGTAGGCATCCTATTATCTTCGGGTAAAAAAGAAGTACTATCGCACAACACCAGCGGCATTGCTATTGATTTTGGAAAGGAAAGCAAAGAGATTTCCGGGGAAAACCTTACGCTCGTAAAAGGAATCCCCATGACCATGGGGTCCTATAAGGTTACTTATGAGGGCGATTCGGCGCATCCCAAAAAGGCGCTCACCTATTTTAAGATCCGTTTCCGGTCGCCACAGGACAGTTTTACCCTTTACCCCAATGCTTTTATTAACTATAAGGGAAATGAGGGTTTAATGGCCAACCCTTCTGCAAGACATTATTGGGATCATGATGTATTTACCTATGTTTCTGCTTTACCGGATCCCACAAAAAATAAGGACACGGCCCAATTCGCTGTTAGCTCCAAGAAAACAGGTGATACGATCTATTATAGCCGCGGATTTATTGTGCTGGAGAAACTGGTAGGGAAAGATAACCTGCCGCTTAAAAACTTTGACAAGACCGATACCGGCTATACCGCTTCACTAAAAGTGCAATCCATTAATGGCCCCTCCTATCAATCGGACCTGTTGCTGATCAAGGGTAAAGGGCAATTACTCTTCCAATCGCAGGATACGGTAATGGCCCAGAGCCTGGTGCTGCAGCTCAATGATGTTCATAATGGCACTGCGGAGATCGGGGTAAAAGAATCTTCAAGCGTTATGGAGTACGTAACCTTAAAAGCTTACAAATTCCCCTATATCAATTTGCTTTGGGGCGGAATTATTATTACGGTAATTGGCACACTAATCAGCATGTTCCGGAGGCAACAGCTGAACCGGACCCGATAACTTTCTATAGTTCCAGGTTTAAAGTTTCAGGTTAGATCCGTTTTGTACCCGATGTGCGATTCTATTTCCCCCCAATGAACATCGGGGCCATCGGGATTCAAGTTTTCAAATTCCGGCATGGTTGCTCCTCAGATCCGTTTCTAAGTTCATGACCATTGACCATTGACTATTAACCATGCTGCAACACCTCGGGCATATATTGCTTGCTTTGCTCAATGGCATCCATCAGCTGGTTGGTAATTTCCTGGGCAGATGCGTTATAGTCGATCTGCAGGGGAGGTTTAAAAGTCACCGTAAGCAACGTACCTTTCCTTTTTAAAGTAACGCCCGTTTTATTAAACGCCCGGGAAAACCCGTTGATGACCACCGGTATTACAATAGGCTTATGATGTTTAATGATCAGCGCTGTACCCTTCCGGGCAGGGGCATAAGGCGTGGTGGTTCCCTGCGGAAAGGTGATTACCCAGTTGCGGTCGAGCGCCCGTTGGATCTTTCTTGTATCTGAAGGATCAAGCCCGGTACGTTTTTCATTACTGTTCTCGTTCCAGGTACGCTTTACGGTAAGGCCTCCCGCCAACAGGAATAAGCGGCTTAACCAGCTGCTTTTCATCGTTTGCTCGGCTGCCACATAGTTGACCCTCGTATACGGGTTGAGAAAATAATACGGAATGCCCAGCCGGTCTTTCTTACCCCATTTACGTGCCGACAGAATATGAAAAAAAGTAATTACATCCACAAAATAGGTCTGGTGATTGCTTACGAACAGTACATTATGAGCCGGTAATCCTTTCAAGTGCTCCATTCCATGGATCCGGAGCTTGTTCATAATAGCGATGCCCGGATATGTAAACAGGCCTACTGTAAAATGAACAAACTTTCTTACAATATTTATATTCCTTAAGCGGCTGGTTCGTTTGCCCATATCTATACGAAGATTTTTGGGGTCAATATAATCAATTATAAGAGGTTAAATACTGCATCCAGATCTTTTTCCCCGAACAATGACCAAAGAATATCTTTTTCCTACAGCTGCTCTGTCAAGCACCGGTTTGTAAAAGCTATATAACATACACTCCCGTTATCCTTTAACAGCCCTGGCAGATATTTTTTGATAAATATAAAAAAGAGGCACCCAACTTTTTCCTTTCTGTTCTGGTCGATACTAATAAAATACCTGAGTACGTGATGTGCAAAACACTTTATAGGCTACTGCGGTTACAGCCTCCCTCTATTCAGGCAGCACATCCCGGATCTCTTTTATTTTTTCAAATACGGATTTTGCAAAAGGGCATAAGGGCAGTACTTTTATGTTGCCAGCCCGCGCAAAAGCAACCAGCTGCATCAGCAATTGTTTTCCTACGCCCCCGCCGGAGAATAGCGGGTTTACCTCTGTATGATCGATGATCAATTTAGCACCACCAGCCCATACGTAGGTCATTTCTCCTGCAACGGCGCCTTCGCTCATTGCTTTAAAACTACCTTTTTGCCCATCGTCCTGTTGTATAATTTCCATGCAGCTTTTATCTACTTTAAAAAAATCAGGTTGTGGCAGCCGGCTTCCACGATAAAGCCCCGGAGGGGCAATGCGCAATCTGTAGCTTTAATTCGTCGGTACCCGCATTCCCCGGCGTTACCCAGGGCGATTCCTTTGGCTTATATACCTGTGGCAGCATCTTTACACAGATACCAGAATGAATACATAGATCCGGTTTCCAGACAACCGTGATTTCCCCATTGGAATATTCTTTAATCATACAAGGTTTTACTATAAATATACCAAAAATCAGCATTTTAGAAAAGTGCCGTATAAAAATCAGTACCAGAAACCGCAGGATATTCAAAAATACAGGTACTCCATTTTTGATTTCAATTATTTACTATAACTTTATGGGGAAGCCTCCCGATGAGCATCTTTCGCTAAGCTATTTTGAAAATCATGAACAGCACCCAACACCTCAGCATTCTCGCCGACTATCGTGAAAAAAGCAGCGGCATTCCCCAATTGCTGGCTCAGCAAATAGAGAATGTTTGCATCGTTCCGCTCAAAACGGGCGACTACCTTATTAATAATCACCTGCTGATTGAACGAAAATCGGCATCCGACTTTATAGAATCGCTGATTTCAGATCGCCTCTTCAATCAATGTGCCCGTCTTTCAAAATCGGCCTTCCGTGTATTGCTCCTGTTGGAGGGCGACCCTTGTAAAACTGCCCATCAAATAGCCGACAATGCCGTAAAAGGGGCTTTATTATCAGTAATAAACTCCTGGCAAATTCCAGTCGTTTACACTACAGATATGCAGGACAGTGCCGCTCAAATGATCATGCTGAGCCATCAAATGCTTTCGCAAGCCAGGTTAGTCAGGTTTAACGGATATAAACCCAAAAGGATACAAGCCCATCGTTTGCGCTTCCTTCAGGGGCTTCCTCAAACAGGCGCTGTAAGGGCCAGGCAGCTGTACGACTATTTTGGCAGCATTGAAGCTGTCATCAACGCCGGTGAAAGCGAGTTACTTCAGGTAGCCGGAATTGGTAAGAATACCGCTAAAAAAATCAGAATATTTTTATCCGGTGCTGCGGCGCAGTCGTAAAGTGTAAGCCTAAAGGCCGGGATTCTACAGCCCGCAAAAAAACCCCGGCAGACTTGCCGGGGTTCTGATTATTTATTCATCAATAGTCTACTCTCTATTGACCATTGACTATTCACTACCTGCCTTCGTTACGCCGTTACCTTACCCTTCACTTTTGCTATCACTTCTTCAGCAATATTTGTTGGGGCCGGAGTGTAGTGCGAGAACTCCATAGTGCTGGAGGCGCGGCCCGAGCTCAATGAACGCAGTTGTGTTACGTATCCAAACATCTCGCTCAGCGGCACCTGGGCTTTAATTACCTGTGCGCCTGCGCGGGTATCCATACCTTCCATCATACCACGGCGACGGTTGAGGTCACCGGTAACATCTCCCATATATTGTTCAGGAGTAGTTACTTCTACCTTCATGATGGGCTCCAGCAGCACGGGTTTTGCCTTACGAGCTGCTTCGCGGAAACCTTGCTTGGCGCAAAGCTCAAACGACATAGAGTCTGAATCCACAGCGTGGAAGCTTCCGTCAAATACACGGATCTTCATATTGTCTACCGGGTAGTTGGCCAGTACACCATTGGTCATCGAGGTTTCAAAACCTTTCTGAATGGCAGGTACAAATTCACGGGGAATAGAGCCACCGAAGATATCATTTACAAACTGGTAGTTTTTGTCTGGGTTCTCTTTCTTCCACTCTTCATCTACCGGGCCCAGGCTAAACTGAATATCGGCAAATTTACCACGACCTCCGGTTTGTTTTTTCAGCGTTTCGCGGTGCTCAATCGTTGCATTAAACGCTTCTTTATAAGCCACCTGGGGCGCACCCTGGTTTACCTCTACTTTAAACTCGCGCTTCATCCGATCAATAATGATCTCCAGGTGCAGCTCACCCATACCACTTAAGATGGTTTGGCCGGTATCTTCATCAGTTTTTACACGCAATGTAGGATCTTCTTCTACCAGCTTTGCAATGGCCATACCCATTTTGTCCACATCGGCCTGTGTTTTAGGCTCAACGGCAATAGAGATTACCGGCTCGGGAATAAACATATTTTCCAGAACGATCGGATGGTTTTCATCACAGAGGGTATCACCGGTCTTAATTTCTTTAAAACCTACGGCTGCACCAATATCACCGGCTTCAATAAAATCAACCGGGTTTTGTTTGTTGGCAAACATTTTCATGATACGGCTGATCCGCTCTTTCTTGCCGCTTCTTACATTCAGCACATAAGAACCTGCGTCAAGGTGACCGCTGTAACAACGGAAGAAGGCCAGGCGTCCAACAAACGGATCGGTCATGATCTTAAAGGCCAGGGCTGCAAAGGGCTCTTTTGCATCGGGTTTCCGAACCAGTACTTTTTCCGGATCATCCGGATCATGCCCCTCGATGGCTTCTACGTCTACAGGAGAAGGCAGGTAGCGGCAAACGGCATCCAATGCAGTTTGTACACCCTTGTTTTTGAAAGAAGAACCACACATCATCGGGATAATGCTCAGGTCGATGGCGGCTTTGCGGATCGCTTCATGGATCTCGTCTTCAGAGATCGTATTCGGATCATCAAAAAATTTCTCCATCAGCTGATCATCGTATTCCGCAACCGCTTCAATCAGGTGCGCTCTCCACTCTTCCACTTCGGCTTTCATATCTTCGGGAACCGGAACTTCGGTATAGGTCATGCCTTCAGTAGCATCATCCCAGATAATACCGATATTTTTGATCAGGTCTACCACACCTTTAAAATTATCTTCAGCACCAATAGGCAGCTGCAGCGGCACCGCTTTTGCACCCAGCATTTCCTTTACCTGTTTTACCACGTTCAGAAAATCGGCACCGGAACGGTCCATTTTATTTACGAAACCGATACGGGGTACCCGGTAACGGTTTGCCTGGCGCCATACGGTTTCGGACTGAGGTTCTACCCCGTCTACCGCAGAAAACAGGGCGATCAGGCCATCCAGCACACGCATAGAGCGCTCTACCTCTACGGTAAAGTCCACGTGACCCGGAGTATCAATGATGTTAAACGAATATTTTTTTGTGTCGGGCGTTACTTTTCCGTTAGCCGTAGGAAAATTCCACTGGCAGCTAACTGCGGCAGAAGTAATGGTAATGCCCCGTTCTTTTTCCTGCTCCATCCAGTCGGTAGTAGCGCCACCTTCATGCACCTCACCAGTCCTGTGAATCATACCGGTGTAACGTAAAATACGTTCAGTTGTAGTGGTTTTACCGGCGTCAATGTGAGCGGCAATACCAAAGTTCCTTTGAAATTTTAAATCTGCCATAAGTGTTTAATTATTATTTTTTTGTTAACCAGCTTCAAAACCCTGATTCAGCTGCTGTTGCGTCGCACTCTTCAGCGTTCCCGCCCTGGTCAGGCATACCAAAATTTACCCAAAAAAGCAAATTTCAGGGCGCAAAGGTAGGATAAAATGCGAATTTCTAATTACAAATTTAGAATTTTTCATTTTGCAGTACGCCTCCGTTAAAAACAGGCACCCAAATTAACTGACCACCAACGCGCGAAAAATCATTGATCATCAGAAAAAACATATAGTCCCTTATTTAACAAACAGTTAGCTTATTAACGTATTTTTAAGTTGTATAACTGAAAAATACGTTATATATTTGGGTCATGGAAGAATTAACAAAAACAGAAGAGCGCATTATGCAGATCTTATGGAAGCTAAAAAAGGCTTTTGTAAAAGACATCATCCATGAACTGGATGAGGAGCCCAAACCTCCCTATAATACTATATCATCCATTGTCCGGCTGCTGGAAAAAAAAGGCTATGTCAATTACAAATCCTATGGAAAAACCTACGAGTATTTCCCGGCCATCAGCAAGGAAACCTATGCGAAGACTACGTTCAGCAAATTATTCTCCGGCTACTTTGACAACTCGCCGGCCAGTCTTTTATCCTTTATGGTGAAGGAGGAAAAACTGGGCGAAAAAGACATCGAGGAACTCAAAGCTCTTATCAAAAAAAACGCATAACAATGGAGTGGTTTGCCTACCTGCTAAAAGTAAGCGCCTGTACGGCCCTTTTCTTTGGTTTTTACCTGCTATTTCTCAGGAAACTGACCTTCTTCCGGTTTAACCGGGTGTATCTGCTGGCCTCCCTGCTGTTAAGCTGCATCATCCCGGCCATCCATATCCCCATAAAAAAGGAGCTCCCTTTAGCTCCCGCGGCAACAGTACCGTATCTACCTCAAAGCAACCCGGTGGCCCTAAAAAAGCTGGTGCATCCCGTTGCACGGGTTGTACCGGAAAGGTCATTTAACTGGCAGGCAGCCGCTCAATACATATATGTGACCATTGCGCTCGCATTGCTTTTATTACCGCTTTGGCAATTGACCCGGATATTAAAACATATCAAACATCCCAGGCGCAGGACCCATGGTTTGTGGCTGATATCCAAAAAGGCCGGCTTTACCAACTGCTCCTTCTTTAATTATGTTTTTGTGGATGAAAGCTCTCTAAGCAATACAGAACTGGAGCTGTTTTTAAACCACGAAGAAGTGCATGTAAAACAATTGCATTCTGTTGACAAAGTCCTGATGATCCTGGCTAAAGCCGTAATGTGGATAAACCCGGTCATTTATCTGTACCATAAGGCGCTGACGCAGGTTCACGAATTTGAAGCAGATGCCATCACTTCCCGGCGTTTTGGTAAAGAGCCCTATGCACAGCTGATTTTAAGCCGGGCCACGGCAGCGCCAAAAATATCCCTGGCGCATCAGTTTACCGAGAGCCCCATAAAAGAACGCATCAAAATGTTATTTACACCAAAATCAAATAAAATGAAACAACTATCTTATGCTTTCATCCTGCCCATTGGCATGGGCCTCATCGGCCTGTTTGGAATCCAGTTTGTTATGGCGCAGCAAACCCCGCCTCCGGCAAAAGAAATAAAAAAAGTAACGGCCGTTACCATAACAGAAGAAAAAATCCCCCCCGGCCAACGGGAAAAAGAATCCACCGGCACTAAGAACAGACCAAAGACTTACCGCATCATTACAGACTCTGCAATTGCGGATCATGTAGAACATGTTACTTTGGAGCACGTAAATTTGGGAAATGCCGTAGTAGAGGGCACCGTTAACCTTTATAATAACCGGGATTCTGCAGACAAAACCCAATGGCATTTAGCTGAAGCGCGCAATGCCCTTGCAAAAACAGGCACAACGATGCGCTCACCGAAAGTTGTGAACGAGGGCACCGTTCGATTGGATGCGATCACAACCGTTCTTCGATTGGATGAAAACACCGGCTGCAGGATTTCCGGGATCGAAAACGATGCCAAATATACCGTTGTCAGCTTTGAATATACCGCGGCGCGGGCCAGCGACTGGGCCTTGCTCAACAAAGAGATCTACCTGCAGGCTAACAATGATATGAAACATTTTGCCTACGTAAAATCCGAAGGGATTCCCCTGGCGCCGCACCGGTATAATTTTACCAAACCAGGAGAAAAGATTGCTTTTAAAGTGTATTTTGAAAAAGTGCCGCTGACAGCAAAATCGATTGACGTGATCGAACGGGCGGGCCGGTCCGATTTTTTCAACTTTTACAGTGTTCCGCTTCCTGCCTCCTACTATGCGCAGAAATAAAGCATATCAATCCCAATCGGCGGCCACACCCTCCGCCACCACCTTTCCTGAAGCATCTTTAAACTTTATAAAATGGCCCCTGATCTCGTAGGAGCGAATCTGTGGCAATACCGCCAGGTAACGCTCTTCCACCTTCATAAATTCCGCACAGAATTTTTTGGTAGTGGCGATTGAAGAAAAGCTGATTTCCGCCTCCGCCCCGGCGCTGGCAGTAAAAACAGCCCGGTTGCAGCCGGCCGTGCCGCTGGTATGCGCAGGATCTGTAAGATTGATTGAGGCCCGGGATTTGATTACCAGGACGCCGTCTGCACCATCCAGTTTCTTCAACATCCACTCCCTGCGCAGGGGGTTCCATTTCTGAAGCAGCCCCTCTGCCTGCCCCATATCAACCTTGGGTGGCGTATGGCGGTTGCAGGCGAAAACCACAACCAAAAACAATAACCCGGATAGAATAAAAACGCTTTTCATAATTAAAGTTAACAAAGCCCGGGGCAATTTTGTCATCATTTGAAGTATTCCCGAATAATAGTGCTAATTTGCATTATGAAAAACACACATATAGGCACTCCACAGCCAATAGGTCGTTTTATCGATCCACTAACAGACTTCGGGTTTAAGCGAATTTTTGGATCAGAACTCAATAAAGATCTGCTAATTGCTTTCTTGAACGAACTATTCAAGGGCAGAAAGGTAATTTGCGACCTGGTATACAACCCACAGGAAAACAATGGTCCCGGAAAACATTACCGCAAAACAATTTTTGATCTTACCTGTACCGGTGAAGACGGCGAAACCTTTATTATTGAAGTCCAAAGAGCAGAACAAGATTTTTTTGTTGACAGAGCTATTTATTATACTTCGGGAAAGTTGTACGAACAAGGGCCAAAAGGTGACAAGACTTGGAGCTATGAGCTGAAAGAAGTTTACTTTATTGGTCTGATGGATTTTAAACTTGACAACGCCCCTTCTGACAAGTACTTACATTGGGTGCGCCTGGCTGAAGAAGAAAGGAATGAAACATTTTATAAAAAACTGGGTTTTATATTTTTAGAACTACCAAATTTCAACTTGAAAAGAAATGAGATAAAAACCAGCCTTGAGTGCTGGTTGTATGCCTTGCGGAATATGGGGGATTTCAAGAAAATTCCGGTAATTTTGCATGGAAAGATATTTCAAAAATTATTTCAGGTATCCGAAGTTGCCAACTTAACAAAGCAGGAGTATATGCTATACGAAAGAAAAATGAAGGAAAAATGGGACCGCTACGCTGTACTTAAAACTGCGAAAAGAAAGGCTATGGAAAGTGGGATGCAAAAAGGCATTGAAAAAGGCATCGAGAAAGGCATTAAGAAGGGTATCGAACAGGGTATCGAGCAGGGTATTAAGAAGGGTATCGAAACGGGAAAGGAACAATTTGTTAGGAACCTACTTTCTAACACCCAGTTTAAAATACCAGCAATCGCTACGCTTGCCGGAGTAACTGAATCCTTTGTAAAAAAGATACAAAAACAAGCAACACATTCAAAGGCTCCGATAAAGCAGTAAGAAGTATCCCCGATATTGATGTCTCAATAGTACTATTTACCTCAAATATCCCAGTATTTTTAACATGCTTTGTGAAGACTGTTCCTTGGCATACACCCATTCGATCAGTTTTCCATTTTTATCATATTCGAGAATGATGTGTTTGGGCGATGGAATAAGACAGTGTTTAATACCACCGTATCCGCTGATCTGATCCTGATAAGCTCCGGTATGAAAGAAGCCTACATATAGTGGCTCGGCATCGCTTTCCGCATTTTTGGGGGTAGCTTCAATTGCTGGTACACCCAGCCCGCCAACGCCGTTATCATTTTTTATTTTGGGAAGAAACACTTCATTGATATGCTCTTCTGAATCATAATAATCATGCCCATCGCAGGTAATGCCGCCCAGTACTACCCGCTGGTATTCGTTGTTCCACTTATTAATCGGCAGCATCAGAAAACGCTCCCCAATTCCCCAAGTATCCGGCAGGGTGGTAATAAATGATGAGTCGATCATATACCAGGTTTCCCGGTCGTTCTGCACTTTTTCGCCGATCACGCTATATATATGCGCCATGCTTTCCCCCACGGTAAAGCTGCCGAATTCGGTATAAATATTGGGAACCTGCACTTTCGCCTTTTTACAGGCCGACTTGATATTACTGATGATCTCATTGATCATAAACTGATAATCGTATTCAAAAGCCAGGCTGTGTTTGATAGGGAAGCCGCCGCCGATATTGATGGAGTCCAGCTCGGGGCAAATCTTTTTGAGCTGGCAATAGAGGTTAATGCTTTTACGCAACTCGCTCCAGTAATAGATATCATCTTTGATGCCCTTATTTAAAAAGATATGCAGCATCTTGAGCTGAAATTTCTCTTCATTTCCTTCTATTTCATCCACATAAAACTCCAGCACATCCTTGGCTCTGATGCCCAGGCGGGAGGTATAAAAAGGAAAGGTAGGTTCTTCCTCTGCAGCAATGCGGATGCCCAGTTTGAAGGGTTCCTTGCTTTTCACACTCCGCTTGTATAGCTGCAGTTCTTCTTTATTATCCAGCACCGGGATCACGTTCTTAAATCCGCTGTTGATCAGCTTGGCAATACGCGAGGTATAGGCCTTTTGTTTAAAGCCGTTGCAAACGATGTTAATATCCTTGGTAATTTTTCTTCTTTTATACAGCTGGTTGATGATGTCGATATCGTAGGCAAAGGAAGTTTCCAGGTGAATATTGTGCTTCAACGCTTCTTCCACTACAAACGAAAAATGTGAACTCTTGGTACAGTAGCAGTAAAAATACTCCCCCTCATATTTGTGCCGCTTCATGGCCGTGGCAAAGTATTGCTTGGCCTTGTTGATGTTGATGCCGATCTTGGGCAGATAGCTGACCTTAAGAGGTGTACCGTGCTTTTTGATCAGGGCTTTCAGATCGATACCATTAAATTTCAAATACCCATCCTCCACTTCTATGCCTTCCTGGGGAAAGTTAAAGGTCTGGTCTACTAAGCCTAAGTATGAATTATTCATTACCCAACAAATCCGGTGACTGCCGGCAGCTTTTAAGTTTTTTTAAAATTGCCCGCTAAATTACTGAATTATATAATTGCCGATTTGAAAATCTGAAAATGTTTTTAAGCGGGAGAAACAGCGAAATTCTCCGTTTCTAATATCGCCCCGCAGCCTGGCATTTCTATGTTGCCACTGAAGTTCTGGAGGCTGGTATCAAAGAGCATTTAGTGGCGTGCTTCCCGCAAAAACGCTAAGGAGCAAGGACGCAGCAGCAGGTCCTTTGTTTTACGACTCCTCCGTTTGTCACAAGAGTATTAAAATCTGTGCATCAGTGGCACAAGGCAAACAAATGCTCCACAAAAAAGGCCGTCCCCCGTTAGAGACAGCCTTCTACTATTTTTAAAACCCGCTTACTTTACAGAAGCAACCAGCGCCTTAAACGACTCGGGGTTGTTCATAGCAAGATCTGCCAGCACTTTGCGGTCGAGGTCAATTTGTTTTTCCTTCAGCTTGTTGATAAAAACAGAATAGGTCATCCCCTCTTCACGAACGGCAGCGTTGATACGTGCGATCCATAAAGCGCGGTAATCTCTTTTCTTTAGTTTGCGACCCACATACATATAGGTCATCCCCTTTTCTACAACGTTTTTGGCAACGGTAAATACATTTTTACGTTTGCCATAAAAGCCTTTGGCTTGTTTTAATATTTTTTTCCGGCGGGCTTTAGAAGCTGCTGAGTTTACTGAACGTGGCATATCTGAATAATTTTAATTGTAAATGATAAAATAAAAATCAAGCAATCGCTTACTTTAAACGCAATAAGCGCTGTACAAAATTCATGTTGGATTTTGCAACAACACCATCGATACGCATACCGCGTTTACGTTTGGTTGATTTTTTGGTCAGAATGTGACGTTTGAAACTCTTTTGGTGGGTGATTTTACCAGTAGCCGTTACTTTAAAACGTTTTTTTGCGCTGGAATTTGTCTTTACTTTAGGCATTGTACCTTTATTTTCTTGTGACACCTTTGAGGTGTTGACGCCCGGGCGCCACCCTTTTTGTACCTCTTCAGTAATATTCCCATTTTTTTGAAACGGGATGCAAAGGTAAGCAAATAATTGAAAAACGGTGCTTTCCACGATAAAAATATCAGCATTATCCTGTTCTTCATTAAAATTATCATAAAATTGGGGGCAGGAAGTGCCTGCATTTACGACACAAATGTTAATTTTCGCTTTTACTATGATGATAAGATTAAAGCATTCAGCCTGTTATAAAAGACTTTTCCTGCTCCTGTTTACCATTTCGGGTGCATTGGCATCTGCAAAAGCACAGGATGTTATGGGAAAAATTGAGCGTTTTGCCAGCTATTTTACGCCGGAGCGCAGCTATATCCATTATGATAAAAGCAGTTATTCGCCGGGGGAAACCATCTGGTTTAAGGCCTACCTGCTGGCAGAAATTGCCCCCGCAGAAGCCAGCAAAACTTTTTATATAGACTGGATCGATGACAAAGGCAGAATCCTGCAGCATACCGCCAGCCCCCTGGTAAACGGAATGACCAACGGTCAGTTTGAACTGCCCGATAACTATGAAGGAAAATCCCTGACGGTGAAAGCATATACCAGCTGGATGCTGAATTTTGATTCCTCATTCCTTTATTCAAAAAAAATACCGGTTGTCAGCAGTACGCCGCCGGCCGCGGGTAAGGCCGGCATGGACCTGAAGCCCACGCTTACTTTTTTCCCTGAGGGCGGGGATGCCGTTGCAGGGCTCCAGAATAAGATCGCTTACAAAGCGGTTAATGCCTTTGGCGACCCGGTCAAAATCTCGGGCATCATAACAGATGAAGCGGGGAAATTTGTAGATAGTATCCGGAATATGCATGATGGCATGGGCTATATCCTGCTTACTCCCAAACCCAACGTAAAATATACAGCCAAATGGAAGGATGACAAAAAAACAGACTATACCACGCCGCTTCCCTCAATCAAACCCGAGGGTGTTATTTTGAAAGTTGCGGTTGCACCCGGCAAACGCAATTTTGAAGTACAGGCCACAGCCGGCGCGGCGGCAGGCACAGATAGCCTGCACATCATTGGCACCATGTACCAGCACGTAATTTTCAACATCAGCAGGTCGCAAAAAGCCGGGGCCGTAACCGGAAGCATCCCGCTCGAAAGTCTCCCCTATGGCATTTTAACCATCACGGTATTCGATAAGAGCTGGAAACCACTGGCAGAGCGGATCACGTATGTTGATAACAACAGTGCTTATGCACGCCCCGTTACCATGGAAGTGGAGCATTGGGGGCTCAGTCACCGGGGACGGAATGAATTGGTTGTAACCTTGCCCGATGCGGTGCCGGCCTCACTGTCCGTTGCCGTTACCGACCTGGCCATTGGAGCAGACAGTACTGAAAATATTCTTTCGGGCCTGATGCTTACCGGCGAGCTGAAAGGGAAGGTTTTTAATCCCGCTTACTATTTCAAAGACAGCACGCTTAAAGTACAGCAGCAACTGGACCTGGTGATGCTTACCAATGGCTGGCGCCGCTTTAACTGGAACAAGCTGATTGCCGGTGAACTGCCGGCCATCCGGTATCCCAGGGATTCCGCTTACATTTCCGTTTCCGGTAAGCTTACCGGTATTATGCCCTCTTCCGTTTCGCAGGCATCTTCTATTATTGTTATGATGAAACAAAAAGATGCGGAAGGAAAAATGCTGATGATGCCCATTACAAAAGACGGCCGTTTCAACGACCCCTCCTCCATATTTTTTGACACGGCAAGAGTTGCCTATAAAATACAGGACAAAACGCTCGATGGATCTGCCGTTCAGTTTATGCCAGACAAGCTCCGGGTACCCGATCCGGGCTCGGCCTGGATGAGGCCGTTCAAAGGGGATACCGTGGGAAGCGCCTATCATCTGAAAATGGCAGCTGCTGCCAACGCCATCGCCGAAAAAAACCGGTACAAGGAACTGGAAGCCGTAACTGTTGCTGCTAAAACCAAAACACCGGTGCAGTTGCTGGACGACAAGTATTCTTCCGGCTTGTTTAAAGGGGATATGAATTCCGTACAGCTGGATGTGCTCAACGACCCTTTTGCCAAAAGCGCCATGGACATCTTTACCTACCTGCAGGGGAAGGTGGCGGGCCTTCAGATCTCAGGATCCGGATCCAATGCATCCCTGAACTGGAGAGGCGGGGCGCCCCAGATCTATATTGATGAAATGCCTGCGGATGTTAGTTTTGCATCCTCTATTAATGTAAATGACATTGCCTATATTAAAGCATTCCGTCCTCCGTTTGTGGGCGGCACTAATGGCGCAAACGGGGCCATTGCCATTTATACCCGGCGGGGCGATGATGTAAAGCCGGAGCCGGGCAAGGGCATGTCTGCGAGCCGCATTGAAGGCTATACCACCATTAAGGAATTTTATGTGCCCAAGTATTACAGCCAGTTTGTAGCCCCCGATGCCGATAAGGATGTACGTACCACCATTTACTGGAATCCCAATGTAGTGGTAGACCCCAAGAAAAAGCAGGTTGTCATCTCTTTCTACAACAACGATGTTACCGATGCATTCCGGGTAGTGATCCAGGGAATGACGCTGGACGGCAAGCTGCTCCATCATGAGGAAAACATGGAGTAAGGAAATGTAAAATATGAAATATCCAAATTAAAATGCAGAAACAGCCATGGCTAAAACCGACACAGGTTTCATTTCATAAAATACTTCTTTACCTGTTTCATTCGTTATTTTATAATAAACCGGAGTCAATTTTACTAAAATGTGTAATCGAAAGTGGTTTGTGAGGACACAAACCATGGCTGGCCTCGGTCAGTGTCCTCACTGACCGAAAATAGAAATAATTCTGATGTCGGTTCGTTATTACAATTAATACGGCGCAGGGGTTAAAAAATCAGCCCCGGGAACGGGGCTGACCTCATACACTTTAAATTATAAAAAACTAAATGTTGCCTTCTTTTATTTACCGTCTTCTTCCTTCGGCACTACCCCGGCTGCTGCTTTCACCTCCGCGGCCCCGGGAATACCCGCCCCCGTCACTTCTTGCCGGGGCACTTCTCTGAATCTGAACCTGCTGGCTGCGCGCTGCTTCCTGGCGCTGACTTTCACGTTGTTGCATTTGTTGTGCCCGCTGAGTGCTTTCCTGGCTCCGGCGTGCCTCTATCTGCTGATCACGCTGTTGCCGCATTTGCTCGGTACGTTGGGCATTTTCCTGGCTCCGGCGTGTCTCTGTCTGTTGATCGCGCTGTTGCCGCATTTGCTCGGCACGTTGGGCATTTTCCTGGCTCCGGCGTGCCTCTGTCTGCTGATCACGCTGTTGCCGCATCTGCCCGGCACGTTGGGCGCTTTCCTGGCTCCGGCGCATCTCTATTTGCTGATCACGCTGCCGTACCACGCCGTCACTGTTGCGGGCATTTTCCATATTGCCCCTGCGCTGCCTTAACTGCTCATTATCGCTGCTTGCCCGCGCATCGCCAACGGTACGGTCAGCGCCACGCCCTTCAGACACTTCCTGGCCGCCGCGGCTCCTGCGGTCGCCGTATACATTCCTATCGGCTCTCACGTCAGCTCCCGACCCGTTGCCTCCATAGCGGCTCCGTGCGGCTTCTCCTCTTCTTCCGGCCTCAACGCTGCCACGGCCGGCACTGCTGCGGTCTGCCTCCCGGCTATACTGCTGTACTGATCTTGGCGCATAGCGGGTATTATCATTACCGCGCTGAACGGCAGGACGATAAACGGATACCTCGTTACGGCCTATTGATGTGCGGCCCGGCCGGCTGGCATCCCGCACCCGAACCGGCTGAATGCGCCCGGAATACCGCTCCACATCACTGCGGCGGGGTCCGTTTGAATAATATCGTCTGCCTCCATAATTGCGGCCACCATAATTATTAATGATCGTGGTATTGTTGATAATGGTTACGTTATTTCTGTAGGGATAATAATACCTGTCCATATAACGGGACCCCATGTAACGGCAGGGTGTAAAGGTCCAGTAATCGTAGGGAGGATTGTAATTGCCAAACCCTATATTAATACTGATACCGGGACGCAGGGGCGCCCATCCGTAATAATCACCGCCTCCCCTCCAGGCAACCCATCCCGGAGACCACTCATAACCCGGCACCCACAGCCAGCCATAATAAGGGTCGTAAAACCAGCGGCCGTAATGGAAAGGAGCCCAGCCCCAGTCATAATCGGAGGCCCACATCCAATCATCGTCATCGGCATAAACCCAGCGTCCCCTGCTCGAATAGGGCCTGAAATCATTGCCCACCCTGGGGCGCCAGGTGTACCCGTAATCCGGGTAATCGATCCATTCCCCGTAAGGGCTCAATTCGTCATAAAAAGTCTGGAAACTGATATTTACCCCAACCCTTGGTTGAGCTGTTGCCCGCTCAGAAACGGACAAAGCCAGCGCCAGGAAAAGACCAAAGCTCCATGTGGTAATAAGTCGTTTCATCTTTAAAAAATTATTTTTTGAGTTAAAATTGTTATTCGAGACGGCAGGCATTCCGGTGCTGTTGCTTTCTCTTAATTTATAGACGACAATTTACTTTTGAAGTTGCCAAACTAACAATTGTTGTGAAAATTTTAAGCAAAATTTATTAACAATTTCGGGGGCAAGGCCCGGCAGTCTGCAATCAGATTCCGGCCATCAGGTATTGAGAACCGGGATTCCGGCCCACAGATCATTAAATTTGCGTAAAACGATCTTTTTAATTGAAGGACTATTATCAAATACTGGGAGTGGCTCCCACTGCCACTTCAGCTGAAATAAAAACGGCCTACCGGAAACTGGCCCATATCTACCATCCGGATAAGAACCCTTCGAATACCTACGCTGCAGCTCATTTTAACCTTATTAAAGAGGCCTATCATACGCTTACCCGCCCGGATCTTAAAGCACAGTACCTACAGGACCGGTGGCTGAGCCAGTCGATGGGGGCACCGCCGGAAAAAACGGCAGTAACGCCCCCACAGTTATTGAAAGCTGTATTAGCGATGCATCAGCAACTCATTCATTACGATGAATACCGGGTTGATAGAAAGGGGGTCTATGAAAAATTATCGGCCCTCATCGACCCTTCGGGGATCGGGATTCTGAATCACTTTAATCAGCGGGATATTAACCGCGAGCTGGTAAAGTGGATGACCGACAGTCTCTTTTTATTGTATCCGGAAGACCAGCTGCAATTATTGCAACAGCTCAAAAAGATTGCGGCGCCACCGGAAAGCAGCGTTCTTATAGCGCGTAAGGAGGCGGAGCTTCGCCGGATGATCCGCTTTAACCGGTACCGGCCCTTTTTGATTTTAGGGTTAATTATCCTACTTTGCATCATCATTGCATATTCCCTATAATAAATATATTGGTTCATTTTAAATTTTATCCGCTATGATGCCAATCGGCGACGACAATACCGGGCGCACCACTACCCCTTACATAAATTATTTATTAATTGCCGCCAATATTTTTGTCTTTATTTATTATCAGCGGCTGGGAGCCAATGTGGATTTCCTCATGCGTTATGCTGCCGTTCCGGGAGAGATCCTTACGGGCAGGGATATTGTTGGCGCCAATGATCTTGGGCCTTCCCCGGTTCCGGTCTATACTACTATTTTCACTTCCATGTTCATGCATGGGAACATTGCACATATTCTTGGAAATATGCTTTACCTGTCTATTTTCGGAGACAACATCGAAAATGCAATGGGGCATCTCCGTTACCTGGCATTTTACCTGCTATGCGGTATTCTGGCATCTCTCTCCCACGTTTTTATGGCCCTGATCCTGGGAGATGGCTTGCTGGTTCCAAGTATTGGAGCATCCGGCGCAATCTCCGGTGTTCTGGGCGGATACCTGGTATTATTCCCGAAAAACCGGGTACGCATCTGGGCGTTGTTATTTACGTTTCGCGTTCCGGCAGTTATTACATTGGGCATCTGGATCATCATGCAGATCGTGAGCCAGGTAAATAGCATCGGCAGCAGCGAGCAATCGGGCGTAGCTTATGCTGCGCATATCGGGGGCTTTGTTGCGGGCATGCTGCTGGTACGCTTTTTTGTAAACCGGAGACAAGTTGTAAATGTGAGAATGTGAGAATTTGGAAATGGGATAACGGATATCAAACCCTCCCTTCGCTGATAGCTATCAGCTTTTAGGTTCAGCCGTTAGCTTTCAGCCCAGAAACTTCGGGGAAGATCGGGAATCGAGTTTTGAGATCTGAGATATTACATTAAGCATAGAAACAGATCTAACGTCAAACAATAGACATCAAACTTCAAACCCTCCTTACGCCCCCGCTTCACGCCCTTCCAGCCAGCTTTTGAAAAACGCTACCCGCTCGCGGCTTACCACCGTATCGGTATCTGCTTCCGGGTTTAACTGAAGAATCAGGCGGCTGTTGTAATAACTGTTGATCTTTACAATAGCATCGATACAGATAATCATCTTCCGGTTGATGCGAAAGAACATCGTTTTGTTCAACATCTTATCCATCTGGTCCAGTGAGTAATCCAGTGGCACTTTTTTTCCGGCATGTGTAACCGCCCGGGTTGCCCCATCGGCATAACAGACGCAGGCAATATCTTTCGATTTTACGTAAGCAATCTGGTTATTGGCTCTGCCTACAAACCTCGTATTTTCCTGGCGGTAAAAAGCCTCGGCTATCCGGGATAGATCAAGAGCCGGACCCGGATCTGCTTTGGGTTTAAAATAGCTGAATTTTTGCAGGGCCTGCTCCAACTCCGCAGGGTCAACCGGTTTTAACAGGTAATCGATACTGTGCACTTTAAACGCCTGCAAGGCAAACTTATCATAGGCCGTTGTAAAAATGACCGGCGTCCGCAGCCCGGTTT
Organism: Niabella hirudinis; assembly: GCF_051201075.1. Taxonomy (NCBI): domain Bacteria; kingdom Pseudomonadati; phylum Bacteroidota; class Chitinophagia; order Chitinophagales; family Chitinophagaceae; genus Niabella; species Niabella hirudinis. The sequence goes on from NZ_JBPEHJ010000001.1 coordinate 475,862, forward strand.
GTTGAAACAACTCAAAACAATTACCATCAGAAAGCTGGATATCCATAAAGGCCAGGTCAATATTGCTGTCATGTGCTGCCAGCCACCGCTTTCCTTCATCGATAGACTCGATCACCCGGAGTACATTCAACTCCGGCACCAACCCCTCCAGTAACTGGATCAGGCGGTCCGCATTCAATTTTTCGTCCTCAAATATGACTACATTCATCTGTACTTATTGATTTCAGAACTGATCTTTTAATGTTTCCGGAAGCAAAGGAAGCTGCACCGTAAAGCGATCGCAGGTCTCTTTAATATCCACCGTTGTGCCGGTGATCAGCTCGTACCTTTTGCGGATATTGGAAAGACCAACGCCCGTGGAAAAACGGATCCCATTGCGTTTTCTCAGATCGTTGGAAACAATAACATGCTGATCGGTAAACCGTATATGAACATTCAAGGGTACATTTACAGCAAAGCGATTGTGTTTAACCGCATTTTCTACCAACATCTGCAGGGCCGAAGGCGGAAGCAGGGCGCATTGCTGGTTCCCGGAAGGCTTGTCGATATGAAACTGTATACTGTTCTGATGCCGGATGCGGATCAGGAATAAATACGACTCCAGAAAAGACAATTCGGTTTGAACAGATACCAGGTTCTCTTCTTTCTGATCCAGGATATAACGGTAGCACTTTGAAAGCTGCGTGATGTATTCTGCCGAAACGTCGGCACTCTTATAAACAAGACCCGTTAGCACGCTCAGCGAATTAAAAAAGAAGTGCGGATCGATCTGGCTTTTTAGCACATCATACCTGGCCTGCATATTCTCCCGCCGCAGCCGCTCTGCATTCAAACGCGCTTCCTGCCAGTTTTTATAATAAAAAAGAAGCCCATTAAAGCACAATATCAGCAGATAAAAAATAAAGGCTCCGAATATAAGATCATAGCTCAGGCGGCTGAAGCTTTTCCAGGCCTCGTAATTATTAAAAAAATAAATGTCATAAAACGAATAGGTGAGCCCGAAAAGGAAGGCTGCAAAAACACCAAACAAGACAAGGCCGAGGCAGGGCACAACAATGGTATAAGGAAACCGGTTCTTTGCCATACGCTTTTGCAAAACCCGGGAAACCCGCTCTCCTCCCATCCAGATCAGCAATCCGAGCCCAACAAACATCAGGCTAAACGATTGTTTCCGGAAAAAGGAAGAGCCGCCTGCACTGGTAAACGACATGTCAAAAGAACGAAACACTACGCTAAAACCATACAGGATCACGATGCGCGCTACATAGGTAACCATCCGATGCTGCAACAGCGCTTCAAGCTGCTGTTTATTCATCCTTCTTAATATTAAAAAAATTGCACTTAATAGCATCGTTCTTTATTATTTTTATCAAACCAGGCAAGCGCCTCCTCAATGGCCACAGCAACCGGAGTATAACGGATGCCCAATGTTCGGGCGGCTTTTTGTCCGCAATAATAATTTTGCAGACACAGTAAATAAGCGGCGGCATAGTTCAGCATCTGTCTTTTACCGGTAATCCTGCCGATAGCAGTTCCTAACAGGCCGCCTATTTTTAGTACCAGTCCCGGAATCTCCAGCATAACAGGGCGCTGCCGGGCCTGCCGGTGTACCATCCTGAAAAACTCGCGGTAACTGAGGTTTTCACCGGCGATCAGAAAACAGTCGCCGTTTTCACCATTGTTACAGGCAAAAACAATGGCCCGGCTCACATCTCTTACATGTACAAAATTTTTCCCGCCCGGCGGGTAAAACAACAGCATTTTATCCAGCGCATATTTTAGTAACTGACCGGAGCTGGGTTTCAGATCATGCGCTCCGATCATAAACGTGGGGTTTAAGATTACCGCGGGCAGCCCCCTTTCAACAACGGCTTCCAGTACTTTTTGCTGGGCAATATATTTTGTATTGATATAGGGTGAATTGATCTTAAAAAGTGAGAAAGGATTTAGCTCCGTACCCGGATGTTTCCGGGTGCCTGGCGCCATGGTATTGGCCGTGCTGATATAGATCAACCGTTTTACGCCCCCGTGCAGACAGGCCCGGATGATATTTTCAGTCCCCTGTACATTCACCTGTTCATACTGCTTTAATGCTATGCCCCACTGTCCTGTAAGGGATGCGGTATGCACTACATAATCGCAGCCCTTAACCGCATCTTCCACTTCAGCAGCGTTCTCAACAGCTCCGTAATACCATTCGCAAAAAAGCCCGTTCAGCAATTCCGTGTTCGTCGTCCGGCGGATCAGTACCCGCACTTCAAAACCCATCCGGCAAAACTCAAGGGCCGTATTATAACCCAGCAAACCGCTGGCACCTGTGATCAATACTTTTGGCATCTTTTAATGTGTTAATTGCAATTCCCTTTTGATGGCCCCTGAAATCAGGCGTACCTTGATCGTGGATGGGATGATCCCCATCAGTTTCTGATTCATCCGGTTCCACCAGCCGGGAACGATCACCGCCCTGCCTGCCAGGGTTTGGCGAACGATCCGGTTAGCCAGCTCCATCGTGGAGAAAAGCCCCAGCCTCCCCTTGAACCCCTGCAGCAGGATACGCTGTGAGGTATTGGAATTGGTCATGATCGGACCGGGATAGGCAACGCTCACCGAGAGGCCCTGTTCCTGCATCTCCTCACGAAGACCCAGGGAAAAAGAAGACACAAAGGCTTTCGATGCAGGATAAACCGTTTTATAGGCAATGGGCGAAAAGGCAGCCATACTGGCAATGTTCAGCACATAACTTTTTGGATGTTGTAACAGTTGCGGCAGCAACTCCCGGGTGAGCAAAGCGGTGCAGGAAATGTTTAGCTGGATAATCTTATCGATCATCTGCGGTGTGCTGGACAGCATTGGCGATGTGCCCCCCATGCCAGCGTTGTTGATCAAAAAATCAACGGCGAAGGTTGCTTTTATATTTTCGATATGCTTCTCAAATGCCACTTTGCTGGTAAGATCGAATTCAAAAATCCGGACGTCCACTCCATAAAGGCGGCGCAGTTCTTCGCCCGTTCTTTTGATGGCGCTTCCAGGAAGTGCGATCAGGATCAGGTTCATCTTTAGCCGGGCGCAGCAAAGTGCAAAGGCACTGCCCAATCCGCTGCTGGCCCCGGTGATCAATGTATACGTTTTATTCATAGCTCAGGAATGTTGCAGTAATGATTTAAACCGGGCCATCGTGGTAAGGATATTATCATAGACGATGGGATCAGAGACCCAACGCGGAACCGAAACGCTTTTATTGGTAAGGATCTGGTAGGTGATGCGGCTCTGATTGCGCTCCAGCTGATCCACCACCCACTTGCCGGCGGTACCTTCCAGGCGGGTCACATTCTTAAATTGTGGATAAACCTGGTGCCGGGTGCTTTCAAAATAAATAGTACCGGAACGGCTGAATGTATTGCCTTTGGTATAAGAATATCTTAAGCTGCAGTCCTGATCGTCCATCGGCCAGGGCAACGAGTAGCGGATATAGTTCAACCACACATTTTCATCCCGGGTCGGGGTAATCTTATACTGGCTCGATTTAACATTCCAGCGGCTTCCTTTGCCGGCGTCTTTCAACAATGCCACTACATCTGCAGCACTTGCACCCGCTACTTCAAACGACAGTTTTAATTCCCTTACTTCATTTCCGTTATGCATTACCCAGCGTTCATACAGGGTAATGCCATTGGAAGCTTTCACGAGTTTAAACTCACCGGAAGGAGATGCTTTCAACAAACCAGTCGCCAGGAATAACAGCAACAAGAGGTATATCTTTTTCATAAAACTATTTTTTACAAACATAATAGTACCGGTATCTCTTTAAAAACAATAACGCTCGAGCCGTACGATTTTTGGTGTGGAATGTTGGTTTTTATTGTGAACCGGTACCGGTATTTTATCATTAACATTTATTAAGAATCCGTTCAGAAACGCTTAACATGTATAAGAAGAACGAGAAATACTGTGATGTATCGCAAATACCTGAAAGGCGTTCTGCATTCCGCAAAAAAATCACAGGCCTTTCACTGTACCCGAGCCGGTAATGGAAGCCGAAACAACCGGAGTGCCGGCATAGCGCACATCGCCACTTCCCGTAATGGTTACGTTCAACCGATCCTTTGCCCACACCCGGACATCCCCGGAGCCGGTAAGTTTTATCTTTGTTTCATTGCTCAGCATCCGGTGTGCATCATAGTTCCCGCTTCCCGTAGCCGTTACATCCTGGCTTTCATTTTGCCCGGCATTGATATTTATGTCTCCATTGCCGCTAAGCTGTGCTTTGAGTGAAACAGCCGATAGCTTTGCCAGCGTTATATTACCGGAGCCTGTAAGTTTAAGGTCCATTGAACCGGATGTTATTGCATCAATAGCAGTAAAATTCCCGTTGCCGGTAAGCGTTACCGCCGTAAGTGCAGGAGTTGTCACATATACCGTCACACTGCCTTTTTTGATCGTTACATTATCAGGCGTCCTGACCACCAGTTTTCCGTTCACCACTTTTATGATCACATACCGTTGTAAATTGTCGGCTGCAAGCACTTCCACTTTTGTATCTGCACCCGTTGTATACTCCACATGACCGCTAAGCGCCGTTTCAATTTTATCAAAGGCCGTTACACTCCGCGTTTCTCTTACTGCGGGCCCGTCCGGGTATACCTTTTTGCAACCCTGAACAGCAGCTAACAACAAAGCCATAGAAAACAAAAACAAGACCTGTTTCATTTCGTTTTGATTTTATAAATGATGGATTAAATAATTAAAGACGGATATTGATACCGGCAACAATGCCCGGCGCTATCAGCAGCACGGATTCCCGCTTTTTGATCTTCCAGATAGAATGCCCTGAGAACAATTCAGAATCCGACTGGTCTGTTAGATACAGGGCGGGTCCAATGGTTAGCTCAATAGCCGGCGTAATCTTTATCCCTGCCAGCGTTCTTAATGATTCAATATGCCTGATAAAATTATGTACATCAGTTCGTGCAAGGATCACAGCTTCCGTATTTACCCGTAAGCCACGGGCCAGTGGTATGCGGTATCCCAGGCCGGTTTCCATCTGAAGCAATGTACTGTTCCCGCCCTTGTCCCTGGCCAGGCCTGCACCTACGATACCGTAGGTCTTATAGCTCCCTGTACGCAACACCATACTGGCCGATACATCATCGTAAACCTGGACCCCTATTTGCTTTTCGCCACTTTTAATAAAATTTAAAATTCCAATGGGACAACGGGAACTGTCGGCGATATTGATGAGCCCCGATAGCTGCACTCCTTTTACGGTTTGAGCTTTATTGACCAAACCAGCGATCTGGTAGCCGGCGTGCCGTGATGTGTTGATCAGGCCCGCCAGCTGCAAGAGGCTGTAGTGACTGTAATTGCTTAGTCCGGCCACCTGTATAAACCCGTTGCCGGCATCCTGGTTGTGTAACCCCGCCAATTGCACCCCTCTTCCATTCCGGGATGTATTTACCAGTCCGGCAATGGCCACACCCTTGTTGGAACCCTTTACCTGGTTCACCAATCCGCTGATCATAAACCCGCGATTGCTTCCGTAAACTGTGGTATGCAAACCGGCAATGGATACGCCCTTGTTATCACGGTTCACGCCCTGTAATACATGTAATGCAAAGGCAGGACTTATATCCCGCGCATAACGCCCCTGGGTACTGATGGGGGTTACCAGCCCCAGATGAACTGTTTTACCGGCGCTTTCCTGTGCAATAAGTTTTAAACCTGCAATAAAAAACAGAAGCAGTAAAATAGAATGTTTTAATTTCATGTCTTTAGTAATGTATACTGCTAATACATCCTAAAGCGATACTCCCCCTACTCCTTTATCAAAAAATATTCATTCCAATTGTCCAGCCCAAACTAAGCGGGTTCCGGCTGTTTCCATTCAGCAGGATCATATTGCGGCGAAAACCGGCATAGGCATTTTGTGTATCCTGGCGGCCTGTAAGCTGGTATTGCAACCGGGGGCCTGTAAATAATTGCAGTTTGGGATGCGCCTGGTAAACCAGCAATGGCTGAAAGCAGATATTATCATAATTGGCATCGTATTGTTCGGCCTTTGTATAAAACAGGCTCACCAGTTCAGCAGCCATTTTTATTTTCCGTTTTAATGTCCATTCACTACCCAGCCCGTAACCAAACAGGTAGTATCCTCCGGGATTACCGGCATGCACCCAACCCACTTGAAGAATATTATATAATGCCCGGTTCCCCGACTTGTAACTAAGGTTAACCTGGCCGTTTTCCTGTCCAGATACCGATAGTGCGTGCTTGCCGTTGCGGTGATAGTTAACGGGTCCGATAGCCACACCCCTGAGCGTGTCCGCCAGGTTCACAACGCCCAACTGAAACCCATTCATCTTTTTTGCACGATTTACCAAACCAGATACCTGGGTACCCTGCGTCATGGTTGTTGTTATATTAACCAATCCCGAAAGCTGCAGACCCTTCTGAAAAACGGAAGTGCGGTTTACCAGTCCTGCCAGCTGCATGCCCTTCTGTACGTTCCGCGCATTATTGGCAATACCGGCTATCTGCAGGCCCGTGAACGCCTGGGTTTCGTTGTACCAGCCCGCGATCTGTAACCCGCTTACGGCACTCTTATCGGCATTGGCGAGCCCCCCTATCTGAAGCCCGCTTACGGTATCACCCGCATAATTATAAAGTCCGCCCACCTGCACCCCTTTCACACTGCCGCCTACAATATTGGCCAGTCCGCCCACCTGCACCGACCGTACGTGTTTTTGTACAATATTGAACAACCCACCTATTTCCAGTGCGTCTACCTGCGCTGCATAGCCACCGAATACATTAAAGGAAAGATTATTTTCCTGTTGCCCTTTCAATACATTTTTTGTAGCAATACCGGGGAGGAGTCCCAGCTGAAATTTTTGCCGGTAAAAATAGTTTTTCAGATTGATGCTGCTCAGCTTCTGCCGGGTGCCAATCAGCCTGCGGGCCAGCCAGTGCTTTTGCACATATACCATCCGGACTTCATTTTCTTCCATTACATGTGGCATCAGCGGTACATTCAGTAGCTTGTTATTCTTACTGTCAATAGGCAGAATGGTGTCGTAGTAAGAAATCCGGTTTACGGTTAACTGCATATTGGCCGATTGGGGCATCCGCAGTGAGAAATACCCCTGTTCATCCGACATGGTTCCGATCTGCAGTTCCGGAACATAAACACTGGCATAAGCCACGGGCGCCTGATCTGTAGCATCAAATAAACGCCCCTCCACTACAATATAAGGAGGTTCCTTTTTCCGGATAACCACTTTATTATTTTGCACCAGGTACTGGTATTCGTTATCAAAGATCATATCCAGTATTGCCCGCACCGGCTTATCGGATACGGCAAAGGAGATTTTTTTCTGGTTTTTGATAAACTGATTGTCATAGGAAAAATAAAAGCCGGCCCGGGCTTCAATCTGCATCAGCGCTTCATACATGGTAATATTTCTGAAATCAACCGAGATCACTTTCTCCAACAGCGCCTGCTGCGCCATCGTAAACAATGCAGAAAAAAATAGCAACAGGGTAAAAATATACTTTTTCAAAAGGCTTATTTAGTAATAATGTAATGACTCCCTTTTTTCTGCCAGGTAGCGTTCATCGTTAGCGCAATATTCTCTATGGCCTGCTCCGGAGGCTCGTAGGAGAAATAGGTGCTGGTTATTTTTCTGCCCGCAAGAGCCGGATCAAGCACGATCTCTATATTGTACAACTCCCCCAGTATGCTTACCAATTCATCGATGCGCATATCCTTGCACCGGATCGTTTGCGTTTGCAACACCTCATCGATCACCGTTTTTATATCGCGCAGCTGTAATTGGCCCGTATGGTTATCCTTTACGATCTTCTGATGGGCAACGGCCGTTACCGTTTGGGCCCCAACAGTAGCTTTGACCCTACCGGAGTGCACAAACACCGTGTTAAAATCGGCGCGCTGCTGTATGGTAAATGAAGTGCCCAGCACCTGTACATCCATATCCTTATTATGGATAATAAAAGGCCGGCCGGGATCGCGGGCGATGTCGAATCGCGCATCCCCCTTCAGGGTAACAACCCGGTCTTTTTTATTAAAGTCCTTATCTATTTCCAGCTGCGTGTTCGGGTAAAGTACAATGCTGCTCTTATCCTTTAACCGGATATCCCGGATTGCTGCCTGCGCTGTATATTCGCGGGGGTCCTGCCTGTTTATGATAAAAAACAAAAGCACCAGCCCGGCAACGGATGCTGCAACAGCGCCTGCCTGCCACCATTTCATTCCAATGATCCGGGCCGGGCGCCGGGGGCTTGCGGGCACCGTATTCTCAATCTGCGCCTGTATCTGATCCCAGGCCCGTTCTTTATTATACAGCGTATAGGGCCCGTTCATCCGGGAAGCCTCCCAGGTGCGGATCGTCTTTTCGTAAATCGCTTCATGGGCCGGATCGTCCAGCAGCCATTGCTCTACTTCTTTTTGTTCCGAAGCATCCAACAGCTGCTCATGATAGGCTACCAGTTTATGCTCCATATCTCATAAATTGAAAAGTTGATGAATGAATAAAAGCAACAGGCTCACCAGGTATGCCGCCAGTCCGCCCCGAAGGAACTTTAAAGCCTTCGTCATATGGTTCTCTACCGTTTTTACCGACAGGTCCAACTCTTCTGCCACCTGGCGATAGCTCAGTCCCAGCTGACGGCACATATAAAACACCGTGGCACATTTTTCCGGCAGCCGGTTCAGCAGTCTCTGTATCTGTTCCCCCAGCTCTTTTTGCTCCACAGTATTCCCCCTGTCGGCCTCGTCACCCGTAACCCTTGCGGTATGCGCATAAACAGCCTGCACGCCTTTATGTTTCAGGTGGTTGAGGCATGCGTTCCGTACGGCCGTGTACAGGTAGGCTTTCACAGAAACCTCATTGATGGTGGCCCGGGTTTCCCAGAGCCTTATAAAAACGTTCTGCAGTATGTCTTCCACATATACTTCCGACCTCAGTATGGAACAGGCATAACCGTATAATGCCTCATAATGAAGATCAAAAACCTGCCTGTATTGAACATTGTCCAAAGCCATTTCCTGTTGCAAATATACTAGCGCGCTTATTGAATACAACCTAAATGACAGTTACCCCTATCCCTGCTAAAACATTTTCTACTATTTCCCGGTTTCCAGCTCATGGTTTCCGTAAACAACGTTAAAACGGAGTGGCAAAACCATCCGCCTGCCATTTTTTGGCTACCTTTAAAAAAATGTGTTCATGAAGAAGATTTTCACGCTTATTTTCACGGTGGTTGTTGCCGTTGGTGCTGCGCAGGAAGGCTACTGGCAACAAAACCTGAAATATGATATGGAGGTGACGCTGAATGATAAAACCCAATCGCTTACAGGAAAACAAACCATTCAATACAAAAATAATTCACCGGAGACACTCGATTTCATCTGGTTTCATCTTTGGCCTAATGCCTATAAGAACGACTCCACCACCCTGTTGAAACAGATCCGGAGCGATTTATCCAGGACCGAAAAGCTGGGCACTATTACCTATGGATCCATTGACGGGCTTAATTTTAAAGTAAACGGCAAAACGGCAAAAACGGAGCCGCATTCCAACCCGGAATATATTGATATTATTAAAGTGCTGCTTCCTGCTCCCCTCAAACCCGGGGCTACAGCCACTATAACGACCGACTTCCGGGTAAAGCTGCCGTCTTATTTTTCAAGATCGGGCTTTGCCGATGGCGAATACATGATTTGCCAGTGGTATCCCAAGCCGGCTGTTTTTGACAAGAACGGGTGGCACGAGTTTCCCTACCTGGATATGGGAGAGTTTTACAGCGAATATGCCGATTATAATGTAAAGATCACCTTGCCCTCCGACTATGTAGTAGGTGCCACGGGTGTTTTGCAGGATAAAGAAGAGCTGGAGCGCTATAAATCTGTTGGCCGCATGAATGCCTTTGCAAGGCTTGCGCCGCCCAAACTTTATAAACCGGCAAAAGCAGGATTAAAAACATTAACCTATAAGGCAGAAGATGTACCGGATTTTGCATGGTTCGCAGAAAAAGGGCTGGTAATCCAATACGACACCATACAGTTAAAGGATAAAACGGTAGATGCCTTTACCTTTTATCATAACCAGCCGGTCACTTTATGGAACAACAGTATCGACTATGTAAAAGATGCTGTTCGTCATTACAGCCGGTGGATTGGCCCCTATCAATACCCCACGGTACAGGCCATTGAGGGTCCTAAAAATAATTCAAGCGGGGGAATGGAATACCCGATGATCACGCTGATCACCTGCCCGGATGCTAGCAGTGAATACCTGGATGGTGTCATCGCCCATGAAGTGGGGCATAACTGGTTTATGAGCATGCTGGGATCCAATGAGCGGGCGCATACCTGGCAGGATGAGGGACTGAATACCTATTACCAGTTCCGCTATGAGGCCGAAAAATACCACTACAACTCCGTTGCCCGGGAGTCGATACCAGAGGAGCTCAAAAAATTACCGGTACCGGAGTTCCAGGAACGGATTTATCTCGCGCTTGCGCAAATTCCCATGCAAAGCATTATTGAACAACCGGCGGCCGATTTTAAAACCTCCGAGGACTATGGTCTGGTTTCCTACATTAAAACAGCCATCTGGATGTACTTATTGGAACATCAGTATGGACAGGACAAGATCGACAAAGCCTTCCAGGACTATTTTAACACCTGGAAAAATAAACATCCTCAGCCGGAAGACATGAAAGCTTCCTTTGAAAAAAGCCTGGGGACAAATCTTGACCGGTTCTTTGATCTTCTTAAAAAGCCGGGCTCACTTCTTCAATAATTATTTATGCAGATCTCATTAAAAAATAAAAAAGCGCTGGTGGGCGCCAGCAGCAGCGGGCTGGGAAAAGCCATTGCCTGGCAGTTGGCAGCCAGCGGCGCCACAGTTACGCTGCTGGCACGTAATGAAGCGACATTACAGCAACTGGCGGCAGACTTGCCTGCATCTGAAAACCAGCAGCATCAGTATATTGCCGCGGATTTTTCGGATATTGATGCCTTTAAGAAACATATAGACCATTACTTTTCCAGCAATACCGTGGATATCCTGGTCAATAATACCAGCGGCCCCAGTCCGGGCACGGCGCTGGAAAAAAAAGATGCGGACTATGTAACAGCTTTTAACCTCTTGTTCCGCACAGTTCAATATACCACGGAAAAAGCGCTGCCGCATATGATCGCCAACCGTTTTGGGCGGATCATCAACCTTACTTCAAGATCGGTAAAAGAGCCTATTGAGGCCCTGGCCTTATCCAATACGATCCGCGCTGCCGTGGTTACCTGGGGAAAGACCCTGGCCACACAGGTAGCAAAAGACCATATAACGGTCAACAATATCCTGACCGGGAACTTCGAAACGGATCGCATAATGGAATTATATGAACGGGAAGCCATTGCCCGGAACATGCCACTGGAGGAATACAAAAAACAAGCACTGGAAACCATTCCCATGAAGCGGCTGGGACAACCGGAGGAAATGGGAAACCTGGTAACATTCCTGGCTTCGGAACAGGCAGCCTATATTACCGGAACCAGTATTGCTATTGACGGGGGATTGATCCGGAGTGTTTGAGGGAGCGGGTGAGATGTTTATAGTGAGAAGTTTTTAGTGAGATGTCAGACGTATGGAGCGTGAAGTTTTTGGGTAAAATTCAACCTGTTTATGGTAAAAAGTTCAACTTCTCACTAAACATTTCACTCCAAACATCTCACTAACCAACATTTCACTCCAAACATTTCACTCCTCACTCCTCTCCTCCACAAACCCCGAACTTCCCTACCTTTGCCGGATGCATTACGTTTCAGCAGAAGGACTGGCTAAAAGTTATGGGATCCAACCCCTGTTTTCGGATATTTCATTTCATATTGAAGAAGGTGATAAAATAGCTATTGTGGCCCGGAACGGTACGGGCAAATCTACTTTATTAAAAATACTGGCAGGCAAAGAAACCTCTGATTCGGGAAAACTATGGGTCCATAAAGACGTGGAAGTGATCCTGTTTGAGCAAGACCCCGATCTTGAGGAAGAACTCACCGTTTCTGATAATATCTTTTTTCATAACCACCCCACAGTTCAGGCCATCCGGGAATATGAAATGGCCAGCGAAAGCGGTGATGCCGATCGTATAGGTAAGGCCCTGGTACGGATGGACGAGCTCAATGCCTGGGACTTCGATTCCCGGGTGAAACAGATCTTCGGGAAACTGAATATCCACCACCTGGATCAGAAAATAAAAACGCTGAGCGGCGGACAAAAAAAGCGGGTAGCCCTGGCCCGCACGCTGATCGACATCGGTTTTGAGCACAAGCATGTATTGCTGATCATGGACGAGCCAACCAACCACCTGGATGTAGCCATGGTAGAGTGGCTGGAACATTTCCTGGGCAAAGAGAATGTAACGCTCCTGCTGGTAACGCACGACCGGTACTTCCTGGATGCGGTTTGCAATGAGATCTGGGAAATTGAAGACAGTGAACTATATGTACACCGGGGCGACTATGAATATTATCTTGACAAAAAGGCGCAGCGTGTTGAAAACCTGAATGCCACTATCGATAAAGCAAAAAACCTCTACCGGCGGGAGCTGGAATGGATGCGCAAACAACCCAAGGCGCGTACTACCAAATCAAAAAGCCGGGAAGACAATTTTTACAATATTGAAAAAACGGCCAAACAACAGGTTACCGATGACCAGGTACAGCTGCAAATGAAGATGAACCGCCTGGGTGGAAAGATCGTTGAGATGAAGAAGGTCTACAAATCTTTTGGTGATAAAAAAATACTCGAAGGATTTGATTATACCTTTAAAAAGGGGGAACGCCTGGGCATCATCGGGAAGAACGGTGCCGGAAAATCGACCTTTATCAATATCCTGCAGGGTGTGGACTTGCCCGATAGCGGCAAAATCAACATCGGCGATACCATCGTCTTTGGCAATTACTCGCAACAGGGACTGGTGCTGAAAGAAGATATGCGGGTGATTGAATTTGTAAAAAACATTGCGGAGAACTTTCCGCTTGCCGATGGCAGCACGCTGAGCGCTGCCCAGTTCTTACAATTGTTCCTCTTTGACCCGGACAAACAATACACTTATGTAAGCAAGCTGAGCGGAGGAGAAAAAAGAAGGCTTCATTTATTATCGATACTGTTTCGCAATCCTAATTTCCTGATTCTCGATGAGCCCACTAATGATCTGGACCTTCCGACCCTTTCGGTACTGGAAAATTTCCTGAGCGAATACCCCGGATGCCTGCTGATCGTTTCGCACGACCGGTATTTTATGGACCGGCTGGTGGACCACCTTTTTGTATTTGAAGGAGACGGCGTTATCAGGGACTTCCCCGGTAACTACACCCAATATCGCCTGCAGGAAAAAAGTCAGCCGGCTGCCAGCGCCCCGGCTGCTGTAAAAGCCGTTCCAGTCCAGAAGCCTGTTGCAAAAAAAATATCTTTCAAGGAAAAACGGGAATACGAATTACTGGAAAAAGAGATTGCGGATCTTAACACAGAAAAAGATACCATCACCGCGCAACTTTCTGGCGGCACTACTGATTTTGAACAATTGGAAAAATTGTCCGGCCGCATTGGTGAAATTACGGCGCTGCTGGATGAAAAAGAGCTGCGCTGGCTGGAGCTGAGCGAGCTGATCGAAGGATAAGGATTAAAGGTTCAGGTTCCAGGTTTGGCAGAGGGCCAAAATCTTGTGTACTTTCGCTCCTTAGAAAACAGGTTTATGGAAGATTATCTGATCGGCATCGGAAAACGGATCAAAGAGATCCGGAAGAACAAGAGACTTACCATCAATAATGTGGCGGGCAAAGCAGACCTGAGCAACGGCCTGATCTCCCGCATTGAAAACGGGAGAACCATTCCCTCACTTCCGGTACTGCTGAACATCATACAGGTACTGGACATCGCTGTGGCCGATTTCTTTAAAGAGGTGCCACTAGCCACCGGAAAAAACTTTATCGTATCCCGAAGAGAGGAACACGCCATCATCGAGAAAGAAGATGAAGCAGAAGGTTTTGAATACCGTACGCTGCTGGGCAGGCAACTCAATACCGTAGGGTTTGAAGCCGTTCTGCTGGAAGTACAGCCGGGCTCCCAAAGAGCCACCGTAGAAACGGATGCCTTCGAGTTCAAATATATGCTGTCCGGCGAATGCTTTTATATCATTGGCGAAGAAGAAGTGCTGATCCGGGAAGGAGATGCCCTCTTTTTTGACGGGCGTGTGCCCCATGTTCCTGTAAACAGAGGTATCATACCTGCCAAGATGATCGTAATGTATTTCTTTCTTTCGGGGAAAGAATGACCGGCTCATGTTTGCTGCCACGGAAACCTGATGGCCCTTGAGGACGAATTCGCCCGACAAAAAGCCTTTGCAAAGGGGTGTATCAAAAATCCGTGTCTCAGAAGCTGTTTAAATTTTCATTATTAAAATCCCATATAACAGACATTAACGCCCTCAAAAACCATTAATATTCATTAGGAACTGCGGCTACTAAACTATTCTTAATGCCTTAATGGTTTTTAATCATTCTATTTTTAAACAGCTTCTCAGAGTCGTTGTGGCGTACCCGCTAATTAAAAAGCACCCTGTCCAGCTCTGTAAGAACATTTAAAATATAATCCGGCTGCGCGCCGGAAAGCTGCGCGCGGGTTTGGGCGCCACTTAATACCCCTACCGTAATGCCACAACCGGCATTTTTCCCTTCTTCAATATCAATGACCGAGTCTCCCGCTTTTAATACACTGCCGGCATCGCTGACATCCAGCTGTTTCATTGCATACCGGATCATATCGGGAAACGGCCGGCCTTTTTCAACATCATCGGCAGTAACCAGGGTGTCAAAATTCCGCCCTGTCTGCCAGTCCAGTTTGCCAATCAGTTTCAACGCTGTTCTTTTGTCATAGCCGGTATTTAATGCAATAAGGATACGATGATCCCGCAACCTATCAAAAAATGCATCCATGCCGCTAAAGCTGCTGATCGTTTCCTCGTCATACGCTTTTTCAAGTTCCTGCTTAAAATTTGCAAATGCCCGGTCGGCTACGGACTTTACATCCGGCACATCCGTACAGGCGGTTAGCACATCAGTAATGGCCCGGTACTTTTCCTTCCCTGCACCATGCACCAATACTTCTTCCAGCGTCAGGTTAAATCCCTGGTCATTGATCACCTTTAAAACCGTTTTGTACACCAGGTTGTTTTCATTTACAGTAGTACCTGCCATATCAAAAACAACCATCTTAATCTTCTTCATACTCCTATTTTAAATCAAATATTCTTTTAATATGCTCCCTGGAAAATCCCGCGCATCCGGTCATCCCTTTGCCTCCGATCCCGGTAACAATATGAATAGCTTCATCGATCGTATGCTGAAACAGATCCTGCGTTTTACATTGGGAATAGATCCCGAACCAGCGGTTCTGAATTTCATAACTCGGCAATGCTATGATCTTCTGCGCCTCGGTGATCATAAAATCATCCACATCGGTCCGCAAGTCAAAACCCAGGTCCTCCGCATCGGCCGCATGGGCATATTCATGAGAATCACCAATAATAACAGAACCATCTACCGCTTGTTTAAACAGAATATGTATCCCCCATTTCTTTTCGAACGAATCCGGGGCCTCTCTTGCCTTTATTGCTGCAAATGAGGGACATTCATAAAACGCTTCATATCTCCGGATAGATAAGCCGGTCAATATAGAACCTTTCAGCTCATAACCGGTCAGGGGAACCGTTTGGAGCATCTGGAGCTTGGTAACTTCCAGGTCGCTGCCGGCAAACAACTGCGGGTACAGGGTTTTAAATTCCGATCCGCAGCAGATGATCACCTTGCCTGCTGCAAGTTCGGTTTCCTTTGAGGTATGCACGCTGACCCCACCTGTTACCGGCACACAATTGAGCACATGGGTACTGTCATAGTAGTCCAGCCCTTTTTCTTTAATAAGATACTGCAACAGCCGCCCGATCATTACCCTGGGCTCAACCGTTACTTCATCGGGAAAGAACAGGCCTGCTTTAACATAGTCCGGTTTCAATCCCGGATACTTTTCCAGGCACTCCTGCCGGGTCAGTAACTGCGACACATAGCCGTTTTTTTTGTTAATGTTGCTCAGCTCTTCGATCAGTTGTACCTCTTCCTCATTGGAAGCCAGGTAAACCGATCCATTGTGCCGCACAGAAATATCAAATTGTTTCTGGATCTGCTTGTAAATATTCAGACTCTCCCTTCCATACTCCTGCCACCTGGTACTCATCCCTGAAGGTACTACCTGTCCAAAATTACGTACCGTAGCACTCCGGGGCCGTTTATCCTTTTCTATAACAGCCACCTTCAACCCCAGTTCTAATGCATGGTAGGCATGAAAAGTACCCAGCACCCCTCCTCCTACAACAATTAAATCATATTTATTGCGCATACGCATTCTATTACAATTTATACGGTCCGGCCGGTACCATACCCCCGCTTTTCCGGGTGATCTGCCGGTTAAAATACCAGAGTGCCAATACCACCAGTATAAGAATAGAAACCGCGCACTGGACATTTAACGCTACAAAAAAATGGGTCCAGCTTTGTTTAAACCCGGTCACTTCTTTAAGGAATAATATAACCACGCTTCCCAGGTATCCTAATGCATCAGCCAGATAAAATAAAAACCCTACATTCCCTTTAAAATCCAATAACGCCACCAGCCGCTCAAAAATAAGACAGTGAAACAGGATGTAGGGCAGGTAGCTCCCGATACCGGACAATATCATCCACGTCACCGGCGATAACACCCCGTTGTAGAACAAATAACTGGAAAGGATTGTAAGGATGGCGCCTCCTGCAATGAATACCATGCCCATACCAAATGCCCTTTGATTGTTACGTACCAATATCCCCGCAGCCGCTACAATCAATACCACAACCGCAACCGGTATCTCCGTTAAGGTAACCAGCTGTGGCACGCCTGATACGCCCTGCTCTGCCCAAAATTCAACAATAAAATTATCCCTGAAATCCCGCATAACTGTAAGGAGTATGTAGATTACTACCAGTCCGAAATATCCTAACCCATTCTGCAATAAAAAACGCCGCCGGTCGCGCCCGTACATCGGTACCCGCTGTGTACGTTCTTTAATATCTCTTTTATCCGGCCCCTTTGTTTTGCGCAGTATCAGTGCAGACAGGATAAAAACGGGAAAGAACAGCAGCCCGGTCAAAAAAGGCATATCGTATTCTCCCACGTTAAAATCCCTCATTAAAACCAGCCCAACCGATTTCACCAGCCCTGTTGAAAAGATAAAAGTGGCACTCAGCGCTGCCGCCAGTAACTCCGTATTTTTACGCCCTTCTATATAAGAGAACACAATCCCAAACACCATTCCCAATGGTGTCCCATTCAAAAAAAGCGCCAGCACCTTCAGCCTCGGAGGCAATACAGCAAACAAGCCCAGCATGGCCAATCCAAAGGTAATAAAACCGATAAGCCACAGTGTCCGTTTTTCCTTGCGCATTTCCGAGATCACTTTAATCCCGATAAACTTCGAAACCATATAACCCAGTACCTGGCTGATCACCAGTATTGTTTTGGCATCCCAGCCATGCCCCAGGTCCAGATTCTTGTACTGCCCTGCCAGAAAGGATTTCCGTATCGCATACATAGCTGTATAGCACAGAAATACCGAAATAACGATAAAGATCGTTGATTTTTTACTATTTGTAAAGTTATTTCCGGCTCCGGACATGACTATTGCATTTGACAGACCAAAATTAGAGCCTTTTAGCACGTCTCCAATTAAGCTATTATGATCTTAGGATTAAGCAATTGTTACCGGAGAAATGGGCGCCGTTTCCAATAAACGAGTACAGAAATATCCACAATATGTTTACAATGAACATATTAATACAATAAAGATAATTTTTTAGACTGGTTACCCGGATGTAGTAAAAGAATACGAAACTGCCGCACGTTTAGCCAGGCATGCATCAGGTTCGTTAGAAAATGCCGGAAATGAAAGCACCCAATTATTACAAATAGTAAAATTTTTTATAAAAATATGCTTGCAGCTAAACAGTGGGAAACTGTTACAAAGCAGGCAGGCGTTGATGACCGGAGGTTATCTCAAATACCCTTTTTAGATAAAACAATCCCGGCAGCATGCATAGGAAACTATTCTTCCGGATAAACACTCCGGCCCCCGCTATATGCAAAAAGCCGGCCCGATAGTTCAGGGCCGGCTTTTTATGCCAGTAACTAAAATCAGGATTATCCTCCCATTACTTTTTTTAATAAAGCCAGTGTAGCTTTGATACCATCGTATTCACCTAACTCATCCCCTTCATACTCAATGCCCACGATCCCTTTAAATCCGGAAGCGTTAATAATATCAAAGATCCGCTTATAATCCGTTTCAATACAATCGCCCTGCGCATTAAAGTTATAAGCTTTAGCACTGACGCCTTTGGCAAAAGGTATTAATTCCTTTACGCCCTGGTAGCGATCATACTCTTCTATACATTTCCAGTTCTCGCCCCGCTTCAGGCAAAAATTTCCAAAATCGGGAAGTGTACCCACGTTCTTTTTACCTATCGCCTTCATAACACCTCCCAGCCATTTTCCATCGGAGGAATAGCCGCCATGGTTTTCCACGATCACGTTAATTTTTTCCTTTGCCGCATATTCGCCAAGCCGGCCCAGTCCGTCCACGGCGGCTTTTGCTACTTCCTCTGCCGTACCGTTTCCTGCAGCATTTACGCGAATGGTTTTGCAGCCCAGGAACTTTGCCGCATGCACCCATTTATAATGGTTCTCTACAGCTTTCTTCCGCTCTGCGTCATTGGTATGCCCCAATTCGCCTTCTCCATCACACATGATCAGGTGATTGGATACACCATTGTCCTTACAAACGGTGAGCAACTGATTCAGGTAGACGGTATCCTCCGCTTTGTCTTTAAAGAACTGGTTCACATATTCAACAATCGAAATACCAAACTCCTTTTTAGCAATTCGGGGAAAATCGAGGTTCGAGATCTGTTTCTTTTGCAAGGCGCGGTGCAGCGACCATTCTGCCAGCGATATGGGGTACTTTTTGGCCCTGCCCGCGCTGGCCAGCAACGGCCGACCTACCAGGGCTCCCGAGGCCAAAACTGAAGTCGTTCTTAAAAATGTTTTTCTGCTGATACCCATTCTCTGAAAGTTTAAAGGTTATAGATTATAAAAAAAGTGCTCCACCGCCCGGAAAAGTTTATCGCCATCCCGGCCCGATGCAGCACTGTTTTACCCGGCGGCGCTTACAACGCCCAGGCTTTATCGCCTTTTTTATAGGGATACGCGCCATCAAATTTCCCGGGGGTTTCTATATAGCGCAGCGCCTGGGTAGCGCCGGGCTTAGATGTAAAATACCCCCAAAGCGTCAGCTGTTTCATCATGCTGAAGTAATGCGGCGGGTAGCTTTGTTTTACCTTTACCGCGCCAAAATTCTTTTTGGCCTCCTCGGCTTTCACCCATTCATCCTGTTGCTTGTTGAAGGCATCCCTTTCCTTTTTATAGGAATCTGTTTTTGTAAACTCCTTGGCTTCTTTGTCGAGTACAATCAGGAATTCAGTCCGCTCCGCCGGAGACAATTCTGTAAACCCTTTGCTGTACTTTGCTTTACATGCCTCATTAAATTTATCGATACCTTCATTAAAGGTTTTTTGTTCGTTCTCGCGATAACAATCGGAGACAATCGTCTTCATAAAATTGCCTATCTGGGCAGCTTTTGCACCCGGCGAATCCGGTGTGGTGGGGATAATGGTTTCGCCAATTTCATCCAGCAATGCTATTACCTCCGGGGAAAATGCCCCCGCCTTTGTAGCAGTAGATTTACAACCCGATAAAAAAACTTCAGCGCCAATAATAGAGCCTCCTAACAAAATACCAACACGTGATAAAGCTTCTTTCCTGTTCATTGTTTGTATTTTAATTGTACAATTGGGTTAAAGATTTTGTTTTTTTAATTCCTCTATTGCATGATCTACGGCCCGGGCGGTAAACGCCATATACGTTAATGAAGGATTCACACAATTTGCTGAGGCCATAAAAGAACCATCTGTAACAAAAACATTGGGCGCGTCCCAAACCTGGTTCCATTTATTGAGTACGGATGTTTTAGGATCGGCCCCCATACGTGCCGTACCCATTTCATGGATCCCGCGGCCAATGGTACCATCTCCCTCACGTCCCTTTACATCTTTTACGCCGGCCTTTTCGAGCATTTCGATGGCGTCATTTTTCATATCAATGCGCATCTTCCGCTCGTTGTCCTTCCATTCTGCATCGATCGACAATACATTCAGTCCCCACTTGTCTTTCTTGTTCTGATCCAATGTTACCACATTTTCATGGTAGGGAAGGATTTCTCCAAAACCTCCAATATTCATGCTCCACGATCCGGGCTCGGTTAATGATTCCTTTAATCCAACACCGATGGTTTGTTCCTCTGCCGATGCATTGCCCCGGCCGCGGCCGCCACCACCCTGGTATCCAAAACCACGGATATAATCGCGCTTTTCACCATTCATATTCCGGAACCGCGGGATATAGATCCCATTGGCCCTGCGTCCGTATGTATATTTATCCTCATATCCTTCCACCCTTCCGCTGGCTCCCACACCAAGATGGTGATCCATCAGGTTATGGCCCAACTCTCCACTGGAGCTGCCCAGGCCACCCGGCCATATATCCGTAGCCGAGTTGAGCAGGATCCAGGTACTGTTTAACGTAGAAGCATTCAGGAAAACAATCTTGGCATTGTATACATAAGTCTTATTGGTTTCTGCATCCAGTACCTCAACGCCGGTAGCACGTTTTTTATCTTTGTCGTATAAGATCTTTGTTACAATACTCCAGGGCCGGAGTGTGAGGTTTCCCGTTTTCATGGCTGCCGGCAAAGTGGACGACTGCGTGCTGAAATAGCCGCCAAACGGACATCCCAGCCAGCACTTGTTCCGGTACTGGCAATTGGTACGCCCGGGTAAGGGCTCGGTAATATTGGCCACGCGACCGATGATCACCTGTCGTTGTCCCTTATAAATATCCTTGATACGCGCGGCAACATCTTTTTCAACAACCGTCATATCCATGGGAGGCAAAAATTGCCCATCGGGCAGGTGGCTGATGCCATCCCGGTTTCCGCTGATGCCAGCAAATTTTTCCACATAATCGTACCAGGACGCAATATCTTTATAACGTACCGGCCAGTCGGTACCAATTCCATCCTTTGCATTGGCTTCAAAATCCAGATCAGCCCAACGGTAGCTTTGACGGCCCCACATCAGCGACCGCCCACCTACATGATAGCCCCTGAACCAATCGAAACGTTTTACTTCGGTATAAGGCGATTCTTTTTCATCAACCCACCAGTCGAGGTTTGTTTCATTCAGCGGGTAATCGCGGTTCAGCACCGGGTGATCTTTGATCATCTCCTGTGTTTTTGAGCCCCTGTGCGGAAATTCCCACGGCGCCTTACCGGCATTAACATAGTCTTTTACATGCTCGATGTTTTTTCCACGTTCCAGCATGATTACTTTCAGTCCTTTTTCGGTAAGTTCCTTGGCGGCCCACCCTCCGGAGACACCGCTGCCAATAACAATAGCATCGTAAGTGTTATTTTCTGCCATTAAACTGTTTTTAAAAAAATCTAAAAATCGTTAGTAAAAAAAAGTAAACAACCCATTAATAGCTATAAAAGTATCGTTTTAAATCGAAATCCTTTGTTATTTTTTTTATAATTACATAAGCGGTATTGTGTGCTTTATACACGCTTTCAAAAAACGAACCGCACAGGACGTTTATCCGGAATAATTTATCTTTGCAGGATGAGTTTTTCAGGAACCAACCCATTTACAAAAACAGAAGCGGAAACGGATGTACTAACAGCGGAGGCTGCTTCCTGGCAACTGATCGTCTGGAACGATGACGTAAACAGTTTTGAATGGGTAATTGAAACCCTGATGGAGGTTTGCGGGCATACCTTTGAACAGGCCGAACAATGCTCTTACATTATTCATTTTAAAGGTAAATACGCCGTTAAAGAAGGTATGTACGAAGATCTTGAGCCTATGTGCAATGCCATCCTCGACCGCGGTATTTCCGCCACTATTGAAGCGTTGGTTGCATAACTATCCCATGCCCATTTTTGCCCTATCCGATAAACTGTATTTTCCGCCGGTATATATGGCTGAAAAGGATGGATTGCTGGCAATTGGCGGCGACCTGAATCCACAACGGCTTTTGCTGGCCTACGCTTCCGGTATTTTTCCCTGGTATGAAGTCCCCCCGGTGCTTTGGTGGTGCCCGAATCCGCGCTTTGTATTATTCCCGGATGAGTTCAGGAAAAGCAAAACGGTGCGCTCATTGCTTAACAAGAATGCCTTTGAGTTTACCATTAACCGCGCTTTTGAAAAAGTGATCCGTCATTGCCAGGAAGTAAAACGCAGCAACCAGGATGGCACCTGGATTACCGAAGAAGTAGTGCGGGCCTATCGGCAACTGCACCACGAGGGTTATGCGCACAGCGCTGAAGTATGGAAGGACGGGGCATTGGTGGGTGGCCTTTATGGGGTTCGCCTGGGGCGGGTATTTTTTGGAGAAAGTATGTTCAGCCTGGTCAGCAATGCCTCCCGTTATGCATTTGCCTGCTACACCGAACAGTTAAAAAAAGAACAGGTACAACTGATCGACTGCCAGGTGCATTCAGACTACCTGGAGAGCATGGGCGCCCGCATGATCGATGGAAAGGCCTTTGATGCGCTGCTGAAACGATATATTTCCGGACAATAATTTGAAAATCTGAAACTCCAACCTGAAACTTGAAACCTGGAACCTACCCTGCGGGAATGTAAAATATTGAATAAAAAATATAAAATGTAGAAGTGAATTTGAAACATTAAACGCATCGTTGGCATTCAACCATTCCCTTATAGCCATCAAAATCGAAAATCCCGGAATACGCATTAAAACCGGCTACCTATATAATGAGGAAGCATCTCGCGCCAGGTAGGCCAGTCGTGCTTATAGTTTTCGCCCCAGTTGTCAAATTCATAATAGATGCCTTTATTATACAGGATCCTGGCAAATTCCCCGCCAGCCTTTGGGTCTTCATAGGCGCCGGCGCCGGTCAGGATATGAATATGCGGACTTTTCCGGATCTGTTCCAGTATGCCATGATCGGCGAGGTTGGGCATATAATGCCAGGGGCTGTTAAAATAAACCGTATCGTTTATGAACCCGTCCGAATAATAAGTAAGGTCATACACGCCGCTCATCGCAATAACACCGGCTAAAAGATCGGGGCGTTTTAAAAACAAGTTCATGCTATGCAGTGCGCCAAAAGAAGCCCCGCTAACAAATACAGGGGTATCGCCGCCCGATGCGTTTTTGATAAAGGGAAGCACTTCATAATATACATAAGCATTCCACTGCTCATGTCGCTGCGCTTTGTCCCAGCTGTTCATTTCTTTATTAAGCCAGCTTTCGTTATTGACGCTGTCAATAGAATATACTTTTAATTTGCCGCCATTGATAAACGGCGCCAGGCTATCAATCAACTGAAAGCGTTCATATTCCAGGTAATCGGCGCCGGCAGTAGGCACCAGGAGCAGCACAGTGCCAATGGAACCATAACTAACAATGGGCATTGTTTTTTGCAGGGATGGGCTCAACCAGGACGTTATCTGCTTATTCATAAACCGGATTTTAATCTGTCTACAAAATAAGCTTTTTTTACGTTAAACAAAGCAAACTACTTCACCCCTTTTGTAATACCGTCCCACTGGTCGGTACGAAAGGGTGAGGCTGGTAAACCGGCACCGTTAACCAGGTTCGCGTCCGGATTATCGGCCCAGGCATAACGCACAGCTACTGGTTGTGTTACCTCAGGCGCACTTACGGTGATTGTATTACCGGCAATTTCAGCATTGGCCCAATAAAATTTTTTATCCGCGCCCGCAATGGCGAAGCCGGTCAGCTTTCCATCAGAAGCCTTCATACCCGCCGCATGGTCAAAAGTAAGTGCGATACGATTGCCCTTAATCTTTTGTGCCTGGTAACGCGGACCGGAGTATTCAATCTTCTTTTTATAATCTTTATTCAATGAAATCAGCGCCAGCCTTCTGCCAACCTCCTGTTTGTTTTTGGGATGAATATCCTTTTCCTCACCAATATCAATGATGGTCGCCATACCGGTATTGACAAGCTTTGTGGTCATCTGCTGTGCCTCCCTGAGCTCCGCCCAGGCCGAGGGGCCCGGCTGACCGGCACGCTTCATATAATTGGCCAGCTGTACAAAATAGAACGGGAAGTTGCCGGATGAAAATTTCTTACGCCAGTCTTTGATCATCGCCGGAAACAGCTCCCGGTATTGATAGGCCCGCCCGGCATTGGACTCACCCTGGTACCAGATAGCGCCTTTAATTCCATAGTCAATAACCGGTGCAATCATTGCATTATAAAGAACCGTAGGCCGGTTGGGATTATCGGGGTTCTTGGGGGCTGCAGGAAGATCCTTTAATGAGCTGGATACTTTATACAACCAGTTTCCGGGAAGGTCTATTTTTTGCCCGGAGCTGTTTTTTATAAACAACTGCGCCGGCTTTCCATAAATTCCCCCTCCATTACTATTGTCAGAAACACGAACCGTAAGATCATTATTCCCTTTTTTGATTAACCGGGCGGGGATGGTATACACCCGATCTATATTCCATGCGCTGGTAGCGCCAATCTGTTCGCCGTTAAACCAGGTAATATCATCATCATCAATCGGACCTAAGTTCAATATAAGATCCTCGGACTTCCAGCTTTCGGGGATGGCAACCTTCCGCTTAAACCATACAATTCCATCAAACCCGGGCAGTCCGTTTTCTTCAATGAGCCCCGGAACGGGCATTGTTTTCCAATCGGCGGTGTTTAACCCCGGAGCCGCCCACCGGCCGGCCATTCCTTTATCTGCTGCCTGCCGGCTTTTTTCCCAGTTGGCCAACTGACGCGCGAACTCTATTTTACTGGTTTCGCCGGCAGCCCTTATTTTTTCTGCGGCAGCTGCAAAATCAGGAAGCTGCTGTAAGGTTTCGTAACTGGTCCATGCTTCCGCAATGGTGCCGCCCCAGGAGCTGTGAATAAGCCCGATGGGGATCTTTGTTTTTTCATAAATCCCGCGGGCAAAGAAATAGGCCACAGCAGAAAAGTCGGCCACCGTTTTCGGCGTGCAGATATCCCATCCATTATTGCGTACCTCCAGGTTATTGATGGGCTGGTTGGCGGTAACATGTATAGCCTGTAACAACCGGATCTGCGGAAAATTGGCATTTGCGATCTCCTGCTCATAGTTGAGGATCTTTCCCCAGCCGGCCAGGGGCATTTCCATATTGGACTGGCCGGAACAAAGCCATACATCGCCAATGAGGACATTATTGAGCGTTACTGTATTTTCTTCAGATATACGGATGGTATAAGGCCCTCCAAAAGAAGGTGTGTTTACATGCAACTTCCAGTTGCCCAAAGCATCGGCCTTTGCCTGGTAAGTTCTTTTATTCCATGAGGTTTGTACGGTTATTATTTTTCCGGGCCCCGCCTTGCCCCAAAGAGCCGGAGCAGCTTTTTGCTGCAATACCATATTATCGCTGATCACGGCCGGCAGCGTTACCTCCGCATGCAGGCGGTTCAGGAAAAAGACACCAAGGGCAAACAATACCAATGTTTGTAAACGGCAAAAATTCATCTGTTTATTTTTTAATGGCCAGGTACAATGCGCCAAAACAATCACCGCTGCGGACAGCAGAATGCTTGTGGCTCTTTTCAAACAATCGCTTTTGAGGGTACTAAAATAAGCATATTTCGTTGACGGAACAAGCGTGTTTTATTTCACGGCCAACTGGTACGCCAGAAGCAAGAATACTATGCTGTTGCTGCCACTAAGACACAAAGCATACACGAAAAAAAAAACAACCTTCCCTTGGTGTTTCTTAGTACCTCCTGTGTTTGCCACAGAAGCTCTGAGATTCTGAGGATTTTGGAACCTTTGTAAATAAAAAGGAAGGCCAGCGCCATACCATTAAGAACTTCTGTGTTTCGGTGTTTCAGTGGCAATGACACAGAATCTTTGTGGCAGGAAAACCACGATGCTCAAAGACCCGCACTATAAAGCCTGCTGCTGGATATCGGGCGGTACCGGCAGGATCATACAGAATACTCCGGCTTTTGATACCGGCTTTTGTAATCCTGCGGCAGCAGCCCTGTCACCTTCCGGAATACGTCCCTAAAGGTTTTATCATCGGTATAGCCTACATCCATCATTACTTCAAATACGGTTTTGCGTCCCCGTTCCAGTTCTTTCTTTGCGGCTTCTACCTTTACACGCTGCAGGTATTCTACGGGAGTATTGCCGGTTGCTTTGATAAACCGCCGGTCAAAATTCCGGCGGCTGGTCGCCAGTTGCAGCGCCAGCTTTTCGAAAGAGATCCGGGTATCCAGATGCTCTTCAATATAGGTTTGCGCATCGCGGATGAGCTCATCATCGTGCGTCTTCTGTACCTGGAAGATGGTAAACGGAGACTGCGTGGTGCGGTCCACATCAATCTGAAAAACCTTTGAGCAAAGGATCGCGATGGAACGATCAAACAGTTGCTCTACCAGGTACAGCACCAGATTCAAAAAAGAATAAGCCCCCCCATTGGTGTAGATACCATTTTCGTGCGTGATGATTTTACCGGTAGCAATGCGAACCTCCGGAAACATGCGCTCAAATTCTTCCTTTTTATTCCAATGGATAGAGCAGGCCCCATTGTTGAGCAGGCCCGTTGCGGCCAAAAGAAAGCCTCCCGAACACATGCTGGCTACTTCTGCCCCGGTTTTGTATTGCAGGCGGATCCAGCTAAGCAATTCCTGGTTTTGCCGCACGGCCTCTTCATAAGCGCCCAATACGGCAGGAATCAGCACGAGGTCCGTGTGCCGGATGGAACGGATATCGGTTGGCCGGATAGCCAGATAACCATTGTGCGATCGTACTTCGGAAACAAAGCCGGCAATATCAATGTTCAATAAAGACGGATGACCGGCGCTTTTCCAGTATTCGTTGGCGCGGTAAAGGATGTCATAAGCCCCGCCAATGGTATTCACATTGACCATGCAATCCGGCACCACGATTGTTACCTGTTTCATACACAACAATTTTTTACAAAAGTACTAAACCTTTATGTCCAAATCCCCCCGGATCAAAGTCTATTTTACACGGCTACAATATCCAATTAAGACAATAGCTTTGCCTTATGTTCAGCAACACGGAATCAGATCCGTTTATTTTTAAACCTAAAAAATCAGCTATGCAACAGAATGATTTTACTACAACGATACGGGTAACCGAAACACCGGAACAGGTCTTTAATGCCATAAATAATGTGCGCGGATGGTGGAGCGAAGAAATATTGGGACCAACCGCCCATTTACACGATGAATTTCTTTACCACTACAAAGACGTGCATATCTGTAAACTAAAGTTAATTGAAGTGGTTCCGGGCAAAAGAGTGGTATGGCTGGTACTGGACAACGCCTTTAACTTCGTCAACGATCAAAGCGAGTGGAACGACACAAAAGTAATCTTCGACATTACAGTTAAGGATGGCCATACAGAATTGCATTTTACCCATCAGGGCCTGGTTCCTTCACATGAATGTTATGCTATTTGTCATGATGCATGGACCAACTATATCCAAAACAGTTTGTACCAGCTGATCACAACCGGCAAGGGCGGGCCCAACGCCAGGGAAGGTGGCTTCAATGAGGAGTTGCTCAAAAAATGGAAGATGCAGGCAGTATAAAACAAATTCAGGCGCAGTATGTACCTTTAGTGACAAAATGCGCCTTTATTTCCAGCTGAATAAAATATAAAACGCAGCCGCGAACAGTTGCCCCTATGTAAAAGAGGCCCACAGGAACACGCAGCAAAAAACGCCTGCCAAACGAAAGGTTTCAACAATATCATACCAATAAATACATTTCTATTATGACTGATCATCATTTCTCCGTTTCCATTATAACGGATCAAACGCCGGAAACGGTATTTAATGCGGTCAACAACGTACGTGCATGGTGGACCGAAAATCTTGAGGGTCAAACCCTTCATAAAGACAATGTGTTTGAAGTACGCTTTGGTGATGTTCACTATTCGCGACAACAATTAACCGAAGTGATCCCTGGTAAAAAAGTAGTATGGCTGGTTACTGACAGCCGGCTTAATTTTCTGCAAAACCAGTCGGAATGGAACCAGACCCGGGTTTGTTTTGAAATTTCGGAGCAAAAAGGCCAAACGGAACTGCGCTTTACCCATGAGGGGCTGCAACCCGGTGTAGAATGTTTTGACGCCTGCTCCAATGCCTGGTCGGATTTTATCAACGGCAGCCTGCGTAACCTGATTACCAGTGGCAAAGGAAACCCTGCCCTGAAGGCAGGCTGATCTGTTTTTTAAACCGCCTCATAGAAGAACTTCGGGTGATAGCTGCTGTTATAAATAAACAACACGGAGCCTTCCTTGATCGTTTCAATAATCGGCAAATTGAGCTCAACCGGCACTGCCGGGCATCCAAAACTGCGGCCAAGATATCCCAGTTCATCGATGCTCGACTGGCTTACATAGCGGGCCCCATGCAGTACAATCGCGCGCTGCATGGCCTTGTCGTTTAACCCCGGCTCCATGCCTTTTAACTTTAATGAGTAGCCGTTACCTCCATAATACGGTACGTCCGTAAGATAAAAACCAAGGCTGCTTTTATTGGAAGAAAGGGTGTTGCTAAAAGAAGTAGCCATCAATGCACCGGACCTGCGGCCATGCGCTGCCCAGGTATTAAAGAGTAATTTAAAGTTTTTGAGATCGAGGATATACAGGCGCTTGTTCACACTGGGCTGATCAAAATCAACAATTGTAATAATAGAATCATTCCGTACCTGGCCCTCTGCTTTCAGCTCCTCCAAACCCTCAAGGGCATAGGCAAAGGCCTTTTCAGAAAGCCCCTTCAGATCCAGATGCAGGCTATCATAAACCAGGGCAGACCGGTTCGCCTTCCACCCCAGCGACATGGGGTACAACGTTAAAAAGCTCAAAGCTTCCTTTGCCGGTGCAACAGCGGGAGCATGCCACGAAATATTTGTCACAGCTACAATTAAAAACGCCAGTGGTGTTATTTTTTTTACAATAAAAGCCCTCATCATTAAAAAATTCCTTTTTTAAATCAAAAAAAAGATATGGGTTTAAAATGATCCTAAATGAATCATACGGCGGATGCAAATCCAGGCCCGGCAGTGACCGGATGTTTTGGAGTGTTCAAATAAAATTTCCTCACAAAACCAGCGCAAAGGTACAGTTGCAACAGCATTTTTCTGTTAGAAAAAGCTTAAATAAGACATTTAATATAATTAAATTTATATATTTCTGTCACTCAATATCTAAAACTTCTTTTGCCAGGCGGATCATGGCCGGTTCGCCACTATATTTCCCTTTTTCATCCGAAAGCTTAACAGTAGGCACCCATCTTTTTTCATCAAACTGAACAGCCGTTAGCTTCATTACAATATTCATTGGCTCCAATCCCACATCATTGGTAAGGTTGGTACCAATTCCAAACGAGATACCAATGTGGCCCTTTGTAGCCCTTGTAATTTCTGCTACCTTTTCTGTATTGAGTCCATCGGAAAAAATGATGAATTTATAGGCGGGATTAATGCCCAGTTTTTTATAATGAGCAATGACCTTTTCTGCGTAACCGATAGGGTCGCCGCTATCGTGCCGCACGCCGTCAAAAAGCTTTGCAAACTTTTTATCAAACTGCTCAAAGAAAACATCATTGGTATAGGTATCGGACAAGGCCACTCCCAGGTCGCCGCGGTACACATCCGCCCAGTGCTCCAGGCTAAGTGCATTGGCCATGGTAAATCCATACTTTGCCGCGTGAAACATAAACCACTCATGCGCATGGGTGCCTATAGGCTTTGTTTTTGAACGCATGGCAAGATAAACGTTGCTGGTGCCTACAAAACTATTTTCACCCTGCCGGCTCAGGGTATCTACCACCAGCTGCTGCACTTCGTAGGAATGCCGGCGCCGGGTGCCAAACTCGGCTACGGGCACATCCAGATCCTTATAGATGCTTATTTTTTTGGCAGTATTTTTAACCACCTGTTCATCGGTATCCCGCCGCTGTTGTGTAAGCTGGTAATACAGTTCGCTGACCAGGAACAGCAGGGGCACTTCCCATAAAATAGTACGAAACCAATATCCCTCCACGGCAATTTCCAGCCGTTCTCCTTCCTGCAGGATGTTCACCTCAGCAGGATTATATGCATATCCTGCCAAAAAATGGAGGTAGGCAGCATTCAGATAAGGACAGTTGACAGCAAGATACCGGTACTCTTCGGGGGTCAGCTTCAACGTTGCCATCCGGTTTACCTGTATACGCAATGCATCGCCAAACCCCGGGGGAAATACATGCGCGCCCCGGTTGATGAAGGTGTATTTTGCCTTTACATCGGGAAACAACTGCATCACCGCGCACTGCATAGTAAATTTATAAAAATCATTATCAAGGATGGAGGGGGAAGGAAAATGCGGTTCAATATTCATGTATCAAACCTACAGTTTAATTTGAAGATTTGAAAATGTGGAAATATGGAAATATGGAAATGTGGAAATGAGATTCGGGTAGTGACGGAGTTTTCGTTTTTTAGTTTGAGGTTAGGGATTTGAGGTTTGACGTTGGGTACTAACTGAATCTTTCGTATACTAAGGTTTAAAGTTCCAGGTTTAAGGTTGGGCCATTAACGGGTTTTTCGTATAGTTAGTAGGTTTGTCGAAATCAGAAATCAGAAATCAGAAATCTTTACCGTTCTTTGCATCATGGCTATACAGGTTGGTATTATTATGGGCAGCGACAGTGATTTACCGGTAATAGAACCGGCAGCTGCCGTTCTGAAAACATTCGGCATCGATTATGAGGTAACGGTGGTTTCCGCACACCGCACCCCCCTACGTATGGTGGAGTATGCTCAAAAGGCAAAGGAACGGGGTTTGAAGGTTATCATCGCCGGCGCCGGCGGGGCCGCACATCTCCCGGGAATGGTAGCATCCATCACCTCCCTGCCGGTAATCGGGGTGCCGGTAAAATCGAGTAATTCGATTGATGGGTGGGATTCCGTACTCAGCATTCTGCAAATGCCCAACGGCGTGCCAGTGGCTACCGTGGCCCTCAATGCTGCAAAAAATGCGGGGATTCTTGCCGCACAAATCATTGGTGCTGCGGATGAGGCCGTTTATCAGAAGATGGTCCATTACAAACAGGAAATGGAAGCTGAAGTACTGCAGAAGGTAGAGCGGTTAAAAGGATCCGGACAACCGAATACATTTGATTCCTGATGCTTGAAATTTTGTTTTTCAGCTATCAGTTAGCATTTTTTAGCTTCAGCCGGTCACTTCAGGAATTAAAGATTGGGTACCAAATATGGAACCGGAACCCAACCTGGAACTTTATCCCGATTCCCGGGAAAACCAGAAACAGGCTTTCGGCCTCTGGCGCTGCGCTTTGAGCACTTTGAAATACGCTATACCGTTTCCAGTACCACAAACTCCTGCTCCAGTCCCAGCGAGTGTTTATAAAGGGTGTCGATCAACCGGCTCCCATACCGTGCATAAAACGGGATAAAATTTTCGATACGCTCCTGCAGGTTATTCAATGGAAACAGCTGTTCCTTTAATTTGACTGCCTGGTTCATGGCATCCTGGTGATTCCTTTTTTCAGCACGGAGCATTTTCTTACCCAGCTCGGTAATCCGTTTTGTGGCCGTAGTTTCCAGCGCCTCTATATGCCTTAATAAAGTAGCATCAATGGGGCCTGCCTGCGCCTCAAGGCCCGCGTATAGCAGCTTTATACCTGCAAGCGCGCCTTCCATATCCAGGTCGTTTGCCGAGTGTGCCCTTATCCAGTCATTCTTCAGCTCATGCAGCGGCTTAAATAACTGCGGCGTCCCAAAGCCCAGTTTTTTTACAAGGGCCGCCTGCTTCCCGTTGAGCAGCAAAAATGAATTTCTCAGTACCAATAACGGGTAGGGCACTTTATAGTATTCAAATATTTTTTTTAGCTGAATCCAGTAGGCCAGTTCTCCACCGCCCCCTACAAACAAAAGGTTGGGCAGGATCATTTCCTGAAATACCGGGCGCAGGATCACATTGGGACTAAACCGCTCCGGGTGCGCGTCTACCTCCTGCATCATTTCTGCCTCGGAGAATATATAGGGCGTATCCACTACCTGCCACTGGTTGCCCGAACGCTCGATCCGGTGGCGTCCTTCATCGGTTAAATAAAAGAGATTGATATCGCGGCTATGGGCCTGCACTTTATAGCCGGCAGCCGTTAATTCTGAAGCCGTGGCCTGCACCAATGCCGCGGAACGGCTGTTTCTTAACTCATCTTTAAACAGGTGCGCCGCAACGGATTTCAACTCCGGATTGTCGGGTATTACCACGATCAAACCAAAACGCTCAAACAGAAAATGCACCAATCCAAAAGTAGCATCCTGTATGGAAGCGCCCGGCGTATAACAGGCTCGCAATACCGCTCCGATCTCCCTGCCATAAGGCTCCACGCCTGTTTGCGCTTCAATCCGGTCGACCAGCTCCAACAGGGCTTTATCTACCTTCATACGCCCTACAGCGCCGGCCTGGGCAGTATTCCAGGTCATTTTTTGCCCGTCTATAAAAAGATGTCCCAGCTCGTCAAGATCAGCATCCTCGCTTCCCATATAGTATACGGGCACAAAATCATACTGCGGATATAATGCTTTGCTTTGCGCTGCAAGCTTAATGGCGTGCAGGATTTTGTAAATGAAATAAAAGGGACCTGTAAAAATATTGGGCTGGTGTGCCGTAATGGTTGTAAACGTGGTTTCCTTTTCCAATAGGGCCAGGTTGGCCGTTACTTTATCCGACAATGGCACCGCGCTGTATTGCTGTTGCAGTGCCTGTACCAGCAACTTGCGGTTGGTGGGTACCTGCCGCCGCCGCTCAATAGCGTCTGCTATCGCCGGAGCCGAGGGGAAACCATTATAAAAAGGTTGTAATTTTTCATCTTTACTCAAATAATCCAATGCCAGTTTTGTAAAAAAACCGGTTTCTGCGTAAGAAAGATTTAGGGTCTTACAGTCCATACATTGATATTGCAATCCAAAATGAAAATACAATAACATTTTTAAAGTGAAATAGTTTTATTTTTAGCCAATGATCATTTTAATACAATGTACCGACCAGGTGGGGCTGGTAGCCGCTATTTCCAAAGTGATGGCAGACGCGGCGTTCAATATCATTTCCATGAGGGAATACGTGAATGTGGAGGCTAATCGTTTTTATCTTCGTGTGGAGGTAGCCGATCATAGTTTTAATACATCGCATATTGAGGCTGCGCTACAGCAGGTGCTCCCTGCCGGAAGTACGATCTTTATCAATACCGATGTTAAAAAAAAGGTGGCCGTTTTGGTAACCAAAGAATATCATTGCCTGGGCGACATCCTGCTGCGCAACTATTTCAATACCCTGGATGCTTCTGTTGCCTGCGTCATTGGCAACCACGAAACCCTGCGGTCGCTTACCGGGAAGTTTGATATCCCTTTTCATTATGTGGATCACCAGGACCGTTCAAAAGAGGATTTTGAAACGGCATTGGCGGGCGTGCTCAACCACTACCAGTTTGACTATATCATTCTTGCAAAATTTATGCGGATCCTGTCGCCGCAATTTGTAGCCGCATATCCCCACCGGGTGATTAATATTCATCACTCCTTTTTACCCGCATTTATCGGCGCCAGTCCATACCGCCAGGCTTATGAGCGGGGAGTAAAGCTGATTGGAGCAACGGCCCATTTTGTTACCGATGTACTGGATGAGGGACCTATTATTACACAACAGATCATTCCTGTTAACCATGCGCATTCGGTAAAAGACATGGTAACCCTGGGCAAAGAAATTGAAGAATCCGTTTTGGCAAAAGCCTTACAGCTGGTGTTGCAGGATCGGGTAATTGTAGATGGCAATAAAACCGTGGTTTTTGAGAACTAAAAAAGCAACGGTATCAAAGCTGAAAGCAAATCAATGCCGGGAAGGCGGAAATGCGGAAAGATATTGTTTTTCAAATGTCTTTAACTTACCGTATCGCCGTATTCCCGGCAAGGTATCATTTTTGAGCCCATGTTCTCCCGGGCATTAAAAACAACCACCCTTTATCAGGAGGCCTTCTTTACAAAAACCTTCTGGTAAATGAACAGCAGGACCACGGCTCCGCCGATGGCAAATAAGAAACCCATAAAGGACCAGTTGGCGCTAATGTCAATATTGAGCAACCCGGCAACGAATCTTCCCAGGAAAGCGCCGCCAATACCAATAAGGCTTGTAACGATCCAGCCGCCGGGGTCCTTGCCCGGATGAATGGCTTTAGCTATAAGACCTGCAATTAATCCAAAAATGATCCAGGAAATCAGATGACCCATAGTTTTTAAGTTTTAATGATAGAAAATTAAGTTGCGACACTTAAAGTTACTACAAAAAAACATGCCAAAGAAGAATTTACGCTTAAGGGAACAGGGTAGTTATCAACAGGTTACCCCCCAATAACACGTTCTATTTTTCCTGCCTGCATCATAAAATCAGCCAGGGCAATGGCCGTAACCGCTTCCACAATTACGGGCGCACGCAGGGCTACACAGAGATCATGGCGGCCTTTGACGGAAAAATCTTCCATCTGGCCTGTTTCCCAGTTTAGGCTGTGCTGTGGCTTGGGTGTGGATGCCGTTGGCTTTATGGCGATGCGAAATACCAGCTCATTCCCATTGGTGATACCGCCAACGATACCTCCTGCGTGATTGGTTGTGGTTTTCCCATCGTTATTTTCGATGGGGTCGTTATGTTGTGAACCGAACATTTTTGCTGCGGCAAAGCCCGTCCCAAACTCCACTCCTTTTACCGCTGGAATAGTAAACAGCAAATGCGCCAGCACCGATTCAACAGAATCAAAATAAGGTTCACCCAAACCTACCGGCAATCCATTTACACGGCATTCGATCAGGCCGCCCACTGAATCCTTGGCTTCAATAGCCTTTTGTAATCCGCTTTCGGGATCGGGGTCGCCGCCTATTTCGGTAATCCTTGCTTCAATGGAAACATCCCTGAGCAGTTTTTTGGCGATGACGCCGGCTGCCACCAGTCCTGTGGTTAAACGGGCACTAAAATGCCCGCCGCCACGGTAGTCCTCAAACCCGCCAAATTTTTTATGGGCCACAAAATCTGCATGTCCGGGCCTTGGAAAGCTTCTTAATTTTTCATAGTCACCGCTGCGGGTATTTTTATTTTCAAAATAGATCATTACCGGAAATCCGGTAGTTTTTCCGTTAAACACACCGCTTTTAAACATCGGTATATCGTCCTCCTTCCTGGGTGTAGCGCCTTTTTGGTTGCCCCCTTTCCTACGTTCCATATCCGGAAGAAAATCCTCCACCGGCACGTCCAGTCCCGCAGGGATCCCGTCCAGCACTACACCTACACATTCCCCGTGGGATTCGCCAAAGATCTGTACCCTGAATAATTGTCCGAATGCATTCATTGTTTTTAGATTTGAGATTTGAGCGCGCTGCTATTATACTTCTTACCGGATGGATTTGTGCATTGATTTTCGCGCGAAGACGCTATGGAGCAAGGACGCAACGATTTTTACTGGACATTTTACCCGGTACGGAGTATAGCAACACCCATTTCTTATTAACTACTCCCTATTAACTACTAACTATTATCCATTGACTATTGCCCGTTTTTATCCGAATAAATTTCGTTCAGCGCCTTCCTGTACTCCAATCCACCGGTAACCGTTGCTCCCAGTTCCTTTAAATGATCATAGAAATCGGGATACGATTTATTGATAGCCTCTGCATGTTCAATCGTTACCGGGCCATCGGCTTTTAATGCCGCTGTGGCACAAGCCATCGCAATCCGGTGGTCATGGCGCGAATGTACTTCGGCTCCTTTAACCGGTCCTCCATGCACGCGCATGATATCGCCATCCAGGTCAACCCGGATGCCCATTTTACCAAACTCCTCCTGTAGGGTAATACCCCGGTCGCTTTCTTTATGCGCCAGCCGGCTCACCCCTTTTATGGTAGTAACTCCTTCGCAATTGGCCGCCAGCGCCACCAGCGGAGGAAAGAGATCGGGGCAATCCGTGGCGTCAAATTCAAACGCCCGCATTGCCGCTGCGTGCAACACAATCCCCTTTGCCTCCATAGCCATACCCGCTCCGGCAGCCATTAAGGCTTCTATGATTTTTTTATCGGCCTGGGTGCTGGTTTGCTGAAGCCCCTGCACACGGATATCTCCTGCAATAGCCCCTGCTACCAACAAAAAAGCGCCCCCGCTCCAGTCGCCTTCTACGGTGTAGTTGATTGTTTCAGGTTCCAGGTTTAAAGTTTCAGGTTCCCTGCCGGAAAATGTGAACGTTTCATAATTGTTGTTTTCCGGCACCTGCAAGCCAAATTGCTGCATTACGTTTAACGTAAGATCAATATAAGGTTTGCTTTTGAGATCCTTTACCTTAATGGTAACGGGTTCTTTTACCGGAACAGCGGAAAATGCCATCAGCAAGCCCGTAAGAAACTGCGAACTAAGCGAGCCATCGATCAGGATCTCTTTGGGTTGTAAGGGACCATTGACTTTTAACGGCAACTTACCGCCGTTGGAATGAATGGAAACGCCCAATTGCGGCAGTATCTGATCAAAAAAATCCATAGGCCGGGTTACCAGGCTTCCTTCTCCGTTAATGGTCACCTCATTTTTGCACAGTGCCACAATGGGAGTAAACATCCTGATGCTTAAACCGCTTTCGCCGCAATGGACCGCCGCTTCTTTTGATACAATAGCGGCAGGGTTGCTTAAAAAGGAGCTTTCAATTTCAACGGTATCACGGTCTATTTCCTTAATGGTTGCCCCTAATGATTTGATGATGCCCATAGCGGCAATATCATCATTACTATGCCCGGGATTTTTAATTACCGCTTTTTGCGTTGAAAGCAGCGCTGCTGCGCAGGCCCGTTGCATGGAGCTTTTGGACGCTGCCGCATAAATGTTGCCCGACAATTTTGAAGGATGTATCGTTATATTCATTTATTCGAGATTTGAGCTATCAGCATTTAGCTTCCAGCGTTCAGCATTTATAGTTTATTGATCATTTTTTCCAGCTGCTTCATCGGGATAGCTTTTATAATGCCCTTGCCAATTTTATCGAGCAATACAAAATTCATTTCTTTCCGTTCCCGTTTCTTATCCATTTTCAGACTGTCAAACACTTTTTTGCGGTCAAAATCGGCATAAGTCGGCAACCCGTATTGTTCCAGAAGGGTTACCACAGCCGCCGTTTGCGTAAAACCGGTCAGCGCCTCAGAGATCTGGCAGGCATAGGTGGTGCCGATGGCCACGGCTTGTCCATGCATGAGTTCATACTCTTTTTCCAGGGCATGCCCAATGGTATGTCCCAGGTTCAGCAACCGGCGATCGCCTTTCTCAAACTCATCCTTCTGTACCACTTTGGTTTTTATCAGTGCATTCCGCTGAATTAAGCTGCTCAGCTTCTTCTTATCTTTTTGATAAGACGAAAGTGACTCCTGCTGAAGCTGCTTAAACATGGGTGCATCTTTGATACAAGCGTGTTTAATGATTTCTGCAAAGCCATTCTCCCATTCATTCTGAGGAAGCGACTGTAAAAAAGCCACATCATGCAGGATAAAAGAGGGTTGCCGGATGACGCCTACCAGGTTTTTATACCGGTCTACATCAATACCGTTTTTCCCCCCAATGGATGCGTCTACCAGCGCCAGTATGGAAGTTGGTACAAAACCAAAACGGATGCCCCGCATATAAACGGAAGCTATATAGCCCGTAAGATCGGTGATCACGCCTCCTCCAACACCTACCAGTACCGTTTGCCGGTCGGCTTCCATTTTTATAAGGGTGTCAATCACTTCATCTACCGTAGCCTGCACCTTGTATTCCTCGCCCGGCTTCAGCACAATTACGTTCAGACCTTTAAAAACAGCCGGGTGTGCCTTAAAAATGTTTTCATCGGTAATGATCACCAATGATTTTTTATCTGCGATCCTGGTTACCTGCTTCAAAGAGCTGTCGAAATAAAAATGCGTGGAAGCGTTTGAAAATTTAATGACTTTTTCCATTTCTTTTGTGGGTAGTGAAATATTTTTGGTGAAATGTCTTAAGTGAGACGTTTTAGTGAATGAGTGTCATCAATATGAAGGGGATAGTTCATAGTTCACGAAGCAGCTACTGCCGGGCATGAACTATGAACTATGCATGATTGATCCGTTATTGCGCGTCCATTATATTTTTCTGATGATTGATGCTTTCCAGGTGCACGGCATCCAGGTACTTCATGATAAAGTCTTTGCTCAATCCCAGTTTTTCACCTTTCGCCATCATCTTATCGAGGATCTCCTGCCACCGGTTGGTTT
This sequence comes from Niabella hirudinis, assembly GCF_051201075.1. Taxonomy (NCBI): domain Bacteria; kingdom Pseudomonadati; phylum Bacteroidota; class Chitinophagia; order Chitinophagales; family Chitinophagaceae; genus Niabella; species Niabella hirudinis. Next base: position 514,471 of record NZ_JBPEHJ010000001.1, read on the forward strand.
GCAAAATGGTAAGGTTATTTTCCTTTTTGTACTGACCAATCTTATCAGCGATCTTCATACGCTGGGAAATGATCTGCAGCATTTCATCATCGAGATGGTTGATCTGCTGACGGAGTTTTTCCAATCCGCCCTGCAATTCAGAATTGTCTTTGCTCTCTTTTCTCCATACAATTGCCTCCAGCATCTCTTTCAGGCGTTCGGGTGTTACCTGCTGCTTGGCATCGCTCCAGGCGTTGTCCGGATCGATATGCGACTCAATCATCACACCATCATAATCCAGGTCAATCGCTTTTTGCGCAACATCGAACAGTCCATCACGGTTACCACAGATATGCGAAGGATCGTTAATGATCGGAAGGTCGGGGAAACGCAGTTTCATTTCAATGGCCAGGTGCCACATGGGTGCATTACGGAACTGTGTATTACCATAAGAAGAAAATCCACGATGGATCAAACCGATGTCTTTGATACCGGCACGGGCGATTCGCTCCACACCTCCACCCCAGAGCTCCAGATCGGGGTTAATCGGGTTTTTCACCAGCACAGGTACATCCACCCCTCTTAATGCATCGGCCACTTCCTGCACGCTAAACGGGTTTACCGTGGTACGCGCACCAATCCAGAGGATATCCACATCAAAAGTCAATGCGGCTTCTACCTGTTTGGCAGTAGCTACTTCCACCGCAGTGGGCAGCCCGGTAGCTTTTTTTGCCGCCTGCAACCAGGGCAGGCCTTTGGCACCGATGCCTTCAAACATTCCCGGCTTGGTTCTGGGTTTCCAGATGCCGGCGCGCAGCGCATCTACTTTACCGGTTGCAGCCAGTCGCTGTGCCGTAGCCAATACCTGTTCTTCTGTTTCAGCGCTGCAGGGCCCGCTGATAACGATGGGGCGTTTTGCCCATACCTGTTGTGTTTTTTCCTTATCCGTCATTTCAAGAGTTTTCATTTTTCCTGTGATTTTTTGAATGTTTATGTTGTTCTTATTTGATGATGCGCCTTATCTTGTTAGCATCCGCAATCAATGCCTGTAAGCGGCCGCTGTTATCTGTTTGTATGGATTCTTTAAATTTTGTAAGCTGGTCGATATGCTCCGTCAGCACATCAATGATATTCTCCTTGTTTTGTAGAAAGATGGGCACCCACATATCCGGGTTACTCTTGGCCAGCCGCACGGTACTTTCAAAACCGGCAGAGGCAATTTCAAAAATGGCGCTCTCTACTTTTTCTTTTTCCAGCACGGTATTGGCCAGTGCAAAGGAGGTAATATGACTGATATGGCTTACATAAGCTACGTGAAGATCATGGGCCTTCGCCTCCATTTCCACCACCCGCATCCCGATTTTGGTATACATCTTCTTAACCCACTCCAGGGCATCCGCATCCGATTCATCGGAGTTGCAGACAATCACCGCCTTTCCTTCAAAAGCGCCGCGCACGGCCGATTTGGGACCGCTGTACTCCGTACCCCACATCGGGTGGGTGGCTACAAAACGGCCGCGTTTGGGATGCTTTTGCAGCACATCAATCACCGATCCTTTTGTAGAGCCCATATCCATTACGATCTGGTTTGTCACCTTATCCATGATCTGCGGAAGCAAGTGCACCATTTTATTTACCGGTATGGCCAGGATGACTACATCCGCCGCGGCAATCGCTTCATCGAGGGGTAATAATTCATCCACCAGTTCATACTCCAGCGCCTGCGCCGCGTGCTCCATACTGGCCTCCACACCAATAAGCCGGGAAGAGAGTTTCTTCTCGTGCAGCTGCAACGCTATTGAGCCACCGATGAGGCCCACTCCAATAATTGCCACTCTTTTACGATTGTCCATTGGTTCCGCTCATTTCTGATTTCTCATTTCTGATCTTCCCTATCTGCGCACTTATGCGGGTGATGGCTGTATCAAACCGCTCAATAGAACCGCATAAGCTGATCCGGATATACCCGTTGCCCGCCGCCCCAAAGATACCACCCGGAGTTATAAACACATCTGCATTATATAATACGGCATCTGCCAGCTCATAGCCATCTTTATATCCTGCAGGAATGGCCGCCCACATAAACAATCCTACCTGCTCCTTTGAATAGGTGCAACCCAGGAGGTTCAGCAGTTCATACACTTTCTCGCGCCGTGCCCTGTAAACGGCATTTACTTCATCATGCCAGTCCTGGCCCAGGCTTAAGGCCGTTGCCGCCGCCAGCTGCAGGGGCAAAAACATACCGCTGTCCATATTACTTTTAAAACGCAGCACTTCATTAATACGGTCCGCGGCCCCGCAGAGCACTCCTACGCGCCAGCCCGCCATATTATGCGACTTACTGAGCGAGTTGAGCTCTACAGCCACCTCTTTAGCCCCTTCAATAGCCAGGATGCTTGACGGGTGATCGTTCAGAATAAAGCTATAGGGATTATCATGCACCAGCAGTATATGATGCTTTTTTGCAAAAGCGATCAGCGCCTTCATTACTTCCGGGCTGGCCTGCTGGCCGGTAGGCATCTGCGGATAATTAACAAACATGAGCTTTACACAGGAAAGATCGTTTGCCTCTATCGCAGCAAGATCGGGCTGATAGTTATTTTCCTCCTTCAGTTCATAATCCATACACACACCTCCGGCAATGGCTACATTGCTCCGGTAGGTTGGGTAGCCCGGGTTGGGCACCAGGGCGGCATCACCCTCATTAAGATAGGTCATGCAGATGTGCATAATACCTTCTTTACTTCCGATGAGGGGCAGTATTTCGGTATCCGGATCCAGCCTTACACCATACCATCGCTGGTACCAGTCTGCAAAAGCCTGACGTAAAACCGGACTGCCTTTATAATTTTGATAACCGTGTACATTGGTCTTCTCCGCCTCTTCCTGCAGGGTCTTAATCACCTCCGGGTGCGGCGGCAGGTCGGGGCTGCCAATACCCAGGTTAACGATGTTTTTACCCTGTTGATTCAGGTTGTCGATTTCTCTCAGTTTTTTAGAGAAGTAGTACTCCCCTATGCCTTGTAATCTTCTTGCTATTTCCATGAGCCTCTTTTATAAATGCCATAAACTTTTAACCCGGTAGTCACAGGTTTAACCTTGTCCATCACTTTTTCAAAGTCTCTTATTTGCTCAAACTCCATATCGGCATGAAACTGGTACCGGAACTGCGATCCCGGAATGGGAAAGCTCTGCAGTTTGGTCAGGTTTACTTCTTCTTTTGATATAATGGAAAGCACTTTGGCCAGACTTCCCTTGGAATGATCCGTATGAAAATTGATGGAAGCCTTATCACCTTCCACGGCTGTTGCCAGGTCTTCTTTACGCCGCAGCACAAGAAAACGCGTATAATTATTTTTTAAGGTTTGAATTTTGGGAGCGATGATCTTTAGCCCGTAAAGCTCCGCGGCCAGTTTACTGGCAATGGCGGCAATATGCCGGGCCTTATGCTGTGCAATATGCCGGGCGCTCAGGGCGGTGTCGTCCGCATCCACCAATTTCCACCGAAACTGGTCGAGGTATTCATAGCACTGCTGCAGGGCCATGGTATGCGAATGCACTTCCTTAATATCCTCCAGCTCCACATCCGGGTTTACCAGCAAGTTCTGGTTGATCTGCATATATACTTCACCAACAATCTTCAGATCGCTGCCCTGCAGTAAATTATAATTTGGTAAAATGCTGCCTGCGATCGAATTCTCGATTGCCATTACACACCCGTTTGTACGGCCGGGATCCTTTGCCGCTGCAATCACCTCTTTAAAGGTATCGCAACATTCAACCGTCACATTTTTTTTAAAAAACTGGTTGGCAGCCTCCTGGTGAAAACTTCCTTCGTAGCCCTGTATGGCCATGTGTACTGTGCTGCCTGGCGTTGCATCTTTTGTCATTGTTGCTCAACTATTACGATTACAAAAAAATCCCGGCCTTTTTCGCCGGGATCCTCTTTTATTCTGAATGATTTTTGTTACAAAATTATTTCGACAAAAGCATACCCGGCTTCCCGCTAAAAAAGAAGAAGCTAAAATAAAACCAGGTATAGAATTTTGTTGATTTCATAAACGAGGCTCAAAGATAAAACGAAAATTTAAATTTCAAAATAAATATTTAAAAAATATTCTACAACTAACGATAGTTTTTGATAAAGTTCTATTTTGAGGGAACTCACCCAAACCGCCGGGGGAAACCAAACGCCAGCAAAGTATACAGAAATTGTTTCTTATTATTTTTTTAACAAATTGACCATAAATCATATATTTGCATGTCACTATATATTTGTAGCTGTTTCTGTATACCCTAAATGGGGTAGCCCGTCAGTTATAAAGTTATATATCAAAACCCAAAAAAATATGAACCATTCCAAAACCCTTCTTTTAGCCTTGGCTATCTGCTCCTATGGCAGCTCAAAAGCCCAGGTTAGCGGAACCCATCCTTACACAGCGCCGCACCCCATTTACGGGCCGGTTTCTGTTACCGATTCGCAGTATTATTCGAAGAAAAAGCAACAGCAGTTCCGCGATTTTGTAACGGGACAAACCGATTTTCCTCCCAAACCAAGAGATATGTGGGAAATTGGTATTAAAGGCGGTCTGTTCAGTGTTAATGGTGATGTACGTTCAGAAAAGCTGAGCCCCGGTTTTGGTCTCCATGTTCGCAAATCTTTGGGGCATACCCTTTCGCTGCGATTGGAATATATGTATGGCATTGCCAAGGGACAGGACTGGCGTCCATCTTCCGGTTATAAATTTACCGGCATGAACAACCCCTGGTATTATCGTTATCAGCGCAACAGCGTACTGCCCGGAGGTGATGTTTGGAACCCGATCAACTTCCCCAAAGTTTACTACAACTATAAGACTACAGTACAGGAGTTGAGCCTGCAATTGATTGCCAATCTTCATAATATCCGTTTTTACAAAGCACAAACAGGCGCTACCTTCTATGCATTGGGCGGTGTGGGCGTTACTACCTGGGACGGTCGTGTAAACGCGATGCATGAAGTACGGGGCGATGCAGAAAGCGCTGCATACGATTACAGCACGATTACGGCTACCGGCAAGAAAGATGTGCTGAAGCAGCTGAAAGACCTGCAGGATGATATGTATGACACGCCTATTGAGGCGGACCCCAGCATTCGCTATTCTCATGTATTTGCCGGCTCTGTTGCCGCTTCTGTTACAGGAGGTGCGGGTGTAGCCATTCGTTTGAGCCCCCGCTTTAATATCGCACTGGAAGACCGGGTTATCTTTAACGGATCGGATCTGCTGGATGGTCAGCGCTGGACGGACCAGGGAACTTTGACCCCCGATAAAGATTTCATGAATTACCTTACTTTAGGTCTTAACTATAACATCGGCTCCAAAAAGAGAAGGGTAGAGCCTTTATACTGGCTGAACCCGCTGAATTATGCTTATGGCGAGCTGCGCCGTGTACCGGAGATCGTGCTGCCTGATACTGACGGAGATGGCGTAACCGACCAGTTTGACCAGGAACAAACTCCTGCAGGCTGCCCGGTTGACACCCATGGTGTAAGCCGCGATACGGATGGCGATGGTGTTCCTGATTGTAAGGATAAAGAACTGGTTACTCCTACTTATTGCCAGCCGGTTGATGCTGATGGCGTTGGAAAATGCCCCTGCCCCGATGATTGTAAAGTGGCAGAGCCGGAATGCGCTACCCTCCTGGGTGCCTTACCCGGTGTAACATTTAAAGCCAATTCCAATACGCTTTCTTCCGATGCTACCGCCTCACTGGCAGTTGTAGCAGCTAAATTAAGAGCAAATCCGAATTGTAAAGTAGTGGTTGTTGGTTATTGCGCCGCTACCAAACGCCAGCAGCAATTAAGCTGGGACCATGTAAATAAAGTAATCACCCATTTACAGGAAAAAGAAGGCATCAGCGGAGACCGTTTCATCTTCTCCTCTGGCCAGGAAGGTGGCGACTGCAACGCGGTAGATATCCGTGCAGCAGCTCCCGGCGAGGACGGACCCAATACTGTGGCTCCTCCCCACCCCAACCTTCGCAAAAAATAGTCACTTTTTGCTATAACAAATACGTCCCTGCCCATTTGGGCGGGGATTTTTTTTGATGAGATTAGAGGCTGGATACTGGATGCTGGATACTGGATACTGGGTACTGGATGCCGGATGCCGGATACTGGATGCCGGATGCTGCCGGGAATGCCTCATCGCCTGCTCGGACCGGTACCGACAGGAGTGGCATACCAGTAACTATTGCGGTTTGTACAAGCCCGGCGTACGAAATTACCGCCGCGCTGCGGCTACGGGAAGTTTGGGGCGCTTATAGCGTTATAAGGGTTAACGGCGCGCTGCGCCTATTGTGCATTCTAAACAGTTTCTTGCTCCTTACTTATGCAGGAGGCGGATCTCAAATACCTCCTCGAAGTTGTTCCTTAGTTGTTGTTTTACTTCTTCCATATCCAGCTCCCTGCCCAGTTCTTTTTGCAGGGAGGTAACCTGTTTGTTTTGGATACCGCAGGGGATGATGAAATTAAAATATTCCAGGTCGGTATTTACATTCAGCGCAAAGCCATGCATGGTGATCCACCGGCTGGTGCGTACCCCGATAGCGCAGATCTTCCGCTCCCTTCCTTTTAAGAAGGGATCCAGCCAAACCCCCGTTTCGCCCGGGGAGCGCTCTCCTTTTAAACCATAACCGGCAAGGGTGCGGATCACTACTTCTTCAATATTCCGCAGGTAACGGCCAATATCCGTATAAAACCGTTCAAGATCAAAAATGGGATACCCCACCATCTGTCCCGGCCCGTGATAGGTAATATCCCCGCCCCGGTTGATCCTGAAAAATTCGATTCCCCTTTTTGCCAGGTGTTCTTCACTCAGCAGCACATTTTCTATATGTCCGCTTTTGCCCAGGGTATACACATGCGGATGCTCCACAAACAGTAAATGGTTTGAGGTTTGCCCCGATGGTAATCGGGAGACGCTTGATGTTTCGCCCCTATCCAACGCCTCACGCAACGCGGTTTTAACCGCCACATTTTCCTGCAATAATTGCTCCTGGTAATCCCATGCATCTTTATACCGCATGGTACCCATATCCTTAAACAATACTTCCTGATGTTTCATAATCGATAGGCAAAATTACCAAAGAAAAGCGGATGTCTTACATTTGCAGGCAAGACAGTTTTCCGGTTGTGCCGGAACAACCTCTTACGGGTCTTACTAAATTTGAAGCAATGGCAATGAATGAAACCGAGGCGCCGGATGATTTTTTGACGGGCACAGATAGCAGTGACGAACTATACGAAAAGTTTGTATATAAAACTGATAAAGGACAGGAGCCTTTCCGGATTGATAAATACCTGATGAACCGGATAGAGGGCGCTACCCGCAACAAGATCCAGCAGGCCATCCGTAACAATATGGTACTGGTAGATGGTAAGGAGGTAAAACCCAACTATAAACTAAGGGGTACCCAGGAGATTGTTGTGTATACCGATATGGCCCCGGATGAAAATGAAATCATCCCGCAAAACATCCCGCTCAACATTGCCTATGAAGATGCGGCGGTTTTAATCATCAATAAAAACCCCGGCATGGTGGTGCATCCCGGATCGGGCAATCCCGATGGTACGCTGATCAATGCGGTAGCCTTTCATTTACAACAACAAAATGCGGCCATTACTGAAGAATCTCTTCCCCGGTTTGGGATGGTGCACCGGATCGATAAAAATACCAGCGGACTTTTAGTGCTGGCTAAAACAGAAAAAGCGATGCGCTCGCTGGCAAAGCAGTTTTTTGATCATACCGTAAGCCGGAAATACATTGCCCTGGTTTGGGGGGATGTGGAGGAAGACGAAGGTACCATTATTGCTCATGTAGGCCGGAATCTCCGTTTCCGCAAACTGTTTGAGGCCTATCCTGAAGGCGATCACGGCAAGGAGGCGATCACACATTATAAAGTGCTGGAGCGTTTTGGCTATGTAACCCTGGTGCAGTGCATTTTGGAAACCGGTCGCACTCACCAAATCCGCGTTCACATGAAATACATCGGGCATCCCCTTTTTAATGACGACTTTTATGGTGGCGATAAGATTGTAAAAGGGACAGTATATGCCAAATATAAACAGTTTGTAGACAATTGTTTTGAGCTTTGCCCGCGGCAGGCCCTGCATGCCAAAACACTGGGCTTTGTACATCCGGATACCAACGAGGAGATCCTTTTCGACAGCGCCCTGCCCCAGGATATGGAAGCTGTGATCGAAAAGTGGCGACGGTACACAAACCGACTTTAGTAATTTGAAAATGTGAAAATGTGAAAATGTGGAAATGTGGAAATTAGGGAATGAGATCGTACATCGAGTATAAAAACGGATCCAACGTGAAGCTTTAAACCTTGAACCAAAAAACGCCTCCGGCGTTATTCCAGTTCGATCCGCTTTTTAAGCCGGATATCTTCAGACGAGCTGCCCACCATAATATCGAATGCCCCCGGTTCTACTACAAAGTTCATATTCTTATCGAGCAGCGACAAATCATCGGGGCTGAGTTTAAAATGTACCGTTTTAACTTCTCCGGCATTTAAAGATACCCGTTCAAATCCCCGCAGGATCGATTCATAGGTAGTAACACTGCTCACAATGTCTTTTACATACAACTGCACTACTTCGTCTCCCCCGACAGCTCCCGTATTTTTTACCTGTACCGAAACCCGGATATCGGATTGCGTTTTACCCCTTTCCGGCGACACCTGTAAGTCTGTATACTCAAAGCTGGTATAGCTGAGGCCATAGCCAAAGGGATATAAAGGGCCCACAACCGCTGTTTTGCCATAACCATTGGGCCCATCGCCTGGCTGGCCTGCATGGGATGCCGGTTTAAAGGGAAAGTTCAATTCAATTTGCCCGGTTGTTTTCGGGAAGGTCATCGTTAACTTTCCGCCCGGATTATAGGCCCCAAAAAGCGCTTCGGCAACAGCTGTCCCTCCCTGCGGGCCGGGAAACCATGCTTCAAGAATCGCATCGATGTAGCGGTTTTCCCAGTTAATTGTCAGCGGCTGGCCGTTGATGAGTACCATCACCACGGGTTTGCCTGTTTGCTTCAATGCCTGCAATAATTTCAGTTGCCTCCCGGGCAGGTTCAGCCCGGTACGGGACAGGCTTTCGCCTACCCGTTTATCATCTTCCCCCACCACAGCTATCACCACATCGGTTTGTTTTGCCGCTTCCACCGCTTTGTTGATCGCCGCTGTTTCTTCGCTGGTCAGGGAGGTTTCGATGATCTCGCTCTCCGGCCAGGTAGCATCTGCCACCTCACATCCCTTTATATATTGTATAGCCGCCTTATCACCCACATAATTCCGGATCCCTTCCAGCACGGAGGTCACTTCTTTATTAGAGGGGCCATAGCGGCTGATGGCATGACTTTTTTCATCGGCCAGCGGCCCGGTCACCAGGATCTTTTTATACTGATTGACGGAGAGCGGCAGCAATGGTTGTGTTTGTCCCCTGGCCGGTGCATTTTTGAGCAATACCAGCGACTCCCGGTTTAGCTGTAATGCTACGGCTTCCGATTCCTTTGTAGCAACAGTCCGGTCTGCCTGCTTTGGATCATTCACGTAGGGATGATCAAACAAACCCAGCCTGAATTTTACCCTCAGCACTTCTGCCACACGTTGGTTCAGGGTTTCCATGGACAGGCTTCCTTCTTTTACCAGTTCGCGCAATGGCCGTATAAAGGTTTCGGGCGGATCAAATTCCGTGCGTACATTCAGCCCGGCTTCCATCACCATCTTTACCGCTTCTTTGTAATCCTTTGCCACATGGTGCTTTTCCGATACGAACTCCACCGCCCTGCTGTCGGATACCACATAACCATTAAATCCAAATTGCTGTCGCAACAGCTCCGTTAAAAAATAATGGCTGGCCGTTACCGGCATGCCGTCCCAATCGTTATAACTGCTCATAATCCCCATCGGGTGTGCATTAGCGATCACTTTTTTAAACGGGTACAGGAATAGCTGGTGCATTTCCCTGGGTGCCACGTGCGGGTCGGTACGGGCATTGCCATCGCGCCCGCCCTTAGGAATGCTGTATACGGCAAAATGTTTTAAGGTAGATGCCACACCGTTCTCCTGGATGCCGGCGGCCATTTCCGTTCCCAATTGGGCCACCAGAAACGGGTCTTCCCCATAGGTTTCCACCACCCTTCCCCAGCGCTGATCGCGGGCTACATCCAGGATGGGCGCATACACGTTGGTATAGCCCAACGCCTTTGCTTCTTTCCCCACGATCTGCCCCATTTGCCGTACCAGGTTCCGGTTCCAGGAGGACCCGATTCCGATGGGCGCCGGAAAAGCGGTAGCATGGTCGTGGTTCAAACCATGTATGCCTTCATTGGTAAAATCTACCGGGATCCCCAGACGGGTTTCTTCGATAAACCATCGCTGTACATTGTTGATGGCTTCTGCGTGCCGGCTAAACGGATAAGAATATTTTGTCTGCGCCTTTTTGTTACGGGCCAATCCGTTCAGCATTTCATCAATATTGGCAATCCCATCCTTCCAGATCTCGTTTTTCCAGCCGGGTGTGGGTTGCTCATCTTTTAAAACCCTGCCAAAACCATATAAGGTAGCCGTTTGACAGGTTTTTTCATCAACGGTCATCCGGGCCAGCAGGTCTTTTACCCTTGTCTCCAACGGGGCAGCAGGGTCTTCATAAACATCCTTTTTCCCGTTTTTATTAAAATCGATCCAGTCTTTATGGTAAATGCTTTTTTGCGCAAACAACGTGGCAGATGCCGCCAGCATTGTAAAGGCCGTAACAATATATTTCATCAAATAATTTTTGCAGTAGTGCAAGATAAATAATCCGGGTAAGCAACAAAACCGTTCGTCATTCTCTTTCTGATTCGTGAGGACATGAATCAGGGCGGGAGACCGGGGAAACTTTATGAAGTGTTAGAAACTCAGACAAATGGGAACAGCATTGCGCAAAAGAATGAGGCTGTCTCAAAAGTCTTTATTTTGTCATGCCGTCCCGATAACGATCGGGATTGTTTCGGTATCTAATAATAATTATCTATCAATAGATTCTGAAACAAGTTCAGAATGACAACACACTATTAAGTGACTTTTGAGACAGCCTCTTCTTTATTTATATGCTATAGGAATGCAATTATTCAACATTTTCGGCGGCGGAATCCAGCGCCCTTTTTGCGGCTGCAGCAGCTTCCTTTTCCTTTGCCTTTTTCTTGCCGCTCATCAGTTTAAGGATCACCGGTGCGGTGGTTACCACTACAATTCCTAATACAATGTATTCCAAATGCTGCTTCAGATCGAACTGGAACGCGCTCATCAGCCATTTTTGCAGAAAATGCCCGGCAAATAACATGGAAAACACCCAGGCCACACAACCTACAATATTATAAAAAGTAAACTTGGCCCTGTTCATACCAACGATACCTGCAATGATTGGTGCAAAAGTGCGGATAAAGGGCAGGAAGCGCGCAACAATGATCGCCCCGCCACCGTGTTTTTCATAAAAATCGTGTGCCTGCTCCAGGTAACGGCGTTTAAAAAAGAAATTCTCTTTCCAATGGTACATGGCCGGCCCTACTTTGCGACCGGTCCAGTAGCCCACCATATTACCCACAATCCCGCAAAAAGCAATCAGCGCCCAAAGCACAACCAGGTCAACCCATTCGTTCTGGACATGTCCTAAATTAAATAATTTCAGGAACTGATATGTCAGCCCCGGTTCGGCAGTAGCTCCTTCTCCTATTTTATGGGCGTAGATCCCTGCAATAAATAAAAGCGTGTCTCCCGGAAGAAAAAATCCGGCAAACAGGCCGGTTTCCGCAAACACCACAAAAAGTAACAGCCACAGACCACCATTTTCAATATACCACTGCGGTTGCAACAAATCCGTCCAGCTAAAGCTGTTTAAAAGTTCGATCATTATTTGGTTTTAATTATCCTCTACAAAATTCAGGGCTTTTTGTTCATCAAATTCTCCTTCCCATCGTGCAATTACACAACTTGCCAGGGTATTTCCAATTACGTTAACAGATGTTCGGGCCATATCCATCAGCTCATCAATCCCATAAATGGCCATGATCGGCCACAGGGGTAAATTAAAAGTATGCGCCGTGGCGATCAGGATCACCAGTGAAGCGCGGGGCACAGCGGCCACCCCTTTACTGCTCAGCATCAGCGATAAGCCGATCATCAGCTGCTCGCCAAATGACAGATGAATACCTGCAGCCTGGGCTACAAAAACCGAGGCCAGCGACAGGTACAGCGTAGTACCATCCAGGTTAAAGGTATATCCTGTAGGGATAACGAACGAAACTATTTTTCGAGGTACCCCAAACTTCTCCATGTTTTCCAGTGCTTTAGGCAATGCAGAATCGGAGCTGGTTGTGGCAAATGCAATAGACACAGGTTCTTTGATTGCCTGTATAAACCGTTGCAACGGGATCCTTGCTACAAACAAGGCAATGGGTATTAGCACTACCAGGATAAACGCGAACAACGCCAGGTAAAGCGTAATAAGAAGCATACCCAGGTTCTTTAAAATATCAATCCCCAGGTGACCTACGGTAACCGATATGGCCGCGCCTACTCCAAAAGGTGCAAAATGCATGATCAGGTTGGTAAACTTGAACATCGTTTCCGATAAACTTTCTGTAAAGTCGATGAGCGGCTTTTTCCGCTTTTCCGAAAGCATGGCCAGCGATATTCCAAAGATCAGGCTGAACACCACAATGGGCAAAACGTTGCCCTCATAAACCGATTTAATGATATTCTCCGGGAAAATATCCACGATATGATCCTGCCAGGTTTTTGCCGATGGATCGGGCAGCTTTTCGATCAAATGCGGGGGCACTGCTACCCCGGCGCTATCCATAATGGTGATTACTTTTTGCTGAAATATTTTTTCCTGTGAGCTCGGCAGGTCTTTTAAGAGGGCCTCGGGCACTTTAATGCCGGTTCCGGCCTGGGTTATATTTATAAAAACCAACCCAATGATGAGGGCGAATGTTGTTACCAACTCAAAGTACAGGATCGACTTCCACCCCATCCGCCCCACCTGTTTCAGGTTGCTATGGCTGGCAATGCCTACTACCAGCGTTGAAAACAACAGAGGGGCCACAATGGTTTTGATCAGCCGGAGGAAAATGGTACTTAAGAATTTGAGATTCTGGGAAAACGCCGGATAGTCGACCCCGATCTCGACACCAATTACCATGGCCACGAAGATCCAGGTGGTCAGCGATCGTTTGTATCCGGCAAAAAAAACCAGGCTGGCGATCACCGTCCACCTCAGGCCAAAAAGCAACGCCTCCGGCATTGGGGTCCATTCTTCATGTACAAGGTGAAAAGCAGCAGCAACTGTAAAAAGTATAATAGAAAGAAACCCGGCTTTTCTTTTATTCATAGTCGAGTGGTTATTTGCCAAAACTAAAGGTTTAGCCTGAAAAAGGCGGTTCCTCTTTTAATAATTTTTCAAAAAAATAGAATAAGTTTTATCCGGGAAGCGTATTATTGCTTACTTTTCACTGCCATATAAATTTTATTTAAAAAATCAACTATTCATTAAAGAAGCAATCTTATGGGATTATTTGTTAAAAAACCACTGCATTCCTTATTAGCCGAAGCGGAGGAGTCGGAAAAGGGGCTGAAAAAAACACTTACCTCATGGTCATTGGTGGCTTTGGGGATCGGTGCCATTATTGGGGCCGGGTTATTTTCGATCACCGGTATGGCCGCTGCCAATTATGCAGGACCCGCCATTATGATTTCCTTTGTGGTGGCAGCGCTGGGTTGTGCCTTTGCCGGTTTGTGCTATGCAGAATTTGCTTCAATGATTCCGGTTGCGGGCAGCGCCTATACCTATAGTTATGCTACCATGGGTGAATTTATTGCCTGGATCATTGGCTGGGACCTGGTGTTGGAATATGCTGTAGGTGCGGCCACTGTTGCATCAAGCTGGTCCGGCTACCTGTCAAAATTATTTGCTTCTTTTGGGGTGTCGCTTCCGCAATACCTGATGATGACCCCCTTTGATACGGCCGCGGACGGAACACATGGGCTTATGAACCTTCCGGCTGTATTTATAGTGGTAGTCATGTCGCTTGTTTTAATAAAGGGAACCAGTGAGTCTGCGCTGGTGAACACGATCATCGTAATATTAAAAGTGGCCATTGTGATCACTTTCATCTTTGTTGGCTTTAAATATGTACGCCCCGAAAACCTGCAGCCGCTGATCCCCGAAAACCAGGGTGAATTTGGTAAGTTCGGCTGGTCTGGTATCATCCGGGCAGCTGCGGTGGTCTTTTTTGCCTATATCGGGTTTGATGCGGTATCAACGGCCGCACAGGAAACAAAAAACCCAAAAAAGGCCATGCCCATCGGCATCATGGGGTCATTGCTGATTTGTACCGTATTATACATCATCTTTGCTTACGTGATGGTTGGGGTGGCCCACTATACCGAATTTGGACAGGGATCATCCAGCGATCATCTTGCCCCGGTTGCAACGGCCATTGATCACATGGGCGTTGCCGATGCAAGTGGTAAAATACAACCGGCCTATCCCTGGCTCAACAATACCATTATTATTGCCATCCTGCTGGGATATGCTTCGGTAATACTGGTAATGCTGCTGGGCCAAAGCCGCGTGTTTTATTCAATGAGCAGCGATGGGTTATTGCCAAAATTCTTTTCAGTAGTGCATTCCAAATACCGCACTCCTGCCCGTTCCAACCTGTTTTTTATGTTTTTTGTAAGCCTCTTTGCAGCCTTTGTACCCGGGCGGGTTGTAGGTGAAATGACCAGTATCGGCACCCTGTTTGCGTTTATTCTTGTTTGTATCGGGGTAATCATCCTCCGAAAATCGAACCCTGATGCACCAAGAGCATTCAAAACCCCGCTGGTTCCCCTGGTTCCTGTTTTGGGGGTAATTGTTTGTTTTGGGATGATGGCCTTTCTTCCGTTCGATACCTGGATCCGACTGATCGTGTGGATGCTGATTGGTATGGATGTATACCTGTTCTTCGGGCTCAAACACAGTATCCTGAATAAGGGCAAACATGATAACAAGAGCTACCGTACCGTTTCCAATACAGGATTGGTGATGGCGGTGATACTGGCCATTGTTGCCTTTGCACATCATACTACCACCAACGTTCCGGATACGGGCCTGTTTTATTTCTCAGTGGGCTTTGCGATCCTGCACCTGGTCATCTTCCTGACCAACCGGTCTGCAAAAACAACAGCAGCTTCCGGAACCGGTCAATAAATAATGTTCAAAAATTTGTAACAGCCTGCTTTAAAAGCAGGCTGTTTTTTTATACTTCGTTGAAGAAGCCGTAAATTTGCCCCCTAATAAATTTTTATGGGAAGGATATTCGAAGTTCGTAAAGCCAGCATGTTTGCCCGTTATGACCGCATGGCAAAGCAATTTACACGTATTGGTAAGGAAATTGCCATTGCCGTTAAGGGTGGCGGTCCGGACCCGGCAACCAACGCTGCATTGCGGCGCTGCATGCAAAACGCCAAGAGTGTGAATATGCCGAAGGACCGTGTGGAAGCTGCGATCAAACGGGCCCAGGGCAAAGAGATGGAGAATTACGATGAAATTCTTTATGAAGGATATGGCCCCCATGGAGTGGCCATCCTGGTAGAAACGGCTACGGATAACCACGTACGTACGGTAGCCAATGTAAAATCTCATTTTAATAAAGGCGGCGGCACACTGGGAAACAGTGGCAGTGTTGCTTTTCAATTTAATAAAATGGGGGTGTTCAAATTAAGCCCCGAAGGATTGAATGCGGAAGACCTCGAACTGGAGCTGATTGACGCCGGTTTGGAAGAGTTGGGAGAAAGTGCCGATGACAGTGGCAAAGACATCCTGGTAGTACGTGTGGGCTTTACTGATTTTGGCAACATGCAAAAGGCATTGGAGGAAAAAAACATCACCCCCATCAGTGCCGAAGTGGAATGGATTCCCTCCACCACGGTTCCGGTAACGGATGAGCAGGCCGAAGATGTGAGCAAGCTGATCGAGCGCCTGGAGCAGGATGAAGACGTACAGAAGGTTTTTCATAATATGCAATAGCCCCCGAAGTTTATTTCAAATGGATTGGATTATTTTGGAAAATGAAGCGCAGCTGGAGGCCATTGACCAGGCTTCGGAAAGCCGGCCCCAGTTAATTTTCAAACACAGTACCCGCTGCTCCATCAGCAGTGTTGTCAAAAGCAGGCTGCACAAAGGCAAATTGCCGGATACGGTCGACTTTTACTACCTGGACCTGATTGCCTACCGGGCCATTTCCAATGCCATATCGGACCGCTATGGCATCCGGCATGAGTCGCCCCAGGTATTGCTGATCAAAGACCGCAAATGCGTTTATCATGAAAGCCATAGCGCCGTTTATATGGAAGACATTCTGGATGCCGCGCAATTATAAAGCATAAGAAATAGGATAAAGATGAAGAGCCCCATAGCGGGGCTTTTTTGCAACAGCCAACCGGACAAATTTCAAAACAGCGAAAAAACGATGCAATTATTTGACGCCCATTTCCATATCATCAACCCCAGGTTTCCGCTGGTAGCCAATAACGGCTATTTGCCGCCGGAATTTACAACAGAAGATTATATCACAGCTACAAGCGGCTATACTATGACCGGCGGCGCAGTTGTTTCAGGTTCCTTTCAGGCGTTTGACCAGGAGTACCTGGTTGATGCGCTAAAAACACTTGGAAGTAATTATTATGGTGTTGCCAATATTCCCGCTACTATGCAAAAGGATGAACTGACCCGATTGGCCAGCGCCAACGTAACAGCGGTTCGTTTCAACATAAAAAGAGGCGGTTCAGAAAAAATAACGCACATCGAAAAACTGTCCAATGACCTCTTTGATCAATATGGCTGGCATACGGAATTGTATGTTGACAGCAGGGACTTAAGCAGCTTAAAAGCTGCTTTGCAAAATATTCCGAAGTTTTCTATTGACCATTTAGGCCTATCAAAGGAAGGGCTTCGTGATTTATATTTTTGGGTGGAGAAGGGCGCAAGGGTAAAAGCCACCGGTTTTGGACGGATTGATTTTGATCCGATCCCTGTAATGAAAACCATCTGCCGGATTAACCCAAGCGCTTTAATGTTTGGTACCGACCTGCCGTCTACCCGCGCTAAAACTCCTTTTTCAGACAGGGATGTGCGGCTGGTTGCGGATCATTTTTCGACAGAGGAACTGGAAAACATTTTTTATAAAAATGCCAGTGAATGGTATGGGAGCGTTTTTAATAAAAAGCCAGGCCAGTAATTATATATGGTGTAAATCACAAGCACAAAAAAAGCTCTCTAAGAGAGCCTTTTGTAGCGGGATCGGGAGTTGAACCCGAGACCTTTGGGTTATGAATCCAACGCTCTAACCACCTGAGCTACCCCGCCATCACACATTTCAAAATTTGCCTTCTTTCAGAAGGGGTCTTTATCAATGGGCGGCAAAAATAGAGATTATTGGCGAAATTTGGAAATCATTTTGAAGGTTTTCTTAAAATTTGTATGGGAGCAGCCTTAAACGTTGTACATTCAAACAAAATCATACAGACAATACAGCAGTAGTTAAACTATCGGGATTATTGTTCTCTTTAGTGATTTGCGGCGGTACTGATGTGTAAATATTCAGTACTTCAGCGGCATAAAACGGGCAAAAAAATAAGAGGGGGTACGATGATCTGAAAAGATCCTGTAGCCCACTCTTAAGCCCTCTAAACCGGGATAAAAATAGGACGCTTAAAATTCAGTTTTAAATTTATTCGGTGAAATGCCCGGTTTGGAAGCCAGGATCATTAAAACGAAGGCTGAACAAAAGGGCGGTACCATGCACCCACGAAAACGTTATAGAAAAAACCAGCGCTTTATACACTATTATTCAGCTTTGTTAGCTAAATTTAAACCTGCATTAAAACAACGCCATATGTCCGATTCAAGAAGAAACTTTATTAAGAAGGCTGCGCTGGCCTCAACCGGAACCTACCTGGCCTCCATGGGCTTTTCTGCAAAAAGCTACGGAAATATCCTGGGTGCCAATGACCGGGTACGTGTTGGGATTGTAGGGTTCTCCGACCGGTTTCGAAGCTCCCTTTTTCCTTCTTTTATGAACCATTATAAAAAACTAAACTTTGATATCACCGGCGTATCCGACCTGTGGAATTACCGCCGCGACCAGGGAACGGGTTTTTTATCAGAAAAACTGGGGCACCCTGTAAAAGGGTTTCGGAACAATGAAGAGCTTTATTCCGCTAAAGATGTGGATGCAGTGATCATCAGCACGGCCGATTTCCAACATGCACTATGCGCCATTGAGGCCGTAAGCGCTCATTGCGATGCCTATGTGGAAAAGCCCTTTGCAGAAACCATGGCCGACAACCGCGCTGCATTAAAAGCAATCAAGGCCTCCAAACAAATTATCCAGATCGGCTCTCAACGCCGTAGCGGCTCCAATTATATGGCGGCGGAGGAGTTTATCAAATCCGGCAAGTTTGGCGATATCAATATGGTAGAACTTACCTGGAACGTAAATCAGCCGGGACGCTGGCGCCGGCCGGAGCTTGTTGCCAAATTAAAAAAAGAAGATACCGACTGGAAACGTTTTTTGATGAACCGCCCTTATGAAGACTGGGATCCGCGCAAATACCTGGAGTATCGCCTGTTTTGGCCATACTCATCGGGGGCTTTTGGCCAATGGATGAGCCACCAGATCGATACCGTGCACTGGTTTAGCGGGTTAAAACATCCCCGCAGCGTAACGGCCAATGGTGGTATTTACCAGTGGAAGGATGGCCGCCGCAATTGGGATACTACCACTGCGGTATTTGATTATGGCCCGGAAAACGATGCAACAAAAGGATTCCAGGTGGTGTTTATGAGCCGCATGACCAATGGGGATGAGCGGCCCGCCGAAGTATACTATTCCAATGGCGGTGAACTAAACCTGATCACCAACAAAGTATCTCCAAACGGCGGGCTGGAAGAAAAGTTTGCCAAACCCATGGGCATGAAGGCCAACCTGCTGCCGGAATTTTCGCTCACCGAAAAAGCCGTAAAGGTAGAAACCTCGGCCAATACCGGGGCCGACCCACTCACCAGCAGCCACATGCTTAACTGGATGGAATGCGTGCGCAGCCGCAAGCAAACCCACGCACCCGCCGAAGCCGGCTACATGCACGCCATTGCCAATATTATGGCTACAGCAGCTGCCCATACCGGCATGAAAGCCACTTTTGACGAAAGAACGCAGGAAGTAATGGCGGGAGGAAAGGTGTTTCAATATTGAATCAGGTTCGTGAGGACACGAACCCGGGCAACGGGCGATCAGACACGAACCTGGACGATCGGACGCGAACCCGGGCTCAAGGTTCAGACACCACACATGTATGCATTCCGGGAATGGAAACAGCAAACGGATCCAACGTGAAACTTTAAACCTTGAACCTGAAACATATCCTCACCCCCACAACTCAAACACCTCGATCCGGTGTTCGTTGACCAGGTATTCTTCCAGCCTCTGCAGTTCTCTAGTGGGGATCATCAGGTTTAGTGACACAATCATTTTTTCCGGGAAGGATTCCAGCTTTACCTGCTCCAGCCGGGAGGTATAGGGCTTCAGTTGTTGAATGATCTCGTTTTTGAGGAGGGTATTATTGTGCAGCAAAACCATTCGGAGCATCCGGCTGGTCTTCCCCGAAAAAAAAGCCCGGTTCAGATAGCGGCCGGTATAAACAATCAGCAAACAGGTTGCTAAAAAAATAGCGGCCAGGTAAATCTTCCCAAAACCGATCGACATGCCCACCGCCGCCGCCATCCAGATAATACTGGCCGTGGTAAGCCCCGATACGCTGATGCCGTCTTTAAAGATCACTCCCGCCCCCAGGAAGCCGATGCCACTGACTACATAAGATGCAATCCGTGCGCCGTCGGCATAAGGTCCCGTGATCTTTAAGGACAACATAGAAAACAAGGCAGAGCCCAGGCAGATAACGGAGATCGTTTTCAAACCCGCGGCCTTGTCCTTCAGCTCCCGCTCCATGCCCAGGATGCAGCCCGCCAGCAACGCCAGCAATGCTTTATACAGATCTGTTATTTCAAAAATGTCGGTCATCATACGTTTTACGTTCTGCGAAGCTTGAAATGTTCTGAGGCAGTATCAAAAGTCGCTATAGCGATAGATAATCTGTTCGAAACTACAAGTTTCGAACAACCGGTTAAAACAACTCCTGCTGGTTGGTGGGTTTCTCGTGCTCTACCCATTCCATCACCACCGATTTATTATAATCCGTTAGCTTAGCGCCTATGGCCTTCCAGCCCATCACATCGGTTATCTTAGCCAGTTTAAATTTTGCGCTCCTGATCTGGCTGCCTTTTCCGCTCTGCACCATCAGCACCGGCTCCTCCATCGTAGTTGCACATTCCAGGTAGTTACCTTCTCCCTCTTTTATAAACAGGAATTTATTCTTTAGTGTGGAGGTTTCAATCTTAAACCGCTTTACATTAAACTGCAGCAATTTTTGATCCACATATACTGCCGTAATGATCTTCTCCGGATCATACCGCTCAATAAGCAATACTTTATCGGCATCCAGTTTCTGGGTCATTTCCTGGTCTGTAATTTCATAATGCCCATCCGTGTACAGCACCAGTATCCGGTCGTCCGGTTCAAACATGCCCAGGTACTGCCCTTTTTCCTCGGCGCTCAGCCTTCCAAATTTATCATCAAACCACAGCTTTCTTCCGCTCAGCGTAGCCCTGCCGGCCTCTTTGAATTTAACCGACCGGATGGGGTACTTGGTTACCTGGTTGCCCATACTGCTACGCCCCTTAATGGCCAGCTCTTCAAAATAAAAATCAAGGTCCTTAATACGGGCCGATGAGCTGGGACTCAAGGTGATCTTCACCACTTCCGCCTCGCCATTTGGGTTGATGGTAAAATAATGCACTTTACTTTTATCATCACCTTTGGTAAGATCATATACCTTATCCCTCGTAATACCGGTAACATTGAACCGTTTTGCATAGCTTACCCCGGTTTTTCCATCTACATAAATCATATTATAGGTGGTACGTTCGTCATTCTTCAGAAACACGGCTGCATGCAGGATATCTTTGCCCACAAAGGTTTTGTCCGAAACCTTGATCACTTTCATAATCCCACGCTTGGTAAATACAATAATATCATCCAGGTCTGAACAATCAAGGAGGAACTCTTCCTTCTTCAACCCTGTGCCAATAAATCCGCCGGAACGATCCATATACAGCTTGGTGTTTGCGATCACCACATTCCGGGCCTCAATTACCTCAAACTGCCTGATCTCGGTTTTGCGCTCGCGGCCCTTGGCAAATTTCTTCAGCAGGTTTTCAAAATAAGCTACGGCATAATCCACCAGGTGCTCCAGGTCGTATTTCACCTGTTTAATTTCCGCTTCCAGCCCTTTGATCTGGGCATTCAGCTCGTCAATATCAAGACGATAGATCCGGCGCACGGGTTTTTCGGTCAGCTTCAGAATATCTTCACGGGTAACATCCCTTTTCAGTTGTTTCTTAAACGGCACAAAGGCCTTATCGATCGCATCAATCACCTTATCCCAGCTCTCATGCTTCTTCTCCAGTTCTTTATAGATCTTTTCTTCAAAGAAGATCTTTTCCAGCGAGGTATAATGCCATTTTTCATTCAGTTCAGCCAGCTTTATTTCCAGTTCTTTCTGCAGCAGGTCCCTGGTATTATCGGCCGAAATCCGCAACAGCTCGGATACGCCCAGGAATCGGGGCTTTTTATCCACGATCACACAAGCGTTGGGCGAAATAGAAATTTCGCAAGAGGTAAACTTGTACAGCGCATCAATAGTAATGTCCGGTGAAATACCGGGCGCCAGGTCTACCTGGATCTCCACATTGGCAGCGGTGTTATCGGTAACCTTTTTGATCTTTATCTTTCCCTGGTCATTGGCTTTTACGATCGATTCGATCAGCTGGTCGGTGGTTACGGCATAGGGAACGCTTTTGATCAGCAGCGTCTTTTTATCAAACTCTTCAATATGCGCGCGTACTTTTACCTTACCGCCTCTTTTTCCATTGTTATAGTCCGCTACATCAATCATGCCCCCGGTTTGAAAATCGGGGTAGAGCTCAAATTTTTTACCCCGCAGGTATTTGATCGATGCTTCTACCAATTCAATAAAGTTATGCGGCAGGATCTTTGTCGACAAGCCCACCGCAATCCCCTCCGCCCCATGGGCCAGCAATAACGGAAACTTCATGGGCAGCGTAATGGGCTCGTTATTGCGTCCATCGTAGCTCAGCTGCCAGTTAGTGGTTTTTGCATTAAACGCTACTTCCAGGGCAAACTTGCTCAGCCGGGCTTCAATATATCTCGAGGCTGCTGCATCATCGCCCGTTTCAATATTACCCCAGTTACCCTGGGTGTCTATGAGCAGGTTTTTTTGTCCCATGTTTACCAGGGCATCCCGGATGCTCATATCGCCGTGCGGGTGATAGGACATCGTTTGTCCTACGATATTGGCCACTTTATGCAAACGGCCGTCATCCATCTGCTTCATCGAATGAAGGATCCGCCGTTGTACCGGCTTCAACCCGTCTTCAATGGCAGGCACCGCCCGCTCCAGTATTACATAGGAAGCATAGTCCAGAAACCAGGTTTTAAATTGCCCCTGGAGTCCGCTTGCTTCATTATATGTTCCATTGTCCACTACGTCTTCTTTCATTATTCGTTAACTTTTTCAAAATTTCTTTTCCTCTACAGTGGCGTTGTCGCCGCAGAATTTTCCTCTGCCGTTTCTTTCTTTCCCGCCAGCCGCACATCAAAGCTTTTCCAGTCTTTATCCACATCGCCTTCGGACTGCACTTTACCCGCTGCAACCAGTTCCTTCAATCGCCACATAATAAAAATATCCCCGGTTTTGATCTTCATGCGGTTGAGTGTGTTCGACAAAACCCGGGTTGCTTTCTGCCATTCGCCGGTAAGATTCTTTAAAATTTCATCATCATAAAAAGTTACATCCCTGCCGGCAATTTTCTTTCCTCCCTCCAGCATGCGCACCAGGCTGTTTTCCTGCACCAGTTTATTCCACTCATCCGGATCAATTTCAAACTCGCTCAGCGTTACCGGCCGGGCCAGCTTTTTGGCTTTGAGGAATTCTGCGGGCCTGATCTCCCACAACCAGGAGGGATAAAAGATCAACCCCTTTTCATTAATAAACGGAAGGTTATTGAGATAAAGCACCATTACCCGGCCCTGAAACTCCTTCAGTTGCGGAATGAGCCAGTAATAGCCGGTAACATCGTGCTGGTTTTGCCCCATCCATATCCAGAGCTGCTCCTCCGGTTCTGCTGTAAGCTGGGCCTTTAAGGCCGCCACGGTCCTCCGGTCATCAAAGCTGCCCACTTGGTCCTCCGGATAGGGAGACCCCTTCGAAAGCCCACGCCACCAGTCCAGCCGGGCCAGCCATCCTTCCTCCGTATCCAAACCGGCAAGGGGGCCCACCGCAAAATCATCCCGGATCTGCACCACGGGCCCCTGCAGGGTTTCATCCAATGTGGTCACCTGCTGCAGCAGGTCTACCTCTACCTGGTTAAATACAATATGGATCATCTCTTGTGTTTTATAGTGGCGCAAATCTAAAACAAAACAGCCTCAAACCCAAGACGGTCTGAAGCTGTAATAAAAAATTTCCGCGTTTTATGATCAACCCGGTGTATCGTTAACTAAACAGGTCTCTTATTTTCTCAAAAAAGCCCTTTTCAGCCTTTTCAGGCTGGGGTTTCAGGTTGGGTGCATCCACCAATCTCTCCAATATTTCTTTTTCTTCTTCGTTTAGCTGCTGCGGTGTCCACACATTTACCTGGATCAGCTGATCGCCTTTTTCGTAGTGAGAATGAACATTGGGAAAGCCTTTTCCTTTTAGCCGGAAGATCTTACCGCTTTGCGTACCGGGCGGAACTTTGATCTTTGCCCGCCCATCGATGGTAGGCACTTCCAGGGTGGTTCCAAAAACCGCATCGGTAAAGGATATGTGAAGGTCATAAGCCACATTAAGCCCCTCGCGGTGCAGCTCTTTATGCGTCTCTTCTTCTATCAGTACAATCAGGTCGCCCGGCATACCGCCCCGCTCCCCGGCGTTTCCCTTTCCGCTTACGCTTAATTGCATACCTGCCTGCACGCCTGCCGGCACATCAATGGTAATGGTTTCTTCTGCATAAACTCTACCCTCCCCTTTACAGCTGCCGCATTTTGCAGTAATCGTGGTTCCTTCTCCATTACAGGTGGGGCAGGTAGTTACCGTCTGCATCTGCCCCAGGAAGGTATTTTGCACCCGCCTTACCTGACCGGATCCCTGGCAGGTGGCACAGGTTTGCACACTGCCTTTATCTTTTGCCCCGCTGCCGCCGCAGGTAGTGCAGCTTACATATTTTTTAACCTTGATGTTTTTGGTAACGCCTTTGGCGATCTCCTCGTAGCTCAGCTTCAGCTTCACGCGCAGGTTACTGCCCCGTACGCCCCGGGCCCGCTGCCCCTGGCGGCTGCTGCGGCCGCCTCCAAAAAAACTCCCAAACAGGTCTTCGCCAAATACATCTCCAAACTGGCTGAAGATGTCGTCCATATTCATTCCTCCGCCAAAGCCGCGCCCATTGCCGCTTACACCGGCATGACCAAACCGGTCATACTGCGCCCGCTTGTCGGTATCACTGAGTATTTCATAAGCTTCGGCGGCTTCCTTAAACTTGTCTTCCGCTGCCTTATCCCCGGGATTACGGTCGGGGTGAAACTGCATAGCCACCTTACGATAGGCTTTTTTTATTTCCTCCGCTGAAGCAGATTTTGAAACTCCCAGGACCTCGTAATAATCTCTTTTTGACATGTTATTTACCTACTACAACTTTTGCGTGACGGATAATTTTATCATTCAGATAGTAACCCTTTGTTACTTCATCTACCACCTTGCCTTTCAGATCCCCGGTAGGTGCAGGAATTTCGGTAATGGCCTCAAAAAGATCCGGATCAAAATCCTTCCCGATGGCTTCCATAGGCTTCAGTCCCTTTGATTGTAAAATGTTCCGGAGCTTGTTAAACACCAACCGCACTCCTTCTGTTGATGTGGTGCTATCGGCCGACTTCTCAAACTCGGCCTGTGCACGGTCCGCATCATCCAGCACATCCAGCAAATCGGTGATCACATCCCTGCCGGCCGTCTGGAACAACTCTACCCGCTCCTTTGCGGTCCGCTTCCTGAAATTGTCAAATTCAGCCGCCAGACGGATATATTTATCCTTACTCTCTCTTAATTCAGACTCCAGTGCCTCCTGGTCAGATTCCACCAGGGGGTCTGTCAAATGTTCCGTTCCGCTAACATTTTCATCAGCATTGATATTCAAACCATTATTCTCTTCCTGCGGAAGTTGCGTATTTTCATTCATACTTTTTTCTTATTTAGTTGGCAAACCTATGTTGTCAATAATATTGCCAATACGATTATATAGACAAAATGGCGGGTTTTTCATTATCCCCGCCCTCAAAAAGGGGTTTTCTAAAAAAACTCATTCGGATTTAAGCTTTTATGCAATTTATAAGTCAAAAAATCAGTAGTTTCAATTCCCAAAAATAACACGAATCTCAATGATACTCAAAAAGCTGATCATTTTGACCATTGCCCTGGGCGGCCTGCTTACTGTAAATGCGCAAACACCTGAACAAACACTCGATAGCTGGGCGCAAAAAAATACGATCGAAAAACTATACCTTCACCTGGACCGCGAAACCTATATTGCCGGACAATCGATTTGGTTTAAGGGGTACCTCATGAACGATTACCTCCCCAGTTTCAAAACCTCTACGGTCTATGTAGAGCTGCTCGATAATAAATCGACCATAGTCATACGCAAAATTTTTCCTGCCTACCAGGGTGTTTCTTTAGGGCAAATAGAACTGCCCGAAACCCTTGCTACAGGCACCTACCAGCTAAGAGCCTATGCCCCGCTGATGCTGAACCAGCCGGGGTTCGTATACAGCAAAAGGGTGGTGGTTTTTGGCGCCACACCCAAAGATGCCAAAACAAAAGAAAGCAGCAACACCATCGATCTGCAGTTTTTTCCGGAGGGCGGCAATCTGGTTGGCAGCCTGCTTAACAATATCGCTTTTAAAGCCGTAGACCGCAACGGCTACCCTGTTTTTGTTTCGGGCCAGCTTAAAAACAATAAGGGAGAAGTTGTCTCCGCCATTACGACTCAGCACGATGGCATGGGCAAATTTAACCTGGTACCGCAGGCCACGGAAACCTATTATGTAGTGCTGGACCAGGACCCGGCCAAACAATTTCCGTTGCCTGCAGCCACCAGCAAGGGTATTTCTTTCAGCGTATCCAACACACCCAAAGGCAAGCAGTTTAAAATAGAGCATCCCGCCGGACTTCCGGCCGAGATGCATGCAGCTTACCTTATTGGGCAGATGGGTAACCAGGTGCTTTTTAAACAGCCGCTGCAACAGGGTAAGGACCTCACTGGCGGGGTCATACAAACCAGCGGCCTGCTTTCGGGCATCCTTCACCTTACGGTATTTAACAAAGACAATATGCCGCTGGCAGAGCGGCTTACGTTCGTAAATAACAAGGAATACATACTGCCGGGCGAGCTGGTAGCAGATACGCTCAATACCACCGCCCACCAGCGCAACCGTTTCAGTATTCATTTAAAAGATACCGTCATCGGCCATTTCAGTATTTCTGTTACCGATGCAGACTATGAAACCGAACCCTATCGCCCCCTCAATATTTATTCGTATTTCCTGATCAACAGTGATCTTAAAGGATACGTTCATAACCCGGCCTACTATTTCCTGTCGGATGCCGAATCCGTAAAAAACGAGCTGGACCTGGTGATGATGACCAACGGCTGGACCCGCTTTAAATGGAGTGAGGTTGCCAGCAATACCCTTCCTGCCGTCCAGTACAAAGACCCGGGATACATCAGCCTGAAAGGCCGGATAACGATAGAAGGCACCCGCAAGCCGTTTGCCAACAAAGATGCCATGATGATGATCCGCCCGGTTGATACCCTGCAGGGCAAAGTGGGTCCCACCAAAATCATTCACACCGATTCTACGGGTGGCTTCCGGATTGACACTATGTTCCTTTATGAAAAAAACCGGATTCTTTTTGCCGATATCAAGGGATCTAAAAGCAAATACATTAAGGTAAAAATGGATGGAGACTCGCTCAACCGGAATTACAAAATGCCGGCACTTCAAATACCCTTTAATGATACGGCCACCATGCAAACCGAGGCCAAAATGCAAACCGCCTATGACGATTATTTAAAAGCCGAAGGGCTTACGCTTAAAAACGTAACCGTAAAAGGCCGGCAAAAAACAGACCAGGAAAAACTGGAAGATGAATATACCAGCGGACTGTTCACCGGCGGCATTAACTCCCGGATACTGGACTTGCGGAATGAACCCGGCGGCGGTATGAATATTTTTGAATACATACAGGGAAGAATACCTGGCGTAACCGTTTCCAGGGATACTGAAGGACAGTATGTGGTCAAATACCGCGATGCCGGACTCGGCGGCGGCAAGATGGCACTCTATCTTGATGAAATGCAGACCGATCCCACTTTTATCGAATCGATCCCCGTAAACCAGATTGCCTTTGTAAAAGTAATGGGCAACTTTGTGGGCACTATGGGCGGAGGCAGTGCGCTGGCCATTTATATGAAGAAGGGGGCCGACCTGGCGGCGAGTACCGAAGCGGCAACAGATATTATCATTTATAAAGGATATTCGATCATTAAGCAGTTTTATGCCCCGGACTATGATCTCAATAAAAACATAGATCCCACCAAACCAGATGAGCGGCTTACGCTGGCCTGGCTCCCGGATATCTACCTGGCAAACATCAGCCCCAGGGTTCCCGTTATTTTTTACAATAATGACCGTACCAAGCGCTTTAAAGTGGTAGTAGAAGGGCTTACCAACGATGGCCGGATGCTGATGATCGAAAAAACCATCGGAGGAGGACAATAATCTGCAGTGCCTGTTGTGTAATAAATAAGAAAAATACATCCTTAATAACAACTGCATATACAGAACCATTTGCAGATTCATTTGTAATTTTCTTATAAAACATCCGGTAATGACGCGCTTTTTAAAATTTGCTGCAGCGTTGTTTACAATCATGAGCGCTGCCCCCACATCCGGCCAGGATTTTACACAAGGGCTGGAAACCTGGAATAAAAAAAATCCGATTGAAAAAACCTATCTCCACCTGGACCGGGACGCTTATTTTTC
The DNA here is from genome assembly GCF_051201075.1 of Niabella hirudinis. NCBI lineage: Bacteria > Pseudomonadati > Bacteroidota > Chitinophagia > Chitinophagales > Chitinophagaceae > Niabella > Niabella hirudinis. The sequence continues at coordinate 542,796 of NZ_JBPEHJ010000001.1, forward strand.
GGGGCAAACGATCTGGTTCAAGGCCTATTTCATGTCCGGCTTTCTACCCTCGGCGGCCAATTCCACTCTTTTTGTTGAACTGCTGAACAACCAGTCGGCTCCCGTTATTAAAAAAACCGTTCCGGTATTTGGCGCCCTCTCCTATGGCCAGTTTGATTTACCCGACTCGCTCCCCACCGGCTCCTACCAGCTAAGGGCCTATACCCCCCTGATGCTGAATTTTGACAGGGCCTATCTTTTTTCCCGCCGGCTCATGATCTATGGGCGCAATAAAATGCGCACAGCACCACCGGCTGTTGTGGCCGTTGCCAGCCTCCGTTTTTTTCCAGAAGGCGGCAACCTGGTTTCGGGTATTCCAAATAACATTGCCTTTAAAGCCGTTGATCCCAATGGGCTGCCAATCAGTGTTTCCGGCGAGATCAGGGACCAGACAAACAAGACAATCACCAGCTTTTCCAGCAGTCATGATGGTATGGGGCAGTTTATACTCACGCCCTCTGCAGGAATGCCATACCATGCTTTAATAAAAGGGCAATCTTTTGAGCTGCCGCAAAGCAGCGCCGAGGGGTTGGCGCTCCGGCTAACCAATAGCAATAATGCCAAAGCGTTTACTGTCAGCTACCGGGGCAGCCGGCAGGTGCCCGCTTATATGGTGGGGCAAATGCAGCACCACATTGTATTTAAACATCCCTTGAATGGCTCACCGGGCAACCCGGTCAGGGGCATCATCCCAACAGCAACGCTGCCTTCGGGAGTATTGCAGGTTACCGTTTTTAATATAGACGGCATGCCCCTGGCGGAGCGGCTCACATTTATCAATAATAAAGAGTATATCCTGCCCGCAACCTTCAGCACAGATACGCTAAACAACGGGGCACGCAAAAAGAATCATTTCAGCATCAGCCTTCCGGATAGCATCACCGGCAACTTTTCCGTTTCGGTTACGGATGCGGATTATGAAGCCGGTTCCTGCCGTCCTCAAAATATTTATAGTTCCTTCCTGCTTACCAGCGATATTCCCGGTTATGTACACCAACCATCCTATTACTTTAGCAGCGATGCCAGTGCCGCAGACGATGTTGAGCTGGTAATGCTCACTAATGGCTGGCGGCGGTTTAAATGGACGGATGTAGCCGCCCATACCCTGCCCGCACCCCGGCATAAAGATCCCGGCTTTATCAGCCTTTCGGGGAAAGCAACCATCGCCGGCTCGGGCAAATCCTTTGCAGACCGGGATCTGCTTATTTGGGTGGCTACCGATTCGGGACGCAACCTGCAAATGGTTAAAACCGACCCGGAGGGCCGGTTTAAAATGGATTCGATGATCTTTTTCAATAAAGCAAAAGTCCTGTTCAGCGATGTGATGGGAAAGAAGAACAAGTTCCTCACCATTAAGCTGAATACCGATTCCCTCGCCCGTTCCTACGCATTACCGCCGCTGCACCTGCCGCAAAATCCCGCTATTGGTGCCAGCGGCGCCCTTCCGGCAAGAATGAACGCCGCCTATGGTGATTATATCCGCGGCGAGGGCGTTATGCTGGATAGCGTGGTGATACTGGGCACTAAAACAAGACTGCAAAAACTGGAAGAACGCTACATGAGCGGATTGTTTGCCGGCGGCATCAATGCCCGCACGCTCGACCTTACCCGGGAGTTTATTCCCAATATGAATATCTTTGATTACCTGCAGGGGCGCATTCCCAGCCTCACTGTTGAGCGCGGCGGTTCGTTTGACAGCTACCGGCTCTTTTACCGGCAGGGCGGCGCCCGCCAGCCGATGCAGCTCTACCTCGATGAGGTACCTGCGGACGCAGGCATGATCGCCGCCATTCCGCCCTCTGACATCGCACTGGTAAAAGTATTTCCCAATTTTATAGGCGCCCCCGGAGGAGGGGCCAACGGCGTGTTGGCCGTGTATACCAGGAGGGGTGACGAGCTCAACCAGGCCATGGAATCCTCCGCTACCATCGTGGATTATGAGGGCTACAGTATTATGAAGGAATTTTATGCCCCCGATTACTCCACGCCCGCAGCAAACGCCTATAATGATTACCGGCTTACCCTCGACTGGAAACCGGAACTATTTGTTTCCGGCAGCAACCCGCGTATCCCCATCATTTTTTACAATAACGACCGCACCAAACGGTTTAAAATCGTAGCCGAAGGCATCACCAGCACAGGCAAATTGCTGATGCTGGAACAATATGTAGAACCGGGCAGGTAAATATTGCATCCTCAAATATTACCGGTGCGCTGCACCTTTGGTTCAATTGCCATGCGCGTGGCTATTAGTATGAACGCCGCTATGCGGCTAAAACAAGTTTTCTTCCCCGCTAACGCCTCAAATATTAGCAAAGATGCAAAGCACCGGTAACCTTTATAGGTGCGGAGCACCGTTAATCTTTGTAACAAAAGCCACCATCCCAGCACAGAGCCGCAGAGCGGCGGTAATATTCAGAATACCCAAAAAATCAGGACGATCATGGTTAGTGGCCGCCCATTCAGCTAAAACAAGTTTTCTTCCCCCCCAACGCCTCAAATATTAGCAAAGATGCAAAGCACCGGTAACCCTTATAGGTGCGGAGCACCATTAATCTTTGTAACAAAAGCCACCATCCCAGCACAGAGCCGCAGAGCGGCGGTAATATTCAGAATACCCAAAAAATCAGGACGATCATGGTTAGTG